>NZ_BAABWR010000012.1:0-175033 GCF_040370605.1 Aliiglaciecola sp. NS0011-25
TTTAATGTTGATGAAATGCCTTAAAAAGCATAACAGAAGATAAAGACAGAAATCGCCTATTGCTGCCAAATCCAAATTACCCTGGCGCTAAACACTTTTCTAATAACCAGCCCATTTTTGCAACAATTTTTGTTCTGTCTCCTGATTATTCCAATATACCTTATAGGTGAATCTCAATTCTTAGTTAGCACCAAAATGGCAAAACCAACTATTACTTTTGGTCATCTATATAGCCAAATGAGATAACGTTGGCTTAAAATCAGCATTTGAATAGATGAAAGATAGTGGTATATTTTTATGTATTCATGAATTTACTTCATAGAAATTAATCACAATATGTTGGATCGCAATCATCTCACTATTATTAAGGCTGTTGCTGAGACAGGTACCGTTACCCAAGCAGCCTCGCAGTTGTGTTTAACTCAGTCAGCACTTAGTCACGCCATTAAGAAAGTTGAGCTTCACTATCAAGTACAAGTTTGGCAAAAAGAAGGCCGAAAGCTACGCCTTACCCAAGCAGGTAACCAATTACTTAACCTTGCCAACCGTTTGCTGCCACA
Organism: Aliiglaciecola sp. NS0011-25; assembly: GCF_040370605.1. NCBI lineage: Bacteria > Pseudomonadati > Pseudomonadota > Gammaproteobacteria > Alteromonadales > Alteromonadaceae > Aliiglaciecola > Aliiglaciecola sp. NS0011-25. Next base: position 561 of record NZ_BAABWR010000012.1, read on the forward strand.
GTTTGAATATGCAGAACAACAACTTGAACAAATAGCCCATGGCAAAAAAGGCATATTACGCATTGGAATGGAATGCCACCCTTGTTATCAATGGTTGTTGAAAACTGTCAAACCTTTTTTGGCTCAGTGTGAAGGAGTAGATGTAGATGTTCGGCAAAAATTTCAGTTCGGCGGTTTAAGTGCTTTATTGGGCTATGAGATAGATTTATTGATTACACCCGATCCCTTATTCCACCATAATGTGCGCTATACGCCGGTATTCGATTACGAACACGCTCTGGTCGTATCAGGACAATCTCCCTTAGCTGAATTGCAACAACTTAATCCTGAGGATTTAAGCGAACAAACCTTAATTACTTACCCGGTGGAAGCCAGTCGCCTGGATATTTTCAGCCATTTTTTGACCCCCTCAGGTGCCAGCGTTAAACAGCATAAAATTATTGAGAATACTGAGATAATGCTGCAAATGGTAGCCGCAAATCGAGGCGTTGCAGCGCTACCGCGATGGTTAATTGAAGAATACCAACAGCATATGGATATAAAGCCAATATCATTGATCAGTCCGACTGCCAAAAATGGTATTCAGAAATCGATACACTTGGGTATTCGAGAAAATGAAACGCCACCAGAGTATTTGAATAGATTTATGGAATTATCCAAACGAGTGAAAGTAACCTAAACCGAGTTGGTCGAACAAGTAGCGTTTGCAGAAAAATCATCGCAAAATAACGGCATTTCAATCAACCTGAAAATTTACATAAATCCTTTAACCTTGAGTGTTACTTCCCCCATTTTTTTACAGATCGGCGAAATTTCGTCCGGCAAAATCTAAATAGCCCGATCTTCGCACCCTAAAAAATACCATCATCTGTGCTTTTTCAGATAACTATGCGGAATATTTACAATAAACATCACCTAAATACGATTATTTGCCGTAAAACTAAACAAATCAGTTGACGAAAAATCGTTTGTAAAAGAAACTATTGTTAACATTTTGTTATTAATTGGTTATTTTAAAATTAATGACGGTACAAAAAGCCACCAAAGGAGTCGTATCTTGGTACTAAATCACTTATGGGGTATTTATACTCACCCAAAAGAAGAATGGCATGCAATTGACGAAAGGCATGAAAGCTACTTCTACAGTCTGAGTCACATATGCATCATTTCACTCATTCCTGCTATTTTGAGTTATTACTCTTCCTATCATTTGGGCTGGAGTATTGGTGTTGGAGAAGTCATTAAATTAGATCAGATGTCTGCCGCATCTTTGGGTATAGGCATGTATTTTGGCTTAATTGCAGGGGTCATTGCCCTGGCTATTATCATTTATGAACTTGCCAAAGTGTTCGATTCTAACCCGAGTTATACACAGTCGTTAGAACTAGCTGCGTATACTGCAACTCCGCTATTTATGTGTGGATTTGCAGCGTTTTATCCTGCGCTTTGGTTTGTTATGGTGGTAGCTTTTATCGGTATCTCCTACTCTATTTACTTGTTGTATTCAGGTGTGCCCATCATGTTGCACATACCTGAAGATAAAGGTTTTATATATTCTAGTGCGGTGGTTACCGGTGGCCTTATTCTTCTTGTAGTACTGATGGTAGGTTCGGTGCTGTTGTGGAGTGTAATCGGCGACCCCGTATTTACTCACTAAATTTTAAACGCTCATAAAAAAAACCGCGAAACCTTTACAGTTACGCGGTTTTTTATTTTCTATGACTAATTAACAGCTATTGCTAATTAAAGCGCGTCAGAATTCTCTGCAAGATACTTAGCAACACCTTCTGGAGATGCATCCATACCTTTTTTACCTTCTTGCCAGCCTGCAGGACAAACTTCACCGTGCTCTTCATGGAAGTTCAAAGCGTCAACCATGCGCAACATTTCGTCAACGTTACGGCCTAGTGGCAAGTCGTTCACGACTTGGTGACGTACGTTACCTTCAGCATCGATTAAGAAAGAACCACGGAAAGCAACGCCCGCGTCAGGATGCTCTACATCATACGCTTGGCAAATTTCATGTTTAGTATCAGCTACCAAAGTATATTTCACTGGACCAATACCGCCTTCATTAACTGGGGTATTACGCCATGCGTTATGGCTAAATTGTGAATCGATTGAAACACCGATAACTTCTACGCCACGCTTAGTAAATTCTTCATAACGTTTATCAAACGCGATCAACTCTGACGGGCAAACGAAAGTGAAATCTAAAGGATAGAAAAAGATAACGGCTTTTTTACCTTTAATATTTTCGCTAAGGGTGAAACTATCAACAATCTCTCCGCTTCCAAGAACTGCTGCGGCAGTGAAATCTGGTGCTGGACGACCAACTAGTACACTCATTTTTTTCTCCATTTATTAGTGAAAGCATTTATAAACGCAAATGCATGTTCGATTAACGATTTAAAAACCTTGTAAGCACAATATAAGACTAGAATAATAAAACCCAAGGAAAACAATAAACTTTTTTTAATTAAATCGACAAAAAACAGTATTCACGATTCTATCCCCTGCTATCAATCACTTTTTAAAACAATGTATAACAAATAAGCAAATTAGCTATTGAAAAAGATACAAATAACAACTATTATCATTTGCATGAAGATTGAGGTGTAATTAAATGTACGTTTGTTTGTGTCACGGCATTACTGATAAAGCTATTGCAAAAGCTGTCCGCGAGGACGGTATTGGAAGCACTCGAGAATTGCGCGCCAAATTTGGTGTCGGCAGCCAGTGCGGTCGTTGTATACAAATGGCACAAGATATCATTGACACAACTATTATCGATGAAAGCCTGTTCAAAGAAGTCAGTTAAAACAAATTTAAATCACAAAAAAGGAGCATTACGCTCCTTTTTTAGTTTTTAATCTAGCTTAAAATAAAACTTAGCTTTCTTTGTCTTGCTCAGCATTTTTTTCTGCAGTCTGTTTAATCAAAGGCTGCAATTCACCCTGCTGAAACATTTCCATTATAATGTCACACCCGCCAACTAGCTCGCCATCAACCCATAACTGTGGGAATGTTGGCCAATCTGCATATTTTGGTAATTCGGCACGAATGTCAGGGTTTTGCAAAATATCAACATACGCAAATTGCTCTCCACAAGACATTAGGGCTTGAGAAGCCTGTGAAGAAAAACCGCAACTTGGCAGCTTCGGAGACCCTTTCATATACAATAAGATTGGGTTTTCATTAATTTGTTGTTTGATTTTCTCTACAGTGTCCATTTTACCACTCTCTAAATTAAGTTAATTTGAATATGGGTGTTAGTTTACCTGTTTCAAGCGCTGCTTTCCAAAAGGTTTGCTAAATTACGCAGATTTGTCACAATCATTGGAAATACTTGAATAAATGCAAATTCATAAATAATCTAACGACTTCGTAAAAAGTATTTGTAATTCGGGTTGATAATTAGCATCTTATCCCCAGATCATCATTTATAAATCATAGTATTACAGTAGAATGAAAGCCTTTATTGAGGCTTTACATTCTAAAAATTCACGCTAGCATTTAGCCTGACAGTAATTTAATAACGCTAAGCTCACATTAATGGAGAATTTACATGGCTTTTGAACTACCCCCGTTACCATATGAAAGAAACGCTCTAGAACCGCATATTTCTTCTGAAACTCTTGATTACCACTATGGTAAGCATCACGCTACTTATGTAACTAAACTAAACGGTTTAGTTGAAGGTACGGCAATGGCAGATATGTCATTGGAAGATGTGGTTAAGCAATCAGACGGCGGTGTATTTAACAATGCTGCACAAATCTGGAACCACACATTTTACTGGAATAGCCTAAGCCCTAATGGCGGCGGCGAACCAACTGGTGCGTTAGCTGATGCTATAACTGCCAAATGGGGTTCTTTTGACGACTTCAAAGCAGCCTTCAACGACAAAGCGGTAAATAACTTTGGCTCAAGCTGGACTTGGTTAGTAAAAACTGCTGACGGCAGCCTAGACATCGTTAACACTAGCAATGCTGGTACTCCAATCACTGAAGAAGGTGTAACACCGCTTATCACAGTTGATTTATGGGAACACGCATACTATATCGATTACCGTAATGTTCGTCCTAACTACTTAGGTGGTTTTTGGGCATTAGTTAATTGGGAATTTGCGGCAGCGAATTTCGCATAAGTTTTAGTTTAAAAGCTAAATCAAAAAAACCAGTCAAATGACTGGTTTTTTTATATTCAAAGATAATCTCGGGGCTAAAGCACCCGACTACAAATTTATCGTTAAATCACATTGAATAACAACCTGTAGCACGGCCTTCAGACCCTGGATTTATTGGCTTCATGCAGATCGAAAGCACCCACCCACAAATTCATCGTTAAACCACATTGAATAACGACCTGTAGCACGGCCTTCAGACCCTGGATTTATTGGCTTCATGCAGATCGAAAGCCCCCCCCCCACACAGATTCATCGTTAAATCACATTGAATAACAACCTGTAGCACGGCCTTCAGACCCTGGATTTATTGGCTTCATGCAGATCGAAAGCACCCACCCACAAATTTATCGTTAAATCACATTGAATAACAACCTGTAGCACGGCCTTCAGACCCTGGGTTTATTGGCTTCATGCAGATCGAAAGCACCCACCCACAAATTCATCGTTAAATCACATTGAATAACAACCTGTAGCACGGCCTTCAGGCCGTCGATTTATTGGCTTCATGCAGGTCGAAAGCACCCACCCACAGATTCATCGTTAAATCACATTGAATAACAACCTGTAGCACGGCCTTCAGACCCTGGATTTAATGGTTTTTACGCAGTTAAAAAACTCGCCTACAAGGTGGCTGCCAAGCGAGTTCCTTGATTGATAGCGCGTTTTGCGTCTAATTCTGCTGCTACATCTGCGCCACCTATCAAGTGATATGGTTTATTAAGTCCATCGGCTAATTCGCGCAGCGGATCTTGGCCTGCGCAAATAATCACGTTATCGACATCTAAAACTTGAACTTCATCGTTTACTTTAATGTGTAAACCTTGATCATCAATTTTCAAATATTCTACACCGGCTACCATATGCACACCTTTGGCTAACAAACCTGCACGATGAGCCCAACCTGTGGTTTTCCCTAAATTAGCACCGACTTTAGTGGTTTTACGCTGCAGTAAATAGATTTCTCTGCCAGAGGCACTAGGTTGAGGTGTCACTCCCTCTACGCCGGCTCGTGCATTAAAAGTCATGTCGATTCCCCACTCTTTCATAAAAGCAGGAATATTTTGACTGGTAGATTCCCCTTTATGGGCTAAATATTCAGATACATCAAAACCAATGCCACCAGCGCCAATCACCGCTACCGAATTGCCCACCGGTTTCTTATCACGAATAACATCTAAATAACTTAGAACCTTGGAGTGTTCCACACCAGGAATTTGAGGGGTTCTAGGTTTAATACCAGTAGCAATCAATACCTCGTCAAAGTCACCGCTATTTAATAGCTCAGCATCTACCCGAGTATTCAATTTCACCTCGACGTGATGCAGCTCTAATTGTTTTGAAAAGTAGCGAAGGGTTTCATAAAACTCTTCTTTTCCTGGTATTTGTTTAGCAATATTGAACTGCCCGCCAATTTCACTGGCACTATCAAATAAGGTTACCTTATGACCTCGTTGGGCAAGGGAAACTGCAGCTGCCAATCCGGCCGGTCCCGCACCAACAACGGCCATATTTTTAATCACATCTGCTGCGACTATATTAAGCTCAGTTTCATGACACGCTCTAGGGTTTACCAAACAACTTGTATCTTTACCTTCAAATACATGATCTAAGCAGGCTTGGTTACAACCAATACAGGTATTGATTTCATCGGCGCGATTCTCCATGGCTTTGACAACAAAATCGGCATCCGCTAGAAACGGTCTAGCCATAGAAACCATATCCGCATCGCCGCGAGCTAGCACCTCTTCTGCAACCTCGGGCGTATTAATTCGATTAGAAGTAATCACTGGAATATTTAGCGCGCGGCGAAACTTTGCTGTTACCCATGTAAATGCTGCGCGAGGAACTTTAGTGGCAATGGTGGGAATTCGCGCTTCATGCCAACCGATACCAGTATTAATGATGGTTGCGCCGGCTTTTTCTACCGCAAGGCCCAACTCCACAACTTCTTCGTAAGTTGAACCACCCTCCACTAAATCGAGCATGGATAGTCGATAAATAATAATAAAGTGTTCACCCACAGCTTCTCTAACACGTCTAACCACCTCAATGGGAAGACGGATTCTATTGCTGTACTCTCCGCCCCACTCATCATCACGGTGATTCGTTCGGCTAGCTATAAATTGATTTAAGAAATAGCCTTCAGAGCCCATTATTTCGACCCCGTCATAACCGGCTTTTTGTGCTTGTTTGGCGGTGAATACAAAGTCGTCGATTTGCTGTTGGATTCCAGCTTCATCTAACGCTTTGGGTTTAAATGGATTAATTGGCGCTTGAACCGCCGAGGGAGCAACGAGCTTGGGATTATACGCATAACGTCCTGTATGCAGTATTTGCATACATATTTTACCGCCTTCAGCGTGCACAGCATCAGTGATAAATTTATGTTCGGCTATACGTTTATCACTATCGAGTAAATTAGTTTTCGCATGGGTTGCTCCTACTTCATTTGGTCCAAACCCGCCGGTGACAATCAAGCCAACACCGCCTTTTGCCCGTTCTCTGAAAAAGGCAGCCATACGAACATGGCCATTTTCGGCCTCTTCAAGCCCCGTATGCATTGAGCCCATGATGACTCGGTTCCTTAGCGATGTGAAACCCAAATCAAGGGGTCTAAATAAATTCGGATAAGGTGCACTAACTTTTAAATCTGCGGTCATTGTTTTTTGGTCCTGTATTAAATTTATTTGTTGGTCATCATCGAGCTTTTATCCAGAAGCTCGGCATATTGCGGCATGCGTTTTTGCTGTTGCGATGCCATGGCTTCTTGAATATCAGGCATTTGGAACATGCCAGACTGCCATGTCGCCATATAGGTAAGACTGTCTTGAACACTGTGATCTCGGGTGTAATTAATCATCTCTTTACATCCGGCAACGGCCATAGGTGAATTCATGGCGATCTTTTGCGCGATTTTCATCACAGCGTCTAGCATCGATTCTTGATCTTCAAATACTTTATTGACAAAACCTTGGGCCATCGCCTCTTCAGCACTCCAATTTCTGCCGGTAAATGCCAGCTCTCTAACTAAACCTTGAGGAATTAAATGCGGTAGACGTTGCAAAGTACCAACATCGGCGGTCATGCCAATTTCAGTTTCTTTGATAGTGAAATAGGTGTCTTGGGTGCAATAACGGCAATCTGCGGCGCAAATCATATCCACAGCGCCACCAATAACCCCACCTTGGGCTGCAACTAATACCGGCATTCTTACTTGCTCAAGGGCATTAAATGAATCTTGCAACTCCAACACTGAACGTCTTAGTCGTTCAGCTCTTCGGGCAGGTTCTCCGCTAAAATCTTTGGCCATTTGGGTAAATACTGACAAATCCATACCCGCACTAAAGTGCTTTCCTAAAGCGGAAATAACAATCACTCTCGCTGCCGACTCATGATCTATTCGTCGGACAGTTTCTGGTAATTCATGCCAAAATTCGGGGATCATGCTGTTAAGTTGCTCTGGTCGAGACAGCTGTATGTGCGCAATATGATTTTCTATTGATACAGTTAACGTGGTTAATTGTGAAAAATCTAAATTTTTATTTGAGTTTTCCAAAACGATTTTCTCCAAGATGGTACACAGGTAATAAGTAAAGCACGCCTACCTAATTGAGGCTGTTTAGTTAGCTTATGCGTACCTATAAATTGGATGAATTCCTCAAAGGAACGCTTAAACTTACCTTATCTAGACAATGTCAAGATAAGGTAAGATGTTGACGCTGTCAAGATCTATGATAAAGTGCACGAATGACCGATAAAAAGCCTCTCAAAGCCCGTTATCACCACGGTGATTTGCGCACAAGCCTTATACTTACCGCCTCCTCAATGCTCAAGGCGCAGGGAGTAGAGAGCTTGTCATTACGTAAACTAGCTGATCAGGTTGGTGTTTCGCGCACAGCGCCTTATCACCATTTCAAAGATAAAAATGAGCTTTTATGCGCGATAGCGGAACAAGGTTTTAGCCATTGGAAGTTACAACTGGATGAAATATTTGAAAATCCGAATTTAAATGAAAAACAGAAATTAAGGGCATTTATTCACGGCTATATTAGTTATGCTGCTGAAAATCCAGAGTTGTATGATTTAATGTTCGGTAGAACAATATGGAAACAAAACAGCGCTACCGATTCGTTGAAAGACATCGCCTACCCAACATTTCAATTTCAAGTGAAAATGACCCGTGATTGGCAACACAAGGGATTATTACCGGCTAGTTTAGATACGCTGCGCTTATCCCAAGTTACTTGGGGGACTATTCATGGTATTGCAAGATTATTAATCGATGGAATTTATGCAAACGCCAGTCATATTGATGAGATGTGTGAAACAGCTTTACAAATGTTTGTATTAAACAGCCAAGATAGTGATTAATTATAGTTACAATTGGTACTGCTGTTTTATCATATCGGCCGCTTTTTCAGCGATCATGATAGTCGGAGCATTGGTGTTACCACCTATTAAACTTGGCATCACTGACGCATCAACCACACGCAGGCCTGTTATTCCCTTCACTTTTAGCTGACTATCTACCACCGTCATGGGATCTTCAGTGTTGCCCATTTTACAAGTACCAATGGGATGATAAATGGTCTCTGCCCGTTTACGTAGATAAGCTAATATTTCTTCATCTGATTGTGCAGCAATACCTGGCCCGATTTCACGGGAACCGTACTGATTAAATTCACTCGTTGCCAATAATTCACGGGCTTTGCGAACGCCATCAATCATTACAGCTATATCATCTGGATGGCTTAAATAATTTGGGTCGATAATCGCCGGAGCCAATGGATCTGATGATGCCAACCTTATTTCACCTACGCTTTTAGGATATAAACAACAAACATGGACACCATAACCATATCCAAAAGCGGTGCTACGACCATGATTCAATAAAATTGCTGGTAAAAAATGATATTGCAGATCGGGACGGTCGGTAGCATATTTGGATTTAGCAAACCCACCTGCCTCGGCAATGTTCGATGTCATTAATCCTTTACGTCCAAATAAATATTGAAATACTGATTTGATATACATAGGTAATGACGGCAGCGCTACAGCGTAACTTTCTCTGGCTTCACATCGCTGCTGGACGATAGCATCCAAATGATCTTGTAAATTCTGCCCGACACCAGGTAAATCAACGTTAACCTTTATGCCATGTTCAGCCAGATGCGCTTTAGGGCCAATTCCAGATAACATGAGTATTTGCGGGCTATTGATAGCTCCGCCACAAAGCAGCACTTCTTGCTTCGCGTTAAGCTGTATCAATTTGTCTTTTAAATGTAATTTAACTCCAGTAGCAACACCATCATCAACAACAATATGTTCCACTTGTGCATGGGTGAGCACGGTTAAGTTAGAGCGTTGTAAAGCTGGTTGCAAATAGCCTTTTGCACTAGAACATCGTTGCCCATTTACTTGAGTTACTTGATAAAAACCTAAACCTTCCCGTTCTTCTCCGTTGAAGTCTTGTAGAATTGGCATGCCCACTTGTGCGGCGCTTTTAACAAAAGATTGGGATAATTTGTTGGTGTGGCGTAGGTCATTAACATGCAACAACCCCTGATTGCCATGATTGTCACTGCCACCGTGTTGTTGCCGTTCAGATTTAATAAAATAAGGTTTAACTGACTGCCAATCCCACCCTTGAGCGCCTTGGGCTTGCCAGTCATCGTAGTCTTTCTGATCACCGCGTATATAACACATTGCGTTTATCGAACTAGAACCGCCTAAGGTTCTACCACGAGGCCAATATAATTCTCGATTGTCTAGGTTAACCTGTGACGCGGTATTATAATTCCAGCCGACATTTTTAATTCTTGAAAGCAATGACAAACCAAAGGGAATATGGATCAAAGGATTGGAGTCTTTTCCACCCGCTTCAAGCAGACAGACCTGAACATTGGGATTTTCACTTAGCCGAGAAGCCAATGTGGATCCAGCCGAACCTGCGCCAATAATAATAAAATCAAATTGGGTCTGTTTTAATTCATGCATGTCGGCTTCTACTTCAAAGGTTTTTTGTTAGTTACAACTACGAATAAATAGTTACTTAAGTTCACAAAGCTAGTCAACTGCTCTGATGTCATACCAGTCAGTTTACCAAAAAATAAAATGGGTTGTTACTTTAATGTACAAATGAAATGAAATAAATAACGCCAAACTTGACATTAAAAGCCTCTCACCTTCACACTTAGTGCTGGATAATGATGAATAAGTTAACAACTACGTGGCAGAAACACTTAGAAAACGGTTTTCACTAAGACTCAATAAGTTCATTGCTAAATGGATGATCAAGCTAGGCAAAATAAGCCATGTAGATTATACCGTCGAAGAGTTAAATGATTTGGCAAGGCCACATTTTCCGCAACACCTAGACGTCGACGTCCCTGTGGGTAAAGGCACATTTACCATTCTTGAGACAGAAATAGACATTCCACGCAATAGTAATACCGTAAAGGTACAGCTTTATTCAAGCTTAGATATTGATGCGGTTAGCAATCCACTTTATCGCGCGCATTTGCTAATTGTATTGGATATGACACCCAAATATGATGCTGAAAATAAGACTGTGACTATCGACTCACTAGACTTGGATTCAATTAGGTTGATTAATGACGAATATGCGTTACTTAATGATTCAAAGCAACTTCTCGATCTAGTATTGCCTAGAAGCGTAAAAAATTTAATATCTGGTACCTTCAAATCGGCTTTAGGCTTAATGACTGCGGGAAGTTCAGATATTGCCTCTGATTACTTGCGATTATATTTATCAGGAAGCAAACAACGGGTATTGGATTACCACAAACCGCAGATTATTAAGTTACTAGATGAAACAAAACACAACCCAGAATTTGTCTATAAACTGGACGAAAACGATTGGCAAGAAGCTTTGTTCATCCAACATGGCCAATCAGTTTGTGTAGAGCAACGTTGTGTCAGGTTTAAATTCTAAGCAGACTTTTTAGCTGTATTTTCTGACTCCAAGTGGTCGTGATCGGCTTCTTCATCATAGACCTCATCATCCACAATAGACAAGTCGGTTTGACGCACACGTTCACCAATATCGTCAATGTTCAAAGACGGATCATCAATACACCTTTCCAACATCTCAAAAGCTTCGGTGAAATAAACAGATAAAGTCTCCAAAGATTTTACGTTTTTATCACAGCAAACAATCCCCACATTTGCAGTTCCTGCATAGGTAATTAAAGTGATATTTACGCCTCCACCAGGGGTCATCGTTGAAATGGGATAACAGGCCAATAATTTGCTGTCTTTTAAATAGCGCACATCTGTTGGGCCAGGCACATTGGAAATTAGAATATTGGCGATAGGACGCACAAAGTCAGACAGCCGCAACATTTCAAATATCAATGAGTAAGACTGTATTAGCACAGTGTAATAACTGAATGCTAAGGGTCTGGAGCGCTTTGCCGCGCGTTTTACAATACGATGATTCTCGATGATTTGGCGCAAGCGTAAATAAGGATCATTTTTACCGTGAGCCAAGCGCACAGGCACGATAGCTATTTTGTTCCCCGCGGCCTGATCACCAGGTTTTCGCAGGTTGATTGGCATATTAGTATAGAGCGCTTTTTTGAAAGTGTGTCCTCTATCCATTAAAAATCGATGAACCCCAATATCAAAACAGCAGAGTAAAATTTCATTGGCAGATGCTCTGGCACGCTTACTCAAACCTCTAACTCGAGCAAAGTTTAAGTCTACCGTGGACACCACTCGACCTTTCTTAACTTGGCCAGTTAATATGGTTTTAGTGCCAGAAAAAGGCAAAGGCATGTAGGTTGAGTTGATGCGGGTTAGCTTCATCAATAGACGCAAAACGATATAGAGTAAGTCAAACACCACCATAAACAGTTCAAATGCGCCACCAAATACTAAGGTGAAAATACCTAGCTTACGGCGTTTGCGGCTTCGTCTTTGTGCCGCCCAAACCGGAATAAATGTTTCCGTGTTCTTTTCCGCCAGATAGCCAGCTTGGAACCAACGAATTAACGTTGCCCCATCACCATACAGATGATGGACTTTGGCATAAATCGCATATTCTTTATTCTTATTGTCAGTAATAAAGTGGTACTGCCAAAGAGGTTTATCACGATCCAGCCATTCTTCATGCAATTTGGCAACAAATTTATGCAGCGCTTCTTTGTCATTAACGTCGTCAACCACATGGTACTTGACGTGATAATCCATATCTAACTTGTCAATTTCATTGAGGCCGATAGGAAAACCCATAAACGTTTTAACCGTGCCATTGAAGGGACTAACGCCTTTATCGAATTGCTTCACCTCATTACACAGGTTTTCAACGTATTGTGGGGAGGCATCTTCTGGCATTTCCAAAAGCTGTAAACTTGCGACATGTTTTGGATTATCTTCAGACTCAGTAATCCAAAATGTTTTGTCGAGAAATGAAAGTTTTTTACTCAATCTCAATATTCCTTAAACGTACGGATTCTTAGGAAACGCCTAACCCACTGACCAAAGTTTGGGTAGCAATTGCTTCTTGTAAATGATGCAATTCCCCAGGTGGCAGGTTTATATAGGGCAATACAGCAAATAGAATGGTCGCTAGTCCCTTATACAAATGCGTCTCATCGCTGATATTTTGACCTTTTAATGCATAATAGTTCGCTGATTGAGTAAAGACTAGACCAACCAGCTCGACAATTTGAATTCCTTGGTGAAAAGTGGCTTTTAAACTGCTATTTTGAATAAACGACTTAATTAATTTTTCTATACTCCTTTCTTGCGAGAGGATAAGCAGTTTGAACTTCTTGGCAACCGTCGGATAATTTTCAGCAAGATTAGCTTGATTATGAAACAGAAATTGAAAATGATGGCCTTTTTCTAAAATTACGTATAGAAAATAAAAAAACTCTTCAATACTTAAATCTTTGTTGGTAGCAGAATTAAATGCTGTATCTATTTGATTTTTATATAAATCAAATAACGCGGCCACTATCATTTCCTTGCCTTTGAAATGATAATATAAATTACCGGGGCTAATATCTAATTCAACCGCAATATCAACACTACTGACATTACTCTCCCCGTGTTGGTTAAATAAATCCAACGAAGTGACTAGTATTTTCTCTGCCGTTTTCATAGTGATCAACCAAAGTTAGTCGAACGATTTACTCTTTCTTGCCAATACGATAATTAAATTACGCTAGGATATGCGGTAGCGTATAAAAATATGACAAAATTAATAATACCCATCATTTCATAACCCGTTGTGAACATACAAGAGCTACGAATGAAATAACGCTTTATTTATTTGTATCATGCTTTCGGTAAATTATGTTTACTTTCTGGTCATTAATATTATTATTTATCCACAGCATAGCAAATATCAAGACTGGTAATTGCGCAGTTCAATAATATAGTAGAGCGAAAATGGTTCCTGTTTCGCCAATCCAAATCCAGAGGCAATCCCATTGATAAGAGTGCTATTTAATAAAAAAGGTGGAGTAGGCAAATCCAGTTTAACCGTCAATCTAGCGGCCATTTCAGCTCACCACGGTTTTAAAACCTTATTGGTAGATTTAGATACCCAATGTAACAGTACAGCCTATCTAGACGCCATTAAAAAAGACGATGATTGCACTATTGCCAATCTATTTGAACAAACCATTACATTTCATTTGCACCGCAAACCAGCGAAGGAATTTTGTCAGCCAACAAAAGTAACAAACTTGGACATTATTGCCGGTTCAGCACGTTTGTCGGAATTAGAAAGTGAATTAGACAGTAGGCATAAAATCTATAAGTTAAAAGAAGCACTAGAAACGCTTAGCACTGAGTATGATCGCATCTACATTGATACCGCGCCCGCGCTTAACTTCTATAGTCTATCAGCTCTCATTGCCGCTTCCCGCTGCTTGATACCTATAGATTGTGATGATTTTGCCAGACAAGGCTTGTACAGTTTGCAGCAAAAAATCGCCGAAATAAGAGAAGATCATAACCCTGATTTAGAAATCGAAGGTATTATTGCCAACCAGTTTATGAGTAACGCCAATCTGCCAAAACAAATCATCAATGAATTAATCGAAGAAAATTATCCAGTCTTAGCTGAGTACGTTTCCCAATCAGTTAAAATGCGCGAATCTCATCAGGCTAAGTCCCCACTTATAGAAATGGCCCCAAAACACAAGCTAACCCTATCTCTGGTAGGTATATTTGAATTAATCGAAAAGACCAAATAAGTAGAATCGGAATCTGTATTAAATTAAGTAAAGTTGCATAAATCCGGCAATCATACCCAGCACAGCACCAACCACAATTAATTTCCATTCGTCTGCTTGGTAAGCAGGACGCAATACACCTTCGAACTCTTCTGGGGTTAACAATTGCATTCTAGCGCATAGATCATCGCCAACTCTCAGTGCATCATTGGCATATTCATAGGCGTACTGTAAATATTTATCAGAACTGTCAAAAATCAACTGCACAGCTAACGCTTTCATTCGGTAATACTGCTTAGAGCCAACACCCAACGCAAAATAAGGTTGGGCAATAGCAACATATCGTTCAATAGCATCGTTTACATGTAATTCTATCAGTTCGAGTAACTGCTCTGATCCCGAACCATGGAGCACAATTTCTGTAATATTTTTCGAATTAATAAGCTTTTTTTCAATAATTTCAGAGTAAACTTCTGAGACTTCTTTTTGACGTTTTAAAAACATTCCTTGGAATGTGATTCCAAATAACCGAATTGGTTGTTTAGGCTCGAATATTATCTTAATTGCGATCCAATTGGTTGCATAACCCACAATCAAGCCGCCCAAAGGTAATATCCACCAACTCTGAAACCAATACCAGAAGGCCATAGTGGGTAACCCGAATAAGAAACCGAAATAGAGCCCTGAACGTTCAATAAATGGAAATTCTTTTTCACCAGATTTAAGAAATATTTCGTTGATTAGTTCAGGTTCATTGACTAAATGACTCACCACTAACTCTTTGATATCGAGAATTTCTTCCACATTATGTTGGAAATCATCGATCATTTTAGTGACCATATTAGGAATGTCAGCTTCAACGCGCTTGTAAACCAAATTTTTGGCTTGTACAGGCATGGATGCCCATATTTGAGGAGCAGACTCCTGCATCACTTGATTAATCACTTTGCGCAAAACTTGTTTAAGTCGGCGTTGTATAGAGGCTGTCATTTTGTCAGCCTCAATTCTTCCTGCAAGTTCCTGCACACTGAGCAACTTGCCTAAAACCAGTTCCACTTCAATTTCAGCCATTTCCTGGCGTTTCATAGGAATGAGTCCCTGCCAGCCGAAAAACGGACGGATACCAATAAATTCTATTGGATAAAACATCATTTTGACTGCTAGAAAGTTAGTTGCCCAACCAACAATCCCGCTGGTAATAGGAATCAACAACAGCAAGTAATTTTCTAAAATCCATTGCATAAGTGGCGTGGATGCCTTTAATTTATTAAAAAGGAATAAATAACAATTTAATCCGTGAACTCACTCTACAAAAAAGCAAATTAATAGTCACAGCTAAGTAACGGGCTTACTACCCTACTCCATCAGGCTAAACTTTGCGATTACAATGGTCAATCAAATTTGTGCCATTGACAGCAAATTATACATTCTCAAACAAAATCTCTTTGTAAAATAGTTGAAACGCCCAATTCTGCTAAATTGGGTAGCACTTTCTAAAAACTTAAGTTATTAATAATCTCACACTAAAGGATACTATTAATTGGTTAACCATAGTGTTAGCGTTTAGTAATACTAATGTTAACGTTTAGCAACAATAGCGTGGTGTTATAGATTCGAAAATTAGGGTTTGAATTGAACGAATTTACAGACCCTTATGTTTAAAAGTTGTATTTAATTAAACTAGGTGGTCCAAATGGCGTACCGTAATTCGCTTACTGATTTAGAAGCTGCAATTAATCATGCAGATAGTTATGAAGAATATAAGGAAGCTTGCCAAGAACATGATGAATTGTCTGGCGCGGAAGAATGGAAGGCAAAGGATACCTGTAAGGAATATGACTATCGTCTAATTCGTAAACGGGTTCAACGAATTAAGTTGGCGCGTTCTCGTGGTGATGCATTAGGCTTGATGTCCATTTTACACGAAGGTATTCATGGCAATTTAGGCAATATTGCTAATCCTGCGATGAAAAACCACAGTAAAATAGGTACCAAGTATTTAATTCAAGAATTTATCGATCAAGTATGTGAGTCATTAGATTTTATATACCATGCAAACGAGTCTGAAATCGACTTTTACGAAAAATTGTCATTTTTTGATGAAACAGCCCATGCCTTTGGCAAAAGTTGCTTAATGTTAAGCGGCGGTGCTGGGCTTGGATTTTTTCATGGTGGTGTCGTTAAATCACTTACTGAGCATGACTTGCTGCCAGATGTAATTTCAGGCGCTAGCGCCGGATCTATCATCGCAAGTCTTATTGCCACCCGTACCAACGAAGAACTCAAAATCGCCTTAGAGCCACAAAATATCTACGAAAATTTTAGTAATTGGAGAATTTGGCAAGGTTTTGGTCAAAATAGTTTAATGGATAGCACCAACTTAGAAAATGCATTCATTGAACTCTTTGATTTGATGACATTTGAAGAGGCTTTCAAGAAAACTGGACGACATGTGACTGTTACCGTGTCGCCATCTGATTTGCACCAGTATTCACGTCTGCTCAATGCTAAAACGTCACCTAACGCAATTATTACCCAAGCGGTTAGAGCATCCTGTGCCATTCCATTGGTATTTAGTCCAGTGCAATTAAAAGCGAAACAAGCAGATGGCAAGATTGTTCCATACATACCTAACCGACGTTTTGCAGATGGCTCATTGATGGCTGACATGCCATTTAAACAACTCGCCCGCTTATATGGGGTAAACCATAGTATTGTTAGTCAAACTAATCCCTTAGCCGTACCTTTTTTATCTCGGGACAAAAAAGATAGCCGAGGAATAGGAGCCTTAACTTGGCGCCACTTAGCTAACATTACCAAATTGAATAGTATTTACGCATTTGATGTTTTAGAAGGTATGACTTCTCATAAAGGCGCAAAACTGGGAATTCACAAGTTGCGTTCAATCATAGATCAGCAGTATGTAGGTGATATCAATATTTTACCTAAACGAGGATTCGCAAGTTTAAAACATATCTTAGCCAATCCGTCGTTACGCAGTATTGAAAAACTAATTTCAAGTGCAGAAAGAGCAACCTGGCCACAAATAGATCGGATCAAACGTGATACCCAAATTAGCAAAACATTCGGGAAATACTTGAAGTTGCTTAAAGCCAGAGAAGAACGAGTATTGACTCAACACAATGGATTGAGCTTAGTCAACAACTCTAAATCGGCGTAAACACAGTGGTAGAAGGAAGAACAAAACAGTTGTTCGCGGATTATGGCTGAAAGAATGTAAAAATTTGGCACATTTGAACTCTCATTTGTGCCAAGTAAATTCTGTTGCAAACAGCATAGGTGTTTAATCGCAAATGCATTTGTATGTGGAATGAGTAACAAGAAAGCGAGAAAATGCGCTTAAGTACAACATGTCGTCAGCACTTCTTTAAAAAGCCACTAGTCAGCTTTGGTGGTAAAGACAATGCCGCTTATACAACGCGTATGTCCTATACAAAGACATCAAATTCAACTGAGCAGTGTGTAAGATCCAGAGCAAATCACCACAACGCCAACTCATCTCAACTTGTCGCAAGTTTGTTATAATCTGGCGTTATAGATTGATGGTCATCAAGACCGAGTAGTTATTCTACTATTCTTTATCTGCAGCCGGCTTTTTAGCTGCTGGTTTACGAGTTCTTGTCGTCGTTGACGTTGTCTTTGCTGGCGTTTTAGCTGCATCTGAGGCAGGTTTAGCACTAGCAGTCTTTTTAACGGCAGGTTTACGTGTAGTAGCAGTTTTAGCGGCAGTTGTCTTAGTGCTCGCTTTAGCAGCAGGTGTTGCCGTTGATTTTGCAGCACTTTGTTCAGCTGCTTTTTTCTGAGCAAGTTTTGCGACAACATCAATTAGGTTATCAACTTTGTTAGAGAGTATTTCTAGTTGAATTTCGCGACTATGACTTTGCATGCCCAATTTCGCCTTGAACATATCAATTTTGCTTTTTAACATCGACTTCCCCTTAAATATTGGGCTGTGTTCTAGTTTAGCTTTGATTTCCGCTTCTACCGATTCACCGCGTATAATCAGGTCCTGTACTAAAGCATTGCCGTCTGTATAGAGTTTGTCCAGTGCATCTGTGGATTTATTTAAACTTTCCCCATATGCGCCAACACTAGCTAACCAGGATTTACGCCCAGTTTCTTCAACAGATTTTATCGCTTTCATAACTCCCCCGACTTAATTATCCAAGTACATATATAATGTGTTCAGGTACTGTAGACCTTAATTAAGGCCTACAGACAATCCTGAACTTGATAACATTACTTAGCAGCTAATTTTGCAACAGCGTCAGTTAATGCATCAATTTTTGCAGAAAGTTCTTCTACTTTGTCTTCTGAACTTGAAGAATCTAAACCTAGTTTTTTACGAACTTCAGTTACACGTTCTTCAACATTAGTTTTAGCTTTGATTTTAGCTTTAGCTTCAGTTTCTAAAACTTCACCTTTTTCAACTAACTCTTCAAATACTTTACCTGCTTCAGATGTCAACTTCTCATATTGACCTTGAGCTTCATCGAAACTCTTACCGTAAGCACCTAAACCAGCTAACCAGATTTTACGTGCAAAATCTTCAGCGTCTGAAACTTTACTTTTGATTGCGTCTAATTTAGTCATGATTATTTCCTCGATTTGTTGACTGTGAACAAGATTAACGATCTAAATTAGAAAGCGCATACTAAAGTCCTAAAATAATAAAAATTAATTTAGGACTTTAATGCAAAGCATTGATTTATGGTATTTTTAAATTACCAAGTGAAGTCAGAAAGGTTTACATTTTATGCAAACTTTTGCCAACTAGATAACGCGGTGATTTGAATGTCTAATAACAGAGGTTACAAAAAAATTGATTTAATCGACTAAGTCATTGGGCATTTCAGCACGAATTTCATGCCAAATTTTGCCAGACTCGATACCATACTCACGAACGACAGAAGCAACGCCTGCAAAATCACCAGTATCGGCCAACTCCATCAACTTTTGATAATAGTTGCGAGATAACTCTCGGGATTTGGGACAAGAAAAATAGTAGCCTCCAATTCGCGAGTATAGACCTCTAAAACCATTCATCATTAACACATATACTTTATTACCAGAGGCAAACGCCATGTCGTGATTAATGCGATAGTCATACAAAGCAAATGCGGCACCATCTTCAGGAATGTCTGGGAAGCCTTTGAGGATTTCCTTAACTCGCTGCGCATCATTTTTAATTGCACCACGAATAAACACAGCGCTTAAATTTGTTCTTGCGGCTAATAAGTGATCGACTAACTCAGAAATCCCGTCTTGGTCTAATCGAGCCAATGTTTCAAGGATGTTTAGACCTGAGGTTTCCCAAAAATTATTTACTTTAGTCGGTTTACCATGTTGAATTGTCAGCCAGCCATCTCGAGCTAGTCTTTGCAATACTTCACGTAACGTTGTGCGAGTCACACCAATAAGTTCTGACAACTCTCTTTCTGCTGGTAAGATCGTCCCAGGCGGAAATCGTCCACTCCATATTGACTCAACAATATATTCTTCTGCAAATCCAGCTGGACTTTGTGCCTTGTAAATCATGCAACGGCTCTCTTATTATCGTTTTAATGTCATGTTGATAACTGATTGTACCAGATGAATTTTATATGGAACAATGAAAGTTTAACAGCATGTTAAATATTTAATAGACTTTATCAGTCGCAAAGCTGCACAATATCTGTTCAAATAGAATCAATTCACTGATTAACAACAGATTTACCTTGCATTTATTGCCCTGACCTTTTAAAAATGAAGACATAAATAAATGCAATCGCACTTAAAGTCGATGAGTAAAAGGATTCCCATATGCAAGTTTCTATGACTCAAGCCATTTACAAAAACTTTTTAGGCCATGCTCCTGATTGGTACAAACAAGTTATTGTTGGATTTTTAATCTTAAACCCAATTCTATTTTACTTTGTTAGTACCTATATAGCTGGCTGGGTTTTAGTTCTGGAGTTTATATTCACCTTGGCAATGGCATTAAAATGCTACCCATTGCAACCAGGGGGGTTACTGCTGATCGAAGCCCTCTTCATTGGAATGACATCGCCTTCCCACATGTACCATGAGATAACCGTTAATATTAGTGTGGTGTTATTACTGGTATTTATGGTTGCGGGTATTTATTTTATGAAAGACTTGCTGTTGTATTTGTTTACTAAGCTCTTGATTAAAATAGAAAATAAACGAGCGTTATCGTTAGCTTTTATTATCGCATCGGCGTTTTTGTCGGCGTTCTTAGACGCCTTAACAGTTATCGCGGTCATTATTGCTGTGGGGTTAGGCTTCTACAGCATTTACCATAAAGTCGCCTCAGGAAAAGATTTCAACAATGATCACGATCATTCAAGTGACGACGAAATAGGCCAACCAAGCCGCGATGATTTAGAGAATTTCCGCGCCTTTCTTCGCAACCTAATGATGCATGCAGCTATAGGTACTGCCTTAGGTGGAGTGATGACTATGGTTGGTGAACCGCAGAATTTAATCATTGCAGAAAAAGCATCTTGGGGTTTTGGTGAGTTTTTTGTGCGCATGTCTCCTGTGACAATTCCGGTGTTCTTCTCGGGACTGATTACCGCTTATGTAGTGGAAAAGTTTGGATGGTTTGGATATGGCGCTAAGTTGCCCCCTGTTGTGCGAGGCATATTAAGTGATTACAACACGCAAATGGACAAACAACGCACCAAGTTAGATACCGCTCGACTTTTTACTCAGGCATTAATTGGTATTTGGTTGATCATTGGTCTTGCACTGCATTTAGCAGAAGTGGGATTAATTGGTCTTTCGGTCATCGTTTTAGCGACGACCATGTGTGGTGTGATTGAAGAGCATTCAATTGGTAAGGCGTTTGAAGAAGCGCTTCCTTTTACTGCGCTGCTGTGTGTCTTTTTTGGCGTTGTGGCGGTAATCATAGATCAAGGTCTGTTTACGCCGGTCATTAACTATGTTCTGACCTTTGAGGGTAAAACACAAATGGTGATGTTTTACTTAGCCAATGGGTTGTTGTCTATGGTGAGTGACAATGTGTTTGTTGGCTCGGTATATATAACCGAAGTCACCACTGCATTAAAAAATGGCCAAATTACCCGTGACCAATTTGATCTATTAGCCGTTGCGATTAACACAGGTACGAATTTACCCAGTGTTGCGACCCCCAATGGACAAGCTGCATTTTTATTCTTATTAACCTCTGCCATCGCGCCGTTATTGCGATTATCTTACGGTACTATGGTTTATATGGCATTCCCATTTACGATTGTCTTAACCTTAGTAGGATTGGCTGCGACTTATTTTGGATTGCAGGAATTAACAGACGTTTTATATGATTTGCACTGGATAAATCACCATGTTCCAGATGCAGAAGTTGGCGCAGCTAGCGCCCACTAATAATTAGGTTAATTTAATAAACATGAATGTATTTGTATTCTTTGGCGACATGGCTTCAACACGATGGGCTTGGTTGACGTTGTTGCTATCTGCTTTAGGCTTAATTGTGGCAGCTCTATTTTTTCAATATGGGTTAGATTTAAAGCCGTGCATTATGTGCATATATCAACGAACAGCAGTGTTTGGCCTGCTGTTCGCTGGGCTACTACCTACCCTAAGAAATAATCTCATAACACGATTCATAGGTTTTGTGACTTGGGGGGTCTCTGCGATTTGGGGAATGTTTATCGCCATTGAACATGTGGGGATACAGAACGAATCAAATCCATTTTTTGTTTCCTGTGAAATTGTTCCCAATTTCCCAGCTTTCTTGCCGCTGCACAATTGGCTACCCAATATGTTTGCCGCTACTGGTGATTGTGGCAATATTGATTGGGAATTTATGAATATGAGTATGCCTGAATGGATGATTGTTGTATTTGCAATTTATACAGCGGTTTTTTCTATTGTATTATTTAGCCGACTATTTACCCGTAGAAGTTTTTAGCCGTAACAACTTGAAATCGATTAACTAGCTAGTTAATCGATTTCGTTTAATGGCCAAATAACGATGTGGTCTTCAAACTTACTTTCATCAACGTCCCGATCAAAAACAGTTTTACCACGCACAGACATGCCAGCCTTGTGCATCTCTGACTTTTTATTCTTATGCAATAATGGATGCCAACTCGGAAGCCCCTTTCCCTCGTTGAGTCTGCGATAACTGCAACTTGGCGGCATATAGGCAAGTTGATGAAGGTTATCTTGGGATAGAGTGACACATTCAGGTACCAGCTCATCACGGTCGGCATATTGGGTGCACGCGCAAGTTTTGGTATTCAAAAAACTGCAAACGACATTGGTAAAATGCAGCTCTTCGGTGGCAGCTTGTTGCCCATCTGTTTGCGAAGCATCTTCATCGATGATTTTGTGTAAGCAACATTTAGCGCAACCATCACAAATGGCCTCCCACTCCTGACGGTTCATTTGCTTCAACGATTTAGTTTGCCAAAAATTTGCTTCTAAACTCATTTTTCACCCTGCACTTTGCTATTAATGCTAAAATGTTTATCCAAACGTAAACACAATTCATCATTCGCAAATAGAGGGCCTACACCTTTTGGTGTGCCTGTCAGCACAATATCACCTGGTAACAGAGTAAATACCTCACTTATTTGTGACAACAACGAATAAACGCCCCACATCATTAAAGATGTGTCGCCTTGCTGTTTCAGTTGTTGATTAACCTCTAAACTGAAACTTAAAGCTTGAAGATCAGCTACATTGTGTATTTCAGTGAACCCTGATACTGGACAGGCACCATCAAAGGATTTAGCTCGTTCCCAAGGTAAACCTTTTGATTTTAATTTGCTCTGCAAATCTCGCAAGGTTAAGTCTAGTGCTAGTCCCACTCCCCAGATAGCGGATTGACAATCGCTCTGTGATGCATTTTTGAGTGGCGATTTAATCAGAATCGCTATCTCTAATTCATTGTGACAACTTCCCAGCGTATCGGCTGGTAAGGTCACCCCTGCATTTACATCACATAAACTTGTGGAAGGTTTCATAAATAACAAAGGGGTATCAGGAACTTCATTGTTAAGCTCTTTGACGTGATCAACGTAATTACGTCCCACGCACACCACCTTCCCAACCGGCAGTTGGATGGGCTGGCCATTAATATCTTTGTGAAAATACTCCATCTAAGAACCCTTTTTAATTCGATCGGCAAGATAACTCACAGCGCTTCCAAAGTATGTCGAGCGATTCCAACGCATTAATGTATGGAAATTCGAGTAAACTAAATAGATTCGGCCATTTTCATCATCTGGCATGATCAACGAAGCTTGCAAGTCGACCTTTGGCAAATCAGAGCCGTCATAACGCCTAACCCCCAATGCCTGCCATGCGCTTAAAGATTGCATTTTAGACTTAGTTAAACCTGCAAGGGCCAAATCAAAACCTTTAGGAATGCGAACTTGTCTGCCCCAAGTAATACTGTCATCCCAACCTTCTTTGCTTAAGTAATTGGCAATTGATGCAAATACGTCCGCGGGGTTACCCCAAATATCTTTTTTACCATCTTTATCATAATCAACCGCATAAGTTAGGAAGGATGAAGGGATGAATTGGCTTTGCCCCATTGCACCAGCCCAAGATCCCACAAACTGTTGTTTTTGAATGTGACCTTGCTGCAGGATAGTCAAAGCTGCGAACAATTGTTTTTTAAAGAAGGATTCACGACGACCTTCATAAGCCAAAGTAGACAATGCGGAGATAACAGAGTAATTCCCCATAATCTTTCCAAAATTACTTTCATTTCCCCAAAGGGCCACTATGAAGCGCGGTTGCACACCATATTCTTTGCCTATTTTGTTTAATATTTGTTGGTGTTTACGGTACAAATCGATGGCTTGTTGCACTTTCCAATCAGGGACTCGGGTGCGTAAATATTTATCTAAGGTGATTTTAGATTCTGGTTGATTCTTATCTGCCTTAATGGCTCTTTTATAGAACGTTATGTCGGCAAACGCCTGATCTACAAATTGTGCATCGAAACCTTCCGATATCGCTTCACTTTTAAGCTGTTCGACATAACCTGCGTAATCTTTTTCGTTTTTCTGAGCGTGTAGCGGGAAACTCAACAGCAGAATTGAAACTAAAATGCAGCTCCCATTCATTAGTCTTTTCATTTCGATGTCTGTCCTTTATTTTCTTTATTTTTATCTTGTGTTTGCTTATGGGCTTTTAACAAATCTTCATTAGGTGGAGGAAGTTGCAAGTAAAATCCATTTAAATTTAGTTCGTTGGTTAATTTATGTATATCCACTTGAGCCAATTTTTGACGCTTTTGCAGGGCTAAAATCATCACAAATGTGGGTTTACCGAAAGTTGCCATAAGCTGTTCGGGCACATCATCAAAATTGTCTTTTTTTAAGACATAGAGATACGTTTGTTGCTTTTTATTACTTTTGTATACATATACAAGCATTAGTTCAGCTCCCCATATTTGGCGACTATTTTAAGCACTTGGTCTCCCAAAAGATCCCCTCTCCAGCCCTGAATCAAATCAGGTTTCAACCCCATCTCTCGCAATTCATCTTGTTTGTGCCAATGATATTTTAACAATTGTTGTATTTGTTTTTTTGATCCCAGGACTTCAACGGGTATCTCAAGTTCATCCGCTTTTAGCTGGCAAAGTGCTCTCAATTCAGCAGAGGCTTTTTTAAATCCTTTGTGCGTCATCAACCTTTCTACAGGCGATGGGTATATCTCAACCGGTGCAATCTTCGCTTCTTCAACCAAACTGAGTAATGCATCTGAGTGAATCCGAGCTTCTTGAGGAGTCATGCCATCAATGGCAAAAATAGCCCCTTTATGGCTAGGCAGAGTGCGTGCAATTTCTACTAAATTGGATTCACGCACAACAAAGTTTAATGCCAAGTCACGCAAACGCGCTTGCTCAATTCGCCATTTCGCTAAGGTTTTCAGTAAATACAGAGATATGCCCGATAGTTTCCAACTGTTCTTAATATTAAGATAGGCAAGTTCTGCAGGGAGATTAATGGATTTTTTCAATGCCAATTGCTGCATTTCTTGGTAAATCCATTCCGTGCGGCCTAAAGCAGCGATTTGTTCGCTCAACTGAGGGTAAATTTGCAACAAATAGAGTACGTCATTCGCTGCATATTGGCATTGCTGTTCGCTCAGCGGACGAGCAATCCAATCGGTTCGCGATTCACCTTTATCAAGTTTAATATCTAACATCAGCTCAATCAGATTTGCATAGCCCAATGTCGCTCCCATATTCAACAAGCATGCAGCAAATTGACTATCAAAAATAGGCGTCGGTATCACATTCAAACTATGCCAAAACGTTTCTAAATCTTCAGAGCAAGAATGCAAGACTTTGACCACATCAGGGTTAGCTAGAAGGTCCACCAGAGGCGATAAATCTTCAATCTCCAATGGATCCACAAGGGCCAGAGTAATGCCATCATAAATTTGGATTAAGCCCAATCTAGGGTACAAAGTTCTCGTTCTAACAAACTCCGTATCAACGGCTATTGCAGATGCTTTATTGGCTTGAACACAAAAGGAGTGTAATGCTTCGAACGTAGTTATTAGGGTATATTGCATATGAAAAGATGGACACCTAGAAAATAAAAAAACCGACATGAGTCGGCTCTTCAATTTAAATAAAATCAGTAGATGATTTCGTTTAAGTTAATCGCGCAACTCTTTGCGGAGTATCTTACCAACATTTGTCTTGGGAAGCTCGTCTCTAAATTCAACAAATTTTGGTACTTTGTAGCCGGTTAAATTTTTACGACAATGATCGATCAATATTTTCTCGGTCAATTCATCTGAATTTCGAACAACAAAGAGTTTAACCGCTTCGCCAGATGATTCACTAGGCACACCAACAGCTGCCACTTCGACCACTTGATCGTGCATCGCTGCGACTTCCTCAATCTCATTAGGAAACACATTGAAGCCAGATACCAAAATCATATCTTTCTTGCGATCGACAATATAGAAGTAACCTTGTTCATCAACGGTGGCGATGTCCCCCGTTAATAACCAGCCATCTTTGATAACCTCATCTGTCGCTTCGGGGCGGTTCAAGTAGCCTTTCATTACCTGAGGACCTTTAACATACATTTCCCCAGGCTCCCCCATAGGAACTTCATTGCCATCATCGTCACATAACTTGATATCCGTAGAAGATACGGGCATACCAATTGACCCTTTATAACTTTCAAGCTGTGGTGGGTTAACGGTAACAACAGGGCTACATTCGGTTAAACCATAGCCTTCCAAAAGTACCTTTCCAGTGACTTTTTCCCACTTCTCAGCCACTGAACGTTGCACTGCCATACCACCACCTAAAGCAAACTTTAAACCCGAGAAGTCCAGCTCACTAAATTCTGGTGTATTAAGAAGACCATTAAATAAAGTATTCACACCTGTTATTACGGTACAGTGATGTTGTGCCATTTCTTTTACAAAACCGACCATATCTCGTGGATTGGTTATCAGTAAACTTGGACAGCCAAATTTAACAAAAGTCAGACAGTTAGCCTGCAAGGCAAAAATATGGTAAAGCGGTAAAGCCGTCACCACCAACTCTTTACCTGGCTCGATAACGGTTTCCAATACTGAAGAAATTTGCTCTAAGTTTGCCACCATATTACGGTGAGTAAGCATTGCCCCTTTAGATACACCTGTAGTGCCGCCGGTGTATTGTAGAAAAGCGATGTCGTCACTGCTTATTTCTGGTCTGGTGTAGGTAAGAGAAGCACCTTTTTTAATTGCAGATGTGAAGTTTTCGGTATTCGCGATAGTAAAACTCGGCACCATTTTTTTAATGTATTTTACCGCAAAATTCATTATCCAGCGTTTGGGGGCTGGGAACATATCTGCTACTTGGGTCAGCAGTACTTTTTTCACATTAGTTTGTTCAATCACTTGAGCTAAAGTACTTGCAAAATTTTCAATAATAACAATAGCTTTGGTGTTTGAGTCGTTTAACTGATGTTTTAGCTCACGAGCGGTATAAAGTGGATTAACATTTACTACCGTTAATCCAGCACGCAATATTCCAAATAATGCAACAGGGTATTGAATAACGTTAGGCATCATAATGGCGACTGGATCACCTTTCTTTAAACCCTCGTTTTGTAAATAAGCAGCAAATTGAGCAGATAACTTATCTAACTCAGCAAAGCTTATGCTGTGTCCCATATTGATAAATGCAGTGTTGTTAGCGTAAGTCGATACTGATTGCTCAAATATATCTACTATTGAAGAATAACGCTCTGGGTCGATTTCTGCAGGAATTTTAGGGTCGTAGTGTTTTAACCAAATTTTGTCCACTTTGCCTCCAGGGCTTATGCTTCTCAATACGATTACACGATGTTAACCAATGAACATTTAAATTAATACAGGTAAGACCTGATTGTAGCTTAATTTTAGTGATTTAATGGATTAAGTGCTAGGAAATCCAGCAATTTTTTAGCAATGTCGGCGGGATTATCCATATGTAAGTGATGTCCCCCCTCACAAGTTACATGGGTTAAATTTGGCACCCAATCAAACCTTTCTTTGACTTTTTCACGCATGACTTCGTACCCGGTTGTGCCCATTATTGCTAATGTCGGTGCTTGGATATTTTGCATAAAGTGTCTAGCTTGCTCATCTGTCACTCGAATTGACGAGAGCGTACGAAGCCTTCTATCGGTGCGAAAACGAAGCTCGCCATTTTGCTCAATTAAATTGCGATTAACCAACAATGTTGCCGCATCTTCAGTTAAGTCCCCAGCTAATGCTCTGGCTTTGATTACGGCTTCGTAGCTTTTGGGATGTTGCGGCTCTCTAGCTTGCAATTTTAATCTGCTTTCTATGGCCTCACGCATTTGTGACGGACTACTTTGCGCATTTTTTGAAAGAGGACCAAAGGATTCAATCGTGATGTAATGGGAAACAAATTCAGGAAAACTGCTAGCGTACATCGAACCGACGATCCCTCCCATGGAGTGCCCCAGTAAAATGAACTTTTTATACCCTTGACTTAAAATTAACTCATGCAAGTCGTGGACAAAATCAATTTGGTGATAATGAGCGTCAGCACTGCGATGGCTGGAGAGTCCATGCCCAGCAAAATCAATTGCGACCAAATGGTAATCGTTCAGATATTTGGCTAAAGGAATAAAGCTCGCGGCATTGTCTAACCAACCATGCAAAGCAATAATTAGGGGTTTATCGGTGTGTCCATTTGCAAGACCTGCTAACTCTAAGTTAGGTAAAGAGAACCTGACATCATGCATTTTAGTATCCTGTTGAGCGTTTTTTATAAACAAAAAAAGCGGCAATTACATGCCGCTTTTTAACACTTTATTGCCGTCACCGGAAATTATCCGCCGTGATACTCAGCTATTTTGATTAGTTATAATCCTATAAAAATCAGCCTTTAAGGCTCTTTATCAACTGGCCCTATACCATTATTACGCGTAGCTGAACGGGTACTTTGTTGACGGTTAGGTTGAGTCGCTCGACTGGGAGTTGTTGCGCCGCCAGAGGGACTATCACTATTACGACGTATAATAACGCGTTGGTGATAAGGTCGGTATGGCCATCCCCAGTATGGATTATATGGCCACATGCTCAAGCTACTCACATTCACTTGCTCTATTTCTTTCCAAAGATGGTATCCAGATGATTTAAGCGTCGGAAAAACATATTTGTGTTCACCTACCATGCCTTCCTCGGAACCAGTAATTTTTCCGGTAAAGGTAACGCTACGACCTTTTTCAAAGACCACTGGATCGATAAATCCATCAATATAGACCCGAAACCGGCCCATGCTTTGATTTGAGACTCGAGGGCGAGCATAAGAACGCAATGGAAAATCGACCATTTCGATCATGGTTGCATCAGGTAAGTTTTCGACTTTAGCAATCACTCCCCCCCAACGAACAGTCTTGCCAATATTACTTTCGGGATTACTTGTAACCTGCTGATATTCTACTAAGTTTGCTTCATCTTCCACCTGTATACTGTCAGGTATGACAGAACAGCCAGCCATCAGTACTACTGAACAAAACACCGCAATTTTCGCTAACATGAGAATCCTCTCTACCGCTAAATTTTAACTTGCTAAACTTTTACCTTAATAAACTCTTAACTGATTAGATAGTTCACCAATTAGGCTATTTACCTACTAAAGCATGAAACTACTAATTACTAATTAACGCTATAGAATCGTTTAGATATGTTGCTAATACTAACACCTATTGCCAATAACACGTTGCGTTATTGGCTGAATCAACATAGTTTCGGGATATAAAATCATCATAATCCGTTGTTCAGCATAACAAATAGGCGAAAAATTTTACACCAAAGTGATCATTTTATTCGAGCCTAATTGGATAAGATTAAACGAAGGTATCAATTCCCAGTAACGATTGGATTTCACTACGTTGACTTTCTTTGGCAAGGGATTGATAGGCGTCTATTGCCTGGCGAGCACTAAAATCTTGAGGTTGTGATGCACTATTTTTTTGTTCTCGAAAACGTTCGGCTTGTGCATATGCTTCAGGGGAATTTTGACGCGTAACAACCTGCTGACGTGGCAACTGAGTGTCACGTCTTTGATTTTGCTGCTCTTGTGCTTCCGCTTGTTTTTGCGGCTCACGGGCAGTGGGAGTAATAGTTAGTTGATTTTGCGCGGCAACTAACGAAGATTCAATTTCCACTTAGCTAAACTATTGCATCCTTTTTAGGTGTCAAACCAAAATTAACTGCAATAATCATGCACAAGATACGAACTATCGCGTAAAACCAATCTAATCCAGTTAAAACCACTATTCTCTACCAGGCAACTTTTTCCAGGTCACCTTGTCTCGCAAATAAACCGGTTGAATATTCTCTGCGTCGCTAAAATTGCCCTGCGCGATAGCATCTATAGCTAATGGGATCATTGCACTACTTGATGGAAAAAGAATGGATGGCTGACCGACCTGCTCGACGATTTGCTGGAAAGCTTTATAGGCAGTCCAGCCCGTACCGCATAATACATCCGGTATTTCGGTTAAGCCTTCAAGCACAGCTTCCGGCCCTAGCACCTGCTCTTCTTCGATTAAACGGGCTAGGTTATTTTCATTGCGAAATAATGCGAAATAGACTTCATCCATGCGAGCATCTATCGCTACAGCAACCAACTTGGCCTGAGATTCATCAATCGCTTGTTGCGCCATTGCAGCTAAAGTAGAGATACCAACAACCGGCTTTTCAGTTCCCAACGCCAAACCTTGAATAATACCTGTTGAAATACGCACGCCAGTAAAACTACCTGGACCACGACCAAACACGAGATAGTCGATAGCCGATAATG
The DNA here is from genome assembly GCF_040370605.1 of Aliiglaciecola sp. NS0011-25. Taxonomy (NCBI): domain Bacteria; kingdom Pseudomonadati; phylum Pseudomonadota; class Gammaproteobacteria; order Alteromonadales; family Alteromonadaceae; genus Aliiglaciecola; species Aliiglaciecola sp. NS0011-25. The sequence goes on from NZ_BAABWR010000012.1 coordinate 31,306, forward strand.
TTTGATTATTTCGTTGTAATAATTGCTCGACCATCGGAAGCAGTTTTTGGCTATGTTGTTGAGGGCAAACTTCAAATATTGAATCGGTTTTTTGATCTACAAAAATGGCTGCAGAGCAGGCTTCAGTGGCTGTATCTATCGCAAGTATTTTCATCAATTCACAGGCCTTCAGAGGTATGTAATTCAGTTAAAAAATCAACCGCCACCGACAAGTCTCGAGTGCGCTTCATGGGCGGTAAACTGGCTAAAAAGGTTTTTGCGTAGTCTTTCGTGATTAGGCGATTATCGCAGATCACCAAAACCCCCTTGTCTTTTTCATCACGAATTAACCGCCCAGCCCCTTGTTTGAGGGAAATAACCGCTTGGGGGATCTGGATTTGTGCAAAAGGATTGGCACCTGACTTTCGACAATCTTCAATTCGAGCCTGCAGAAGTGGATCATCTGGGGCGGCGAAGGGTAATTTATCAATCATTACGCAGGTTAAATCATCACCACGTACATCAACTCCTTCCCAAAATGCTCCCGTGCCTAACAGTACGGCTTGTTTATTGGTTACATACTCGTCTAATAACGCACGCTTGGTTGTGGTGCCTTGCACTAATATTGGGTTATCAATATATTCAGGCAAGCTTTGGGCAATGATTTTCAGCATCGCATGGGAAGTAAATAACAGGAAACAACGGCCTTTGCTCGCCTTAATTAAGGTCACTGCTACTTCCAATAAATTCTGTCGCATCTCACGGCTGCTAGGCTCTGGTAAATATCGAGGTACACACAAAATAGCTTGTTTTTGGTAATCGAATGGACTGTCCAAGGCTAATGTTTTTGCATTATCTAAGCCCATTAAACGCTGAAAATGGGCAAAACCGCCATCCACCATCAAAGTTGCAGAGGTAAACACCCAGCTTCTTTTCGGTTCTTCTATAAAATCAGCAAAGCGCTTAGCGATACTAAGTGGGGTTAAATGCAGCACAATGTGCTTAGGTGTGGTTTCGTACCATAAACTCACACCTTTTTGATTTACATCGTTTAAAACAGCCAGTTTGGATTTGGCGTGAGTTACCCTTTCAAACAAAGTATCAAGTTCTTTTTCTCGACCCAGATGAATTTTAACCACTTCGTAAAGTACCGTCAGTGATTCGTCCAATTTATTGATTTGCGCTTCGACCTCTGGGCGTTTTAACATTTGTCGCCAATTGCCCCGCTCTGGAGTGACTGGAAACAAAATACGCAAGTCAGCCGCAATCAAACGACACTTCTCAGCAACTTTTACTAGTTGTTCGGCATCTTTTAGTTGAGTACGTTTTATAATCTCAATGTCTCGCGCTAAATCATGTATTTGTCGACTTGAGAGAGCTTCACCAAAGTATTCGCTGGCAATATCGGGTATTTGATGAGCTTCATCAAATACCACCACATCAGCTTCCGGTATTAGCTCACCAAAGCCTGTGTCTTTTAAAGCCATATCTGCAAAAAACAAATGATGATTCACCACCACTATATCGGCGTCCATTGCTTTGTTTCGCGCTTTGACTAAATAACAATCTTCATAATCAGGACAATCTCGACCTAAACAATTATCAACTGTAGAAGTCACCAAAGGTAATACTCTGGCATTCTCAGACAGTGACTTTAAATCTCCCATATCACCGGTTTTAGTGGTAGACGCCCACTGTCTAACTTGGGTTAATTCATCCAGGGTTTCCCGCTCCAATAAGGTACTGTTGCCACTATGCTGACCTAACCTATGTAAACAAAGATAATTTGAACGGCCCTTAAGCAGCGCTGCCTGACGATTACTGGCTAAGGCTTTTTTAAGTAACGGTAGGTCACGGTGAAACAACTGCTCTTGAAGATTTTTTGTACCCGTTGAGATTATTGCTTTTTTGTTACTGATCATTGCTGGGGCTAAGTATGCAAAGGTTTTACCTGTTCCCGTACCAGCCTCGACAATTAGCGGAACTTGATCGTCAATACATTGTTCAATGGCTTCAGACATTGCAATTTGCGATGCACGTGGGCTAAACCCAGCAATTGCCGTAGATAAAACCCCATCTTCGGCAAACAATTCTGATGTTTTAATCATGCACCCTTGCCTGTCTTTTACTGTCACAAATTAGTATCACTATCGTTATCCGTTATTCGCAAATTCTTAGCTTGTCCCGCAGCGCGAGAAATTGGCGGTGAGTATGCCAAAAAAATGCAAGCATTGTTAGAGGAAGATAGCCATTGCTTAGCCTTGTGATATAAATATTGTTTAAAAAATTGCCCCAAAAAAGACACTCCGCACCAAAGGTGTATTTAAAAACAGACGCATTTATTGCAAACACGCTTAAAAACAACGCCATTCGCAAACAATATTGTTATTAATCAAATAGATAAATTAGTGGCACGAATTAAGCAATATCTCAAGCAATAGACAAATTATTAATTTATTCATCACAAAACAGAAAGATTTCTCTGTTATTAATGATGGAAACGACAGGTGAAAACCCAATTGTTTCAAGTGGCACACAGTAAGGAGTTCGATTATGTTATTCTGGTTAATCTTAGCGACTATTGTCACCTTGGTGGCAATTTTCAAACCTGCCGATTTATCTAGCAAGTTAATGTCAGCTGTAATTTCTGCTATATGTTATATCGGTATCTTTTTATTTGTGACAATGACGTTTGCTCGGTCACTTAAGAAAGAAACTGCACTTTAAAATGGACTAAAGGAAACACAATGAAAACAATCAATCAAAAACTCGTACTAGCAATATTTTTAGCTAGCTTAGGCTTAGCGGGATGTTCAGAAGCTCAGAAAGAATCCGCTAGCGATACTAAAGCTGAAATGACTGAAGAAATGGAAGACATGAAAGAAGAGTCTGCTGATTATCTTGACGATGTTAAAGATGAAGCCGGTGATATGATGGATTCAGCAAGCGAAAAAGCATCAGAAATGAAAGATGATGCACAAGATAAAGCCTCTGAAATGATGGAAGATGCTGGCGACGAAATAGAAGACATGAAAGAAGCTAGCGCTGATAAGCTAAAAGAAGCTTGTATCAAAATGAAAGAAAAAACAGGTGGTGACGTATCAGATTGTAATTAATTACAATCGGGTGTCTTTAAAATGAGACACTTTATGTTATCCCAAAAAAAAGAGCGATTTTTCGCTCTTTTTTGTTTATTCAGCAGCCTAAATAAGCTTGTATCTTTTCAAGCTATCGACTGATTTTCGTATTGAATATTTTTCACTAATTAGCACTGAAAATCGAAATCTGAAACAGTGCTTCAATTCAACTCTGCTGGTTTTCTGTGTTTTGTCCCCTGCTCATAGGCATAGATGAGCTGTATTAACTTAGGTTCATTGTACATTCTGCCTAAAAACTGAAGCCCTGTGGGTAAGTTTTCCGAAGTGAACCCCATTGGAACCGTAAACGCCGGCTGCCCTGTGTGTGGACTAATAACTTGACTGTTGTCACCCATGTAATCTTCCTCAAAACGACTGATAAGAGCGGCTTTGTTATTCCAAGAAGGATAAATTAGCGCATCTAGATTTAAGTCGTTCATCACCTTCTCAATACCTTGCCTAAACGCTATGCGCAGTGGATCAGAATAAGCACTTCCGCATTCAACATTGGACTCACCATAACGACCGCTTGCAGCAAGGTTTGCTTTTAATCTCGCTTTTGCAAACTCTGAGGTGGAGCCAACTGCGATAATATCTTCTAAGCGCTCCAGGGTGTCACTTTTCACATAGGTTGCTAAGAACTGCTCTACATCTTGTTGGAATTCTGCACACCATTGATTGGCTTTTAAACTATCAAAATTAGGGATCTCAACTGGATCAACGATTGTTGCCCCTAGCCTCTGTAAATCTCGAAGGGACTGTTGGAATAAGGCTAAAATTTCAGGATCAAGGCCGTCATCACTAAGTTGATTCAACACACCTATGCGTGCTCCACTCAACCCATCTTCGTTTAAATACGACAAATAACTAGCCGGCATCTTACCGTCCGAATGGGCCGTGATCGGATCATGCTCATCGTAGCCAGCAATTACGTCTAATATGCGAACAGCGTCTTCGGTTGTTCTGGCCATTGGGCCAACAACATCATTGCGCAGAAACAAAGGCACTATGGCACTGCGTGACACTAAGCCAATAGTGGTTCTTAAGCCCACTAGCGCTGCATGGGAAGAAGGTCCTCGAATAGAATTACCCGTATCGGTACCTAAACCAACAGTTGCAAAATTAGCGGCAATAGCAGCAGCTGTTCCGCCACTAGATCCTGCTGGAACATAATCTTGGTTATACGCGTTACGAGTGATTCCACTGGTAGAGCTTTCGGTATGTTTTGGACTAAATGCCCACTCCGCCATATTCGTTTTCGCTAAAACAATAGCCCCCGCGTCAACGAGTTTTTGAATGATAAAAGCATTCTGATTGGGAATGTAATCGACTAACGCAAGAGAGCCTGCGGTGGTGGGTAAATTAGCGGTATTGATATTATCCTTCACCAAAATAGGAATGCCGTGTAACGGGCGAAGCTTTCCTGTTTGTATAAACTCTTTATCTAAGGCTGCGGCAATCATTAGCGCATCGTTATTGACCACACTAATAGCATTAATTTTATCATTATGCTGGGCGATTCGTTTTAGGTACGTCTTAACTAAGTCTTGGCTATTGTACTCGCCATTTTTATAGTCTTGGTGAATTTGGGCAATAGTCAGCTCTGTGAGATCAATCTCTTTTGCCGATGTTCTATGTTGCTGGCACCCTTGCAAATATGCGACAAAAATCGATAACAGTATAAATTTAGTGGGTAACGCAGTTAATTTGAGCATTTAAGGGCCAGTCAGTAAAAATGAAAAAGGTGGCCTGAGCAAAGTTTCAGAGAATGTTCGCCATATGTTTAATCGCCCGCAAACGATGCATTTAATGCCAACATAACTGAACACTCGTAGTACAAGACCTTGTATTATGACAGAATAAAACACCTATTAACGCTATTCAATAGGGTCATATGGACAGACATCTTTTCAATCAAAGAAGTATGCTAATAATATGAAAAAATATATATTTGCAATAGCTCTTAGTTTGATAAGTATGGTTACGAAAGTAAATTGTAATGAGAAGATTAGTTTTGTTAATACATTTAAATTTCTTAAAGTTAATCTTCAGAAAATACGCCAATTCGAATTAGCAATAGGAAAGTACAGCGCAGTATCACTCCATCGCCATGGGTAACGAGTAGATATAAAAACCTATCAGAACATCAACCCGCTTCACTGTGATTCATTTTTTATCCACAGCGAAGCTCATTTAAAGAATAAAATGTCTGTTTACAAAAATGGCTTCAGTAACCGCGTTTTTTCCAAAATTGAATCTCGCCATCGGCATACTCTTCTAAAACGGTAAATGTTTTTTCAGCCACGATTTTGCCGTCACACTCAATTACCATACGCCAGTCCCCGACTTTGTCGTCAATAGGAGCCCATAAAGTATCACCTAAGTAGAACTCCCAGTTATTGTTTCGCACATAAACATCACCGCTAAACGGTTCCATAACATTGCCTTTTTTATCTGGGATATTTGGATGATAAATAGTGAAATCTAACCGTAATCCTTTGCCTTTTTTAACTTCCAATATAAAACCAAATTCCACATCTAAAGTGGCTGGGATTTTGGTGGTAAAGTTGCGAATCGATGGTAATTCTTTACTGTTGTTGTCCCACCCTTCATAGAGACCATAACTGGTCATTTCAAATTGCGCTTTATGTTTCGCCATTACTGCTAATCTCTTGAATGCTATTAGGGGGCTTTATTTTTAATTAGTGGGCCTTGAGCAAATTACTGACACGTTTAAAATGTTCATGTTTGGCATCCTTCAACCACCCAAAAACCACCATTTCCACTGAAAGCAAATTACAACCAGCTGCGATTAATTGCTGCTTGGCTAATTCCCGATCGGATTCATAACGAGAAGCAGTAGCGTCCCACGCAATGGAAACTGTATAGTTCGCCTTGAGAGCATCAATGGCAGTTTGATATAAACAAACGTGGGATTCAGCCCCTAAGAGCAACAAATTTGGCTTGTCACTTGATGATCGGATGTGATCAAGATGCGCGACTAAATCCTTTTGCCCAAAAGCAGAGAATGCGGTCTTGGTAAAGTTATGTTGTACATAAGGCTGCAACAATTCGTGGGTTTCACCTAAGCCTTTGGGATATTGCTCTACGCCCGTAATGGGAATTTGAAATATCTGAGCAGTTGCCAGTAAAGTAAGACTGCGACGCAACATCATTTGGTGATTACTCATTTGAGCAAACAATTTTTGTTGTATATCGACCATTAACACTTGCGTTGTTTCGGGTTTAATTTTTTCAATTGACATAAATTTGATATCCCCATGGTGCTATTGTCAGTTCGGAATATTGCTTAAACACTAAACTTTTATTTTCGAAAAAAGAATCGTACTCACCTAAAAACAAACTTCCAGTGAAATTCACTTGCAGCGAGTGACTTGATAAATTTAATACGACAAAAATTTTACTATTTTTATCGGTCCGCACAAAACTGAATATTCTTTCTGGCTCAGAATTAGCGACGTGAATCATCCGCGCGCCCCACTGGGCATTATGTAGCGCGGAATGTGATTTTTTAAGTTGAATTAATCGTTGATATAAATCACCAATGTGATGTTCCTGCCAGTGAATCGGGTCTCTTTCAAAAAACGCTAAACGTTTTGTTTCACCGGCTTCTTGTCCATTGTGAATAAGTGGCATACCTTCACCAATAACCGACAGCACAATAGCGGCTTCTAGGCCATCTTGAAATTGCTCTTGCTGAGTACCATCCCATGCATTCTTATCATGGTTACTGACAAACGTCATTCGATGTGCTTCAGCTGGATAGGATTTTTCGTTCCAAGAGTAGTATTTAAAAAGTTTACTAATAGGTAAACCATTGCACGTAATACCATGCATGATTTCATTCCAACTCCACGCATAGGTCATATCAAAGGCATTTTGATGTAGATCTTTGGATTCCCACTCAGCTAACATAAAGATCGGTTTAATGGTCTCTAAATCAGCCCTAACAGCTGCCCAGAAATCATTTGGAATAAAACCGGCCACATCACACCGAAATCCATCAATGTCGGCCACCTCAACCCAATAGCGCATCGCTTTGGCTATATACTCACGTAATTCAATACTTTGATAATCAAAGTCAATGACATCATTCCAATCCCACCAAGGTGTTGGCGTAAAATCGCCCTTATAATCCCGAGCGTACCACTTTGGATGATCTTCAACTAGATGATTATCCCAAGCAGAATGATTGCATACCCAATCTATAATAACCTTGAAACCAAATGAATGGGCGGTTTTGACAAAATCTTGAAATGCGCTCAAATCACCAAATTCTGGATTCACACCATAATAGTCTTGCACCGCATAAGGACTCCCTAGTGTGCCCTTACGATTTTTAACTCCAATAGGATGAATTGGCATAATCCACAAAATGTCGACACCTAAGGATTTTAAACGTGGGAAGTGTGATTGGGCTGCATTGAAAGTGCCCACAGAGGTGAATTGGCGGGTGTTAATTTGGTATATAATTGCGTCTTTAGCCCAGACTGGACTGACAATTTGCACATAGTTTTTAGGGGTATGATCCATTTTCAAAAAGTCCTTTTTGTTAGATAAACTGTTTAAATTAACTGCCTTTCTCCATGATACAGATTAAATTGCGTCGCTTTGATAAATCCAATCAGTGCAATATCCAATTCTTTACATAAATCTACGGCCAAACTGGTCGGTGCGCCAACCGCAATAATCATACTAATACCAGCTCTAGCTGATTTTTGCACCATTTCGAAACTCACCCTACCGCTCAATAGCACCGCATATTGGCCAGGTAAAAGGGCTAAATGTTTACCAATTAACTTATCCAGCGCATTGTGCCTACCAATATCTTCACTGGTTCCTACAAGATCACCCTTGTGATCCAGCAGCGCTGCTGCGTGAACACCGCCAGTCCTAAAAAAAACCGGTTGTTGTAATCTCAGATTATTCGGTAAATCACATATCGACTTTGCCGCTAATGAAACCCTATTTTGTTCATCGATAGGAGACAAATTTTCTAGCAGTTTGTCGATATTCTGTTGTCCGCAGACACCACAACTAGAAACGGACAATGGGTTCGCCTTATATTTCGATAATTCAACAGATACACCCGGTTTCAGAGTAATCAGGATCCGATTGCTATGATTTTCTTTTAATCTGTCTGTGCCAGTATGTTCAATACTGAATATATCGTTAAGGGAAACCAAATCAATAGAAAGCAACCAGCCTTTAACCAAATGGATGTCATCACCAGGAGTACGCATGGTGGAATGCAAATAAAGCTTTTCGGTTTGGTTCGGCGTTTTATAAAATTTCAACCAAATTTCCAAGGGTTGCTCACACGCAATCCAGTCGGCTTTATAGGTCGCTGAATTCTTATAACTCACTATATTGTATTGAATAGATTCTTGCATACCGCGCTTTTGTTAGAAAAATCTAGTTGCCAGAATCGAGCATCAGTAGGGTAATGCGCTGAAGCCAAGAAATAACACCCAACTGGCAAAAAAGATTTTTAAATTTGTTGCTGAAAAATATAACACCACTTGCTTAGCCAAGATACCACCGATAATCGCACCAGCTCCAGCAAATAAAACCACAGGCCAGTAAACGTCAACGCTAAAAAAGCCATGATAGATGATGGCGCTCCACACTGAAAAAGCACTTAGAATAACGGCTAAAGCGATGGAAAAAGTGATACTGAATTTACGAATGATTAAATAAATGGCGACTAACTCCCCCACTCCAATTGATAAGTAGGCTGTTATGATGCCACCGATAAATGCGATTATCGTCAAGGCATAACAATCAAACCGTGCTAAGTCAGAGGAAAAGGACTGCTTTTTAAGCAAAGGAATACTCGCAAATAACGCGATCGCCAAACCAATAGAGAATACGCCAAAACCTGCATGTAATTGCTCAGCTTCGCCTATTCCACCTCGGGCAGCTTGAAATAGTTGTGCAAGCCAAATGCCCAATACAGAAAAAGGTACTGTTAGCTTGAGTATTTTGCTGATCTCGTGCCAATGCTTATCATCAATATGCTGTTTGCGATAAAATGCCCACCAAGTTATGGCGCCAGCTGTCATCCCACAACATTGAATGGCAAAACTGGTTGCCACTGTAGAATTGGAATCGAATCCCAATTGATTAAAAAATGGGACAAATATTACACCACCACCAGCGCCTGTTGCGTTGGCAAAAATAGCGCCCACCACACCTAAAATTGCAAAAGCGCTATACTCTGTTATTAACAACAGTGGTTCTGCTTGGAAAAGCAATACACCAAACCAGGTTACAAAAAGGAAACATCGGATTTGATTGGCAGTTATGACGTGCAACATAGCAGTATCTTAAAGGTGTTTGGCGACTCAGTGTATCGCGTTTCAAATTATTATGGTTAAGCATTTTACGCAAAACAATATCACAACGATTACGCTGAGCCCAAATCGTTCTGCTACTTGGGCTGAAGCCAAAATGATTGTATTTATTATGGCCCTATGTGTACTGCTAATCGCGTCGATTTGGGCACTGTTAGGGATGTGGCTAATTTTACCTTTTGCCGGATTTGAAGTCGCTTTACTTGCCTTTTTAATGCATAAAGTGAACCGCCATTGTTACAGCAAGCAAATCATTACCATCAACCCAAAAACCCTAATAATTGAATGTGGAATTCAATATCCCATTTTCAATTGGCAGTTTGAACGGCATAAAACACACTTGTCGGTCATCGAAGCTGAAAGCTCATTTGACCGACCACACATGATCTTAACCGATGAAAATATCAGCATTGAGTTGGGACAATTTTTAAATCAACAAGACTGCCTTATCGCGCGTAATTTGTTGAAGCACAATGGCGTCATGGAAGTCAGCAACAAATGGTGGAAGCGACAATAATTTAGTAAGGTTTAATCCACATACTTGACCGCAGTACCACAGATACTAACCATCAACATGCTTCCATTTTGGCCAATCACTTCATAATCAATATCAACGGCAATAACGGCATTCGCGCCCATCATCCTGGCTTCTTCGGTTAATTCCGTAAATGCAATTTTGCGGGCTTTGGTTAACTCTTGTTCGTACGAACCAGAACGCCCGCCTACAATGTCTCGTATCGAAGCAAAAATATCTTTGAGTATGTTCGCTCCCATAATGGCTTCTCCCACTACAACACCGTAGTAGTGCTCAATCTTTTTGCCATCTAAATTGTTTGTCGTCGTTACTAACATATTTTATCTCCCAATAATGTAGACATTTTTTCAATCAAACTGTTTGAATCACTCAGTTCATAATGTTTGGCAGCAGCCACACCCCACACAGGTTTGGGCCATGCGACATCATGTTGAAATCGAGCAATATGATGAATATGCAATTGGGAAACCATATTACCAAGGGCTGCGATATTCAATTTGTATGGTTGAAACAAGTGTTTAATTGATTCACTAAGAATTTTTGACTCGTACCATAACTGACTCTGCTGCGCTTCGTTCAAATCAATTATCTCGGTGACTTTATTCACGCGGGGCACCTGTATAAACCAGGGGTATTGATAGTCGTTTAACAATAAGATTTTACTCAGAGGTAAATTGCATACTTCAAAGCAATCTTTGGCCAATTGCGGATCGAGTTGGAAATCAGCATTGTGCATGCTTTCTCCTTATAATTTTGTTGCGACTACTGTTAGCAGTGCCCGTTGTCCAATTGCCACATTTTCATTCGGAAAAACAATGGCTTCATTATCAAACTCACAGCGATATTCGGCACCCGTCTCAGAGGCTAACAAATGTCCCTTTTTAAAGTCAGTAAAATTGGGGGTATCGTTATCGAAGTGTAATTTAAAATCTGGTTGCTGCTTGTTTATCACCTGATTAACCCGATAAATATAGGTTTTTTGAGGTGGAAATGCAGGTATATTTAATTCTTTATTGACGATCAGAGCGGTCAAGGTTTCTCTCACTGCAGCAAATTTCGACATGTCATTTTCGCCAAAACGATGCACTTTACCCAACTCAACAGTAAACGCATGAGCACCAAATTGGTGGGAAGAGTAATAACTAAAAGTTGTTGTAGGACTTTCAGAAAGCAAAAATGTATTGACGCCACAAGCATACAAAAAAGCCAGTTGTTCAAGGCTATGTTGTTTTCCGTGTAAAAAGGGATAAACCGCAAATTTGTCGTTTTTAGAAGCACGAATGGCTGTATGTAAATCGTAATGTAAGCGCTCAGACGAGGCACTACCTAGGGTATAGAAATTCGCCACCGCTTGCTCAAGTTCTTTGGCTCGTTGACGCTCCTGATTATTCTCGCCACTGGACGTTGCGTGAGCACCACTGAACAGGCGATTTAAATTTTCAACGACAAAACGTTTCTCGATATCCATTGAAGGTAAGTTAGCAAAAATCACCAAAAGCCGATGTTGTGGAGTTAGTTCTAAACGTAGGATTTGTGCAACTAAATCGTCGCATATTTCAATCGGAGCCGTTTCGTTGCCATGCACACCACAGGATAAAACTATGTCCTTTTTTGAAGTGCCTGATGGGGTAAACTGAATGATTCCAGGACTGCTAATATTGACTTTTACGCCATTGGCTAAAATGAATTCAACGGGATGCTTAAATAATTGAGGATCGAATCTGGAAAGCGCCAAAAATTGGCCTGATACGGTAAGTTTATCAACTAACATAGAACCTCTTAACTGTTAAAATCATGAAAGTATAGCAAGTTGTCATTTAACTGGCAGCATAAGCCGTGCTTAAGCAGGTCTAGACAAAAATGTCTTTGACGTTCCAACAATCAAATCTGTGTAAAACAGCTGCACAAAATCGTCACGCTTAATGGCCTTAGAAAAAAGAAATCCTTGCCCACATTCAATGCCAATCTCTCGCAACATTTGCATTTGTTCTACACTTTCAATTCCTTCTGCCACTATGTCACATTTCAGTGCCCGACCAATCACTTGGGCAGCTTGAATAATCGCCAAATTCACCGGATTGTCTTCCAAGCTCATAACAAATGTTTTATCTATTTTTATCGCATCAATAGACAGATCGCGAATGTAGGCTAAATTCGAATAACCTTTACCAAAGTCATCCACCGATACTTTCATTCCCAAAGTTCGAGCTTCAGATAACTGACGTTTAACCATTAACGAATTAGACAGCGCCACATCTTCTGTTAACTCAAGTTCTAAACAGTTCAAATCAATGTCATAAAGTTTCTGCAGTTCCCGTAATTTAGGAATGAATTTGAAGTCGTAAAGTTGAGTGGGCGACATATTTACCGACAGAACAATATCTATGCCCTGCTGTTTAAAGAAGACCGCACTTTGAAATGCTTTTTCCAACGTCCAGTTACCCAATTCGTTCATCATATTATAAGATTCAGCAGCTTCGATTAATGCACCGGGAAACAACACGCCGTCTAACGGGTGATTCCATCGTAATAAACACTCAGCACCAGTAATCTTTAGGGTTTGTAAATTCACTTTAGGTTGGAAATAAATTTCTAATTCATCATTTTGAAAAGCGCGTTTCAAATCGGCTTTTAACGCTAAAGAACGACCACTATGCATTCTTTGGCTCATACTAAGAATATGTAAATTCTCATATTTATTTTCTTTAGCCTGTTTTAACGCAGACTCTGCGGCAGCCAGTAATTTAATGGTATCTTGATTATCCGCTTCATTGGCTACAGCACCAACATTGAAGTCAGCGATAAAGGCGTGCCCATCAATGTTAATAGGCGTTTTAAAGTGTTCGACTAAATGATTGAAGTGGTAACGAAGTTGTCTGTCTCCATGACGTCCTGGAATGACAATACCAAAAATATCACCACTCATTCTGCCGAATAGGACTTCTCGTCCAAATAAATATTTGATGCGGTTAGCTATCGCCAACAAAATGATGACGCCGACTTGATAACCAAGGGAACTACTAACGTCTGAAAAGCGTACGACATCGATTAACATTAAGGATAATTTGTTATCGAGTTTAACCGCTTCATCTATGCGATCTAAAAATGCATATCGATTCGGGATAGTTGCTAACGTTTGGTGAGCTTGACCCATTCTAATTTTTCTTATTTAGGCGCACTGCTAGGCAATTACTAAGATTCTATACGTATCTGAGGGCAAAAGAAAAGGCTCAATTGAAAAATTGAGCCTTTTAATAACATATCAGCGGTTTTGAAATCTAAACTGTAACCATATGAGTGCTAGGTTAGCAGCAACTATCTAAGTCTATTAGGTTCAAAATGATTGCTCTACTTCACATGCATCTAACTTCCAGATTCGATCTACGTAATCTTGAACCGAGCGGTCGGAAGTAAATTTACCCATTCTGGCACAATTTAAAATTGCCATGCGAGCCCAATCTTTACTGTCTCGATAGGCTATATCCACTTTATTTTGAGCTTGCGAATATGCCTCGAAATCTGCTAACACTAAATATGGATCACCACCATCAAGCAGACTATGCTTCAATGAGGATAAAGCACCAGGCTTTCCAGGCGTGAAATAGTCGGTTTCTAACCAATCTAAAATGGCCTTGAGTTCCGCATTTTGGTAGTAGTAATCATATGGGTTATACCCTTTGGCGTGTAATTTATCGACTTCCTCAACCGTTAACCCAAAAATGAAGATGTTTTCGTCGCCCACTTCCTCAGCAATCTCTATATTGGCACCATCCATCGTACCTATAGTCAAAGCACCATTTAGCGATAGCTTCATATTTCCGGTACCCGATGCTTCTTTTCCGGCTGTCGAAATTTGCTCGGAAACATCAGCAGCAGGGATCATTTTTTCAGCCAAGCTGACTCGATAGTTGGGTAAAAACACCACTTTTAATTTTTTGTTTACCCGCTCGTCATTATTAATTCGTTCTGCAACCATATTAATCGCGTAAATAATGTCTTTGGCTAATTTATAACCTGGCGCAGCTTTCGCTCCAAAAAGAAAGACTCTAGGCTGCATGTCATAGGCTGGGTTTTCTAATAATCTGCGATACAGAGCCATAATATGCAGCAAGTTTAGATGCTGGCGCTTATATTCATGTAAACGTTTAATCTGCACATCAAATATGGCCTTAGGATCAATGTCGATCCCAGTTAATTTTTTCACCTCACTGGCAAGTGCGATTTTATTGTTAAGCTTAATTTTCATAAAGTCTTTTTGAAACTTTGCCTCAGTTGCAAATTTTTCTAAGTCTTTTAATTTTTCTAAGTTTAACGGCCAATCAGTACCAATCTTCTTATCAATTAATGCTGACAGTTCTGGGTTACATGCTTTTAGCCAACGACGAGGTGTTATGCCATTAGTTACATTGGTGAGTTTATCTGGCCACATTTGGTCAAATTCTGGAAAAAGATTCTGTTTAACTAACTTGGAATGGATTTCAGCCACACCATTAACAGCAAATGAGCCAATCACGGATAGATTGCCCATGCGTACCATTTTATTGTTGCCTTCTTCAATAATTGACAGCTTTTGCTTAATTTTATTATCGCCAGGCCATTTTTTTTCTACTTCAGCTAAAAAGCGGGAGTTAATTTCGTAAATAATTTCTAAATGACGAGGCAGTATTTTTTCAATCATTCTGGCCGGCCACTTTTCTAATGCCTCTGGCAGCAAGGTATGATTAGTATAAGCAAAGGTTTTATGACAAATCGCCCAAGCGTCATCCCAATCGAGTTCTGCTCGGTCAACCAAGATACGCATCAATTCAGGGATAGCGATAGCTGGATGGGTATCATTCAGTTGAATCACGACCTGTTGCGAGAAACGGCTCCAATCATCACCATGGGCACGTTTGTAGCGTCGTATAATGTCTTTTAGTGAACAAGCGCAGAAAAAGTATTGCTGAATTAGACGAAGTTCTTTACCCGCTTCGGTTTCGTCATTTGGATATAGTACTTTAGAAATGGTTTCAGCTTGCACATTTTCTGATTGGGCATCAACATAACCACCCGCATTGAAAACATCCCAATTGAAATAATTTGACGCTTGGCTTTGCCACAAACGCAGGACGTTTACCGTTTTACCGCCAAAACCGACGACTGGAATATCCCATGGAATACCTTTGACAATAGAACCAGGATGCCATTCTTTTAATATGCGACCGTTTTCACCATATTTGGTTTCCACATAACCAAATAGTGGTACTTCTTGAATTGATTCAGGACGGCATATTTCCCAAGGATTACCGTAGTCACGCCAACTATCGGGACGTTCTATTTGCGCACCATTTTTAATTTCTTGACGGAATAAACCATTTTCGTAATGGATTCCGTAACCTACTGCGGGCAAGTCCATTGTCGCTAATGAATCGATAAAACAAGCAGCTAAACGTCCCAACCCACCGTTACCTAGTGCCATGTCTGGTTCTTCTTCCATCACATCGGTAAGACTGACCCCCAACTCTTGCAAGGCTTGTTGTGTCACTTCAAATAAACCCAAATTATGCAGGTTATTGGACATTAAACGGCCCATTAAAAACTCAGCGGAAAAATAGTGAACGGCTCGGGTATCGTTTAGGTAGTGGGATTTCTGGGTGCGGCGTAAACGCTCAAGGACTTGTTCTTGCACGGCTGCACATGCCGCTTTCCACCAAGCGTGGTTGTTGGCTTTATTTTCGTCTGTACCTAAAGAACAATGAAGGTGACGAACAATTGCTTCTTTGATATCACTCTTGTCTAATTTTGCAGGCTCACTTAGAGCCTTACTTTTAAGATTAACTTTTGGCATGACAGGAATTCCCACTTTTGCGACTTTCTATTCAATTCGAAACTGTAATAAAATTACAGTTTTCAGTATGAACGTAGTTTTAGCAGGAATTCCTAATCAATTCTATTAAATAAATGTTAATTTTTAGACTATTTTCGTAAATATTCTACAAAACACGAGTTGTTTAACTAAAATAGAACCGAAAACAAACATTAATTAAACATTTTTGGATTTAAACACACCATCCACTAGGTTTTGAGCTTCATTTAAAAGACTATCTAAGTGTGTTTCGCCATTAAAACTCTCTGCATAGATCTTGTAAACGTTTTCTGTACCAGACGGACGTGCAGCAAACCAACCATTTTCGGTACTCACTTTCACGCCACCAATAGCGGCATTGTTACCTGGCGCATGAGTTTGGATATTGTTAATTTTCTCACCCGCTAATTCTGTAGAGGTAATTACCGACTTATCCATCTTACTCAATACTTGTTTTTGTTCATGACTGGCTGCAACATCAATACGTTTATAACTTGGCGAGCCAAACTGTTCTGTCAGTTTCTGATAATGTTCGCCTGGATCGATGCCGGTAACCGCCATGATCTCAGCCGCTAATAAACATAAAATAATGCCGTCTTTATCTGTAGCCCAAGGCTGACCATTCCTGCGTAGGAAAATTCCACCAGCACTTTCCTCTCCAGCAAAACCGAATTCGCTGTTTAACATACCTTGTACAAACCACTTAAAACCAACTGGCATTTCCGCTAATTCACGTCCCAGAGATTTAGCGACACGGTCAATCATGCTGCTGGAAACAAGGGTTTTACCAATTTTCAAATTGCTAGGCCAGTCGCTGCGATGCTGGTATAGGTAATTGATGGCTACAGCAAGGTAATGATTAGGGTTCATCAAACCTGCGGTCTTAGTGACTATTCCGTGACGGTCGAAATCAGGATCATTACCAAAGGCGACATCAAAATCTTGACGGAGCTCAATGAGTCCAGCCATGGCGTAAGGCGATGAACAATCCATACGAATTTTGCCATCTTTATCGCGGTGCATAAATCCAAATTGTTGATCAACTTTGTTATTAACCACTTTGATATTTAGATTGTAACGGTCGGCGATGATGTCCCAATAGCCTAAACCAGCTCCACCCAAAGGATCTGTTCCAAGACTTAAACCAGCTTCAGATATTGTTTTGAGATCAACGACTTGATCAAGTTCGCTAATATATTGTGCGGATAAATCAACCTCTTGAACAAACCCTGATTTCATTGCTGCATCAAAGTCCATGCGCTTAATTTCTTTGCATCCTGCGGCAATAATGCGATTCGCTCTATCTTGGATCCAATTTGTGGCATCCCCGTCCGCGGGACCACCGTGAGTGGGATTATATTTAAATCCACCATCCTCGGGAGGATTGTGCGAAGGTGTAATCACCACCCCATCTGCCAAGCCGGATTGCTTACCGCGATTGTAGTTAAGAATAGCGTGAGAAACGACCGGTGTAGGAGTATAGCCTCGCTTTTCTTGCACTATCATGTTGACCTGATTTGCGGCTAAAACTTCCACTGCAGTAATAAAAGCAGGCTCTGATAAAGCATGGGTGTCCATACCAATGTACATAGGACCACTAGTATTTTGAATACTTCTATATTCCGCCAATGCTTGGCATATAGCCGCAATGTGGACATCCGTAAACGTATTTAAAAAAGCACTACCACGATGACCAGAAGTCCCAAACGCCACAGCTTGTGTAGGATCGTCTAGATTCGGTTTATTGGAATAATAAGCGCTGACTAAGCGCGCTACATTGACTAGTTGTTCTGGAGCTGCCGGCTGTCCTGCCTGTGGATGAATTGCCATAATAATCCTAGTAGTGAGTTTGAGTGAGTTTAGGCTTTAAATATTTTACCTAAGCGTTCTACATTACTTTTAGAATACCCTAAGATAGCAGCGGTATTGGTTAGCATAGTACATTTTTTCTCTGTATTGTTATTTGTGACTACCCAATACTCTGAACCGGGTATTTGTTTTGGGTTAGTACTGCTGCCCGTTTTTAATAATACATTTTTGTCAGTCGCAAAATAGAGTCGACCTTTACCTTTGATTTCCAAAACCGCATTAAAACGATCCGGATGGGTTTGATGTAAAGCGCCCAACATCTTTAAAAAACGTTCTACCTTGCTCATGGGTTGATCAAAAGTCTCTTGGTTCAATAAATCGAACAACGACGTTGCATCAACCACCTCATCAGTGTTTTTTTGCTCTTTTGCTTGCACGTCACGAACTTTTTTAATTTTATTTATATCTTTGACTTCTTTATTTACTTCTGCTGGCTTGGATACATCAACTCTAGGACTTTCCCCTGCTTTTAAGCCTAATTCATCTATCAAAATTCGGCGCAAGATATCTGAAGCACTTTCACCGATATGCTTCGTTTGAGAGGCAATAAATCCATATAATTCGTCGTCGATAGTAATCGTTTTCATATTTCTAATAACTGCTATTTAAAAGTGCCACTATTATAAGACTAATGACATTTTTATTTCAGTAAAAAATTCACTTCTCTGTTCTAATTGGCTGACTTTCCTGCCGTTTATTGTGATTAAGTTGGCTTCTTGACACCCTGACATAAAAAAGTGAATAAGATCTATACGTGAGTATTAACCCTGACAGTTACACGACTCTCAGCATGGTCTAGAATTAAATAGAGTAACTGTTTCTTTTCAAATACTAAAATAAAAAACAAGGTATTGCCAACTATGCACCCACAATTGCAAAATGCGATAAGTCAGGTTTCAGAACAAGTCATTGGCAAGCACCAACAGATTAAATTAGCGTTTACCTGTTTATTGGCTAATGGTCATTTGTTGATAGAAGATTTACCCGGAATGGGCAAAACTACCCTATCCCATGCACTTGCGGCAGTATTGGGGTTGGATTTTTCCCGCATTCAATTTACTTCTGATTTATTGCCTGCGGATATGCTGGGTTTAAACATTTTTGATAGCACCAAACAATCCTTTCAATTTCATCCAGGACCGATTTTCAATCAATTGATTTTAGCTGATGAGATTAATCGCGCTAGTCCCAAGACCCAAAGCGCTTTGTTAGAAGCCATGGAAGAAAAACAAGTTAGTCTAGACGGTGAAACACGAGCTTTACCTACCCCATTTTTTGTTATTGGGACACAAAATCCAATGCATCAATCAGGGACCTACCCTTTACCTGAATCTCAATTGGATCGTTTTTTAATGCGTATTCAATTAGGTTATCCAGATTGGCAAGCTGAAAAGAAAATGCTTTTGGAGCAAGATTTCGGGACTAAAAAACCCCAACAAGCCTGCTTAACTGTTACCGAATTTACACAAATGCAAGAGCAAATAAATAAGGTAAATGTATCTGATGCCATATTGGATTACATTCTAAAATTAGTAACCCATAGCCGTGAAAACGAAGGTTTCCCTAATCCCTTGTCCCCACGAGCAAGTAAGGCACTGATGCAAGCGTCCAAAGCCTGGGCGTTTTTGCACGGCAGAGATTACGTCATACCTGAAGATACCCAAGCGGTGTTACCGTCGGTAGCAGAACATCGAATGCGCGCAGCTTTGTCCGACTTTAATGGGCAAACGAGTTTGAGTGATCGGCTACTAGAAGCCATTGACCCGTTGGCAGCCTAATATGTTTGGTTGTCAATCAACTGCACAGAGATGGTTAGATAGGCGCATTCCTGAAGCCAATAACTATAAATTGAACTACCGTAGTATTTTCATTTTTCCATCGCGTTTCGGAGGATTGTTTATCCTGTTATGTGTGGGTTTATTTATTTTAGGAACCAATTATCAAAATAACTTAATGATAATGTTATGTTATTTTTTAGTCTCATTATTCCTTCTGAATTTATTTATCGCATATCTAAATTTTGCCAAGTTGGAAATTCAATTGGGTAAAATTCAACATGGATTTGCAGGGGAAAAGCTACAAATACCAATCTGGTTTAACAATAATAAACAAGTTTCCCACGGAATCCTTAAACTGAATTTTTGGAAGGTGAAAAATAATATTAATGTGGACTTGGACAATTTTTCGAATCCTATTTACCTTCCTTTGGATTGCCCACAAAGAGGTAGATTGAAATTACCCCGAGTCACACTAACCAGTACTTTTCCTTTGGGATTAATCAGTTGTTGGACTCACCTAGCTTTTTCATCTGATATTGTGGTTTACCCCAAACCTTTGGCTAGCAAAGTTCGCCTAATTGATAAACAAGACTCAGTGCACCTCAACCAAGCAGATTCGTCGCTCAAAGGTCACGATGATTTTGATAGCCTAGCGCCATACAAACAAGGTGAGCCCCTTTATCATGTGGCCTGGAAACAAGTCGCCAAAGGCCAAGGCATGATCTCCAAACAGTTTTCCAATCAATCAGGTGCAACAGGCTGGTTAATCTTGGCGTCGCTAAATTCCCATGATTTAGAACACAAACTCAGCGAGTTGAGCTTTCAAGTTATTGAATTAACTAGGAACAATGGTGTATTTGGTTTGGACTTGGGTAACCTTAAAATTACGCCTAGTAGTGGAATAGAACATCAATATGCCTGTTTAAAGGCGCTTGCTTTGCACACGCCTTATTTGGAAGGCGTTAAATGATGAACTCTTCTGCTAAAAATCATGCTCATATCATACTGACTATGGTATTTCTGTGTATTAGTTTGAGTTTACTTGAGCCAGTAATGGGCTGGATTCTCATTTTAGTGGTGTGCGCTGTTGTGATGCGCAGCGCACTGTACTTAGAGTTACACAAGCATGCTCCATCTGTACGTACACTCAACCTCTTAGCACTGTTAAGTGCAATTGTACTGGCCTATTTTAGTTTCCAGCTAGGGGTACTTCTAGGCATGATAAACCTGTTAGTTTTAGCCTGCTCATTAAAGTTAATGCAGTTACGCAGTATGAAAGATTATTATCAATTAATAACCTGCTGTGGCTTCCTGATTGGTTGCGGTTTTATATTCCAAAATAGCATAGGTTTTAGCATTTTTTATTTGTTCCTAACATTGCTGCTTTTGCTTTCTCTAGCCTGCAATATCAGTCCTAGCGTCGGCTTTGACGCTAATTTAAAAAGAATCGCGATTATGGCAGGGCAGGCTTTACCTATCACCGCCTTATTGTTTATTGTACTGCCCAAAATAGGCCCATTGTGGCAAATGCCCACGGCCAAATCGCATCAAACCGGATTAGCAGAACAGGTCACTCCTGGAGATATTGCGCAGTTGTCTCAAAGTGCAGAATTAGCATTTAGAGTAACATTCAAAGGCGCCATCCCTGTCCCTCAAGAACGCTATTGGCGGGCTCTGGTTATGGAAGAGTTCGACGGTAAAACTTGGCGAGTATCTGCAGAACGAAAAGCGATTCAGCGCCAGTACAAACGGTTTAATAAAGAATTCACTCCCACACTTACTGGAAAATTCTATAGCTATGAGGTTATTGCTGAGCCAACCCATCAAAACTGGTTATATAGTATTGATGTTGGCGTTCCAGAAGGTCCCAAGAGTGCAAACCAGATTTGGCAAAGCCACGAATATCAATTAACAAGTCACACGCCGCTGGTAAGTAACTTTCAATATACATTGCGATCGTATCCCGAGACACCTCTTAACCAAGCTATCTATAGTGTAGACAGGCGGATTAATTTGCAACTGCCGGACACAGGAAATCCCAAAACTCAAATTTGGGTTAATAACCTGCGATCGCAATATCCCGATGATCAGGAATTCATACGCCAAGTATTGGCATATTTTGCTGAGCAACCTTTTGAATACACCTTACAGCCTCCGTTAATGCAAATAGATACTGTAGATACGTTTCTATTTGCACAACAGCAAGGGTTTTGTTCCCACTATGCTTCTGCTATGGCGTATATTCTGCGACTTGCAGGGATTCCAACTCGCTTAGTGACAGGTTATCAAGGCGGCGAAATGCGTGAGCAAAATTACATGAGTGTGTATCAATATGATGCCCATGCATGGATTGAGGCATGGCATTCAGATTTGGGGTGGCAGCGCTATGATCCAACTGCAGTGGTAGCTCCTGATAGAGTAGAGTATGGGTTAAGATCAGCAATAGAAGAAGCAGCAGAATTGATTGACTCCCCCTTCTCACTTAGTCGCTATAGCGCAATAGCTTGGTTAAATGAGTTTAGGCTTTTACTAAAAGATATTGATTTCGTATGGACCAAGTGGGTGTTAGGTTTCGATAAAAACTCCCAAAAAGACTTAATTAAATCATTAATTGGCGAGTTGACCCCAAAAAAGTTAGCCCTATTTGGACTCAGTGTGATCGGCTTGATCGTGCTTTTATTGGCATTTTTCTTTCTGCCATCGTTACATCGCAAAAAACCTGATCATATTACCCTGTACTATCAAAAATCAGAAAAGCTCTTGAACAAGCTTAAAATCTACCGGGCAAAATCCCAAGGGCCACTAGACTTTGCCAATAATGTAAAAAACAAGCTTCCCAATTCACTACACCAACCTTTTAGCAATGTGACGCATATTTATATGCGCCATCATTACCAGCAAAACACCAATGCTCAAAAATCGAGTAATAGAACACGAATAAAACAACAGTGGCAAGCCTTAAAAAAAGCAATTAATCGACAGCTTAAAAACTAATCATTAAATAAAA
Organism: Aliiglaciecola sp. NS0011-25; assembly: GCF_040370605.1. Lineage (NCBI taxonomy): Bacteria > Pseudomonadati > Pseudomonadota > Gammaproteobacteria > Alteromonadales > Alteromonadaceae > Aliiglaciecola > Aliiglaciecola sp. NS0011-25. The sequence continues at coordinate 53,833 of NZ_BAABWR010000012.1, forward strand.
GCGGATAAGCCTAAGCTGAAAGTCGCGCTTTAAAACGCTAGAGGGTTTTAATATGAACGGTCACTTCTTCTCGGTCGTGATAAAGGTGTTTCGCTTGCCATTCATATTTAATCGCATGTTTGTCCATCATTTCATGCACAAGTTGCTTCGCTTGGGTAACCGATTCGTACCTTTGTTTCATGGGCAACTTTAAATTAAAAATAGCTTCTTTACACCATCCCTTAATTAGCCAGTTAGCCATAAGTTTCGCCACGCGCTGGGGTTGCTCAATCATATCGCAAACTAGCCAATGAACATTCTTTTTACGGGGTTCGTATTTAAAGCCATCTTCAGGAAAGTAGCTAACCTGCCCTGTTTCCATCAAAGCTGCATCCATAGCGCCATTGTCAACCGCTTGCACAAAAAGCCCTCGCTGCACCAATTGATATGTCCAGCCACCTGGACATGCCCCTAAATCTACGGCGTGCATACCTGGTTCAAAACGGATTTGCATCTCAGCTTTGGGGATAAAAACCTGAATGGCCTCATCTAATTTAAGGGTTGAACGACTGGGTGCAGATGAAGGTGAACGCAAACGTAAAATGCCTAGCGGCAACGGACTGTGCTTTTTAGGGTTAGAGAATCCAAGAATCACTTCAACACCAGTGACAAAAAATACAAATAAACAAGGTTTGTTAGTTTGTTCTTTTGCTGTCAGTAAGTTGTTTTTACGTAAACTTTGTCGTAATGGTACCGCTAACTTTCGACATAACTTAGATAGTTCGCGACCATCTGTAGTGTCTGCATGTTCAACCCGCAGTTCACCAAATAAACTTTGGTCTTGCAAATTTTCTAAGATGGGAGAGATACGATCTGCAGTATCAGTGAGAGAAATAGGTTCTGTGCACGCAAACATTTGACGAGCAAAGACCAAATCTTTTACGGCCAGTTGTTGAATAACTTTTTCTGGATCTCCATCTTGATGACAGATAAATCGGACAAAACCCGATTTTTTGGAAAACAGCGGATAACCAAATACACCTAGCTTACTCAACTGTTCTTGCAGTTCAGTGCACAGATCAGCCTCAAAGCCTGCTCGGCAATATAATAGTAGAGAATTAATTCTCATATTCGTAAGCTGCCACTAATAAACATACCCAACCGGCTATAAAACATAATCCACCCAATGGTGTAATTGGACCAACCCACTTTAAGTTAGTCAATGCTAACGTATATAAGCTGCCACTAAAAAAAATAATCCCAAAAGCAAACGAACGTGCTCCCCAAATTAACCACTCATTTTTCCAAAAACTGTAAAAAACTAAAAATGCCAACATAGCAAGACTATGGGTCATTTGGTATTGCACAGCAGTGTGAAAGTAGCCTAACGAATTCTCAGTTAACAAGGTCTTTAATGCATGCGCCCCGAAAGCCCCGAGCAATACTGATAGCGCTGCACTACTAGCAGCGAACATTAATAAAAACTTCATATTTGTCCCTTCATAAATTTTATCATTCTATCGGCTGCAGAATTAATATGTTCAACGGCTGTAATTCCACTCGATTTAAGCGGTACAAAACTATGGTCTGCCGCTGCTAAGAATTGAACTTCTATATTTTTAGGGAGTGGATATGACTCCACTCTACTGCGATTCCCGAATGTATCCCGCTCTCCCTGAATAATCAGTATAGGTGCGTTTGATAAATATAGATGTTCAGTGCGTTCCTTTTCAGGTTTACCTGGTGGGTGAAAAGGGTACCCTAAACAAATAACACCTTTAACTCGAGCAAGTGACTCAAGCATCGAGGCCATTCTTCCCCCCATGGATTTACCACCAATAAATAATGGTAGCTCTGTATCGGCACTATTTATCATCTCTGTAAAATCTTGCAGCAAAATATTAGCTCTATCAGGGGGCTGGCGTTTATTTTTTTCCGCTGCTCGAAGCATGTATGGGAAGTCAAAGCGTACAACCTCTACTCCACCTTGACAGAGTAATTCGGCAACCTGTTGCATAAACTCACTATGTTTATTCGCGCCAGCTCCATGGGCAAAAATAAACCGAGCAAACGGCTTTTCAGGACGATCAATTAAGCACTTCATCTTGCTCCCCATCTTGCTCTTCTTTAACCTGTTCTAACAACCAATGCCGAAAAGTCGCAATTTTACCTAACTCGGCTTGAGATTCATGACAAACAAGATAATAACTACTTTTACTCACTAAACGCTCTTCAAATGGACAGACTAATCGTCCAGAAGCTAATTCAGGTCGTGCTAACACACTATTTGCAAGCGCAATTCCTTGCCCAAGTGCCGCGGCTTGAAGAACCATCATAGTGTGACTAAAAATGGGCCCCTGCTCGACTTTGACGCCGCTAACATGAAATTGTCTAATGAACGTTTTCCAACTTTCGCGGGTACTGTCGTGTAACAAACGATGGTATTTAAGATCATCGAGACTATCTAAAGGCTTAGTACCGTTAAATAGCATTGGCGAGCAAACAGGTGTCAAATACTCAGTATGAAGTTTGTCTACTTTTAGCCCTGACCATTTGCCTCGCCCATAATAGATAGCCACATCAACATCGTCCTCTAAGAAACCATCATCAAAATCTATGGCTTTGATTCGCACATCTATATCAGGGTATTGCTGGCTAAATTGGTTCACCCGAGGCACTAACCATTGGATGGCGAAGCTTGGAGGCATGGCCACAGTTAGAGCACCTTTAGCGCCTGCCGCGAGAAGCCTCTCAGTAGCTGAGTGTAGTGATTCGAACAGTTCTTTTAATTCAAGGTAATAGCTTTGTCCCTGCTCTGTAAGTAACAAAGAACGATTCTTACGTAAAAATAATTTGATCGAAAGATACTCTTCCAAACTTTTAATTTGATGGCTAACTGCGGCTTGCGTTACGTAAAGCTCATCTGCCGCTTTCGTAAAACTTAAATGCCTTGCAGCAGCTTCAAATGCTCTAAGGGCATTCAATGGGGGCAATCGGCGATTCATGACAAATCTTATTTTTAGTGAATTGTGTTAAGGATAAACTAGAAACGCTTTTTAATCATTAGTTTTTCTAATGATTATCCATACTAAATGTCATTTTCAAGGTTTCACGTTATTGTATAAAATAGCTCCAAGTTAAAATTTTATGCATATAAAACATTAACTTATTTGTACGTTTTTGTTAAATAAATATAGCAAAAATGATAATGTTAAATGAAAATAATTTAGAGAAAATATGAAAAACTTAAAATATCTTACAATTGCGATTGCTTTAAACGCCAGTGCTATCAGTTTTGCTAGCGCTAATGAAACAACTGAAATGGGCTTGTCACTAGCAACAACCATTGACGCTTTACTTCAACAAAACTTGGAAGACTTGCAACCATTGAACTCAATTGAAGCTTCTAAACTTTTGTTAGGATCTAATGCTGCCAAAAAAGAACTACAAAAATTTATAGTTGAAATTGAAGAAACTTCAAGTGTAAACAACACGGCGAAACTAACTGAATAAGTTCGCCGTTACGGCTATTAGTTAGCGCTAGTATCTAAAGGTTCAAAACTTTTAACCAATTCATCTAGCTGTTTCATTTGTAGTAAATAAGGTTCTAATTTATCCAACTTTAATGCACAAGGTCCATCACATTTAGCTTGATTTGGCTCTGGGTGAGCTTCAATAAATAATCCAGCGAGACCAAGTGACATGCCGCTACGAGCCAACTGAGCCGCTTGCGCTCTGCGACCATCGGCAGAATCAGAACGTCCACCAGGCTTTTGAAGAGCATGGGTTGCATCAAAAATGACAGGTGCATAATCTTTCATTTCATCCATACCAAGCATATCAACTACGAGATTGTTATAGCCATAACAAGAACCCCGTTCACATAATATTACTTTGTCATTGCCCGCTTCCAAAAACTTATTAATGATATGACGCATTTCATGGGCCGCTAAAAACTGTGGTTTTTTAACGTTAATGACGGCATTGGTTTGAGCCATTGCAACGACTAGGTCTGTTTGACGTGCTAAAAATGCAGGTAGCTGAATAACATCTACAATTTCAGCAACTGGTTGCGCCTGATGAGGTTCATGAACGTCTGTAATCAGCGGCACATCAAAGGTGTTTTTAATTTCTTCAAAAATCTTTAAGCCTTCTTCCATTCCAGGGCCACGATAAGAATGAACCGATGAACGATTGGCCTTATCAAAAGAAGCCTTAAAAACATAAGGGATATTTAATCGAGTTGTTACTTCTTTGTAGTGTTCTGCTATCCGCATTGCCAGATCACGAGATTCTAGTACGTTCATACCGCCAAACAATACAAAAGGTTTGTCATTCGCAACGTCTACATTGCCTACCGAAATAGATTGTTGATTATTCACTTAAATTGCTTCTCTATAGCTGAATTTATTACGTAAGTTAGCGCTATAGTAGGAATATTAAAGTGCGGAGTAAAGGAAATTTGTCGGTGGCACGAGTAAACAAATTGAGATTAATGTTTAGCGAGTTTTGCGCTGCTTTGGTTAACGTGTCTATAAATTACAGATGTCAAATCGCGCCATTGAAGTTGCATAAAAATTTAGTGTAAAACCACAGTCAAAGCGCTTTCCCAATGCCGCATTTGCATTTTTAGTAGTTGCGCGGAAGGGTCTTGAGGACAACGTTTTATGAAAAACTGGTAATCGGCTTTCGCCACTTGAGGACACTCTAACTGATGAAGTAAAAAACCACGATCACGGCGCTCGTAAGGGTCATCAGGACAAAGTTCAATTAGCAAATCCACCGCGCGAAGTGCCATTTGATAATTTTCTTCTCGGATATAGGACGCTTTTAAATTATGTAATAACCTAACCAATATTTCTTCTGTAGAGGCAACATTGAGTGTGTCTGAGGGCATTTCCTCATCTTCTGTTTCACCTACGATACTAAAATATAACGCTTCTAACTCTTGCCACTTAATAGTGTTGCCATTAAGTGGATCGATAAAGCGTAAACGCTTTTCCTGACTTTGAAAACGAATTAAAAAATGCCCAGGAAAGTTAACCCCTGCCACATTGAATCCAAGTTGATTGGCGATAGCAGAAAAAACAATGGATAGGGTGACGGGAATCCCGGTGTGATAGTCAATAACTTGGTCTACTAAACTATACTTGGCATTAAAAAAATTGTTTTCATCGCCGCTAAATGCCAATTGAGTATAGAAACCGTCGATTAGTTGTTGAAACCTATCCAGTTCCGACCCATTAGAATCGATATGTTTTGCGACTTGTTTGGCTAGTACAGCAATTTGCGCAACGTACTTAAGTACGTTGATGCTGTTTCCAAATTGTTGAGTTAATAATAAACTCGCCAACAAAGAGTCTTTCTCATTGATAGCATGGTGTAAGGCTTTCACAGTATCCTCTAACAATTTGACATTATGTGTTGTTATCGGGTTAGCGTAGTGAAACCTTAACACTTATCCATGATCTATTTGTTAAAAGCCAATAAGTGCTTGTTTACTAACCGCTAAGTTAGCAGCCAACATTAAACACACAATAGCGAGGGTAAAACCACCCCATTGTTTTATCGCTGAATCAGCAAATTTTAGTACGTAAAACCCTAGTCCAATATAGGCGATAACCAGAACAATTTTTTGCCACAACCAAGGATGTTGGATAGGATTAAAAGGTACGATAAAACATAGAGTTATAGCAGTAACCAGCAACAGGGTATCAATTACATGCGGTACTATTTTCACCCATTTTTTATGTAACAATGTTGAATTACGCTGTAACCATACAAATCGTAAAATAAATAAAATAATGCTTAATGCCACTGCAGTAAGGTGAAGATGTTTGGTCATCATGTACATAAAACGCCCTTCTAATTATTATGTTTTTCAGTTGGAAAATTTGCACCTCAATATAAAGGAAGACTTTTGAGGCGGCCAACACTTTATACTAGACCAGTAGTCAAATCGAGAAGCCTTTGATTATTTTTTTGATAAGCAGCGTTCCCCGTAAGCTTGCTTGTATTAACGTTTGAAACTGGCGATTATTGATTAAACAGGATCAGGGTATTGCTGTTGTATATTCTCTATTTTCTCGATATTTTCGAGTAAAATGTCGACCAGTTTAGGTTCAAACTGTTTTCCTCGCGCCTCTTTGAAGGTATCTAGCACTTTATCCAACGGCCAAGCCTCTTTGTAATTGAGTTTACTACGCAGGGCATCATAAACATCAGCAATGGCCGTAATCCGACTAAAAATATGGATTTTTTCACCTTTCAAACCTCGAGGGTAGCCATTGCCATCCCAATGTTCATGGTGATCGCGAGCGACTTGGGCTGCTGACTGAATAATTTTGCGACGAGAATCTTTCAACAAATCATAGCCGATTTGAGCGTGCCGTTTGGCAGCCTCTTTTTCTAAGTCATTGAGCGGACCAGGTTTACCTAATATATCGGTTGGAACTTTCAATTTTCCGACATCATGCAATGGCACAGCTAAGGCGAGCATTTCAATTTGTGTCTCAGATAAACCATACTCTTTGGAGAGCAGTTTACACATTTCAACCATCCTTTGAATGTGCTTTCCAACGCTAAACTGTTTTTCCATAGCATCGCCCAAACGTTCGATTATTTCTCGTTGGGAGTCTTCAATATCTTTTGTGAGAAGCACGTTATCAAAAGCGATTTGGACATTATTACTGAATATTTCCAGAAGCTTTTTATCATAGCGATTCATTGCTCTGGGAATACCAGATAAATACAACAGGGATCCATTAGTATGTTTACCCTGACAATAGGCTGCAACGTATTCATCGCCATAAACCAGTGATTTTTCTTTCAATGCTTTTCTACAGGCAGCAAGCTCATCCTCGGTTACAACATCTTCTAACAAGGCTCCTTCTTGTCCATGGTACTCTCCTTTTCCAGAGAACACGTAAAACTCCTTAGGCTCGAAGACATCAATTGGATTAGGTGCGGCAATGGCTGAAGTGATATAAGCAGCGTCCTTTGTTCCTCCTAGTAGCGAAGATAGCTGCTGAATAATACCTTCGATAAAATTTTCTAAGGAACGAATAGTAAATAAATTTGCAGAAGCGGAAATGATTTTTTCTAAACCTTGTCGATTCTCTTCTATTACCATGATATCTCGATATGAGCGAAGAGCCGCAATTACCACGGTGAATAATTTCTGAGCTGTAAGTTCGGTTTTCGATTTATAATCATTAATATCGTAATTTAGAATCACATCACGCTCTGGTGCTTGCCCGGGCTGCCCTGTGCGTAAAATGATACGAGTGAAATTGTTGTGAAGCTCGTTACGTACATATTGGGCAACGTCTAAACCGGCTTCATCTGTTTCCATTACAACATCTAACAACACAACCGCAATATCATCATGCTGCTGGAAAAGTTCTTTAGCTTCTTTCCCGCTGTATGCGCTAATAAAACGAAGGCCTTTTTCCTGAAAAACAAAATCGTTCAATGCAAGCTTGGTAACCGCATGAACCTCAGGTTCATCGTCAACTATAAGGACTTTCCATACACCTTTCTGAACTTCAATTTTTTCGTCTGTGTCTTCAGCAAACAGAAACATATCAGACATAGCATAACCTCATAGATAAATATCCGAGACAATCTACCATTTAGAAACTACTTGAGCCACAGAAATTTAATACCTCAAAAACAACAGGCTTAACCTAACAAATTCATCGAACCTCATACACTTTCAAGTAGTTTTGCCCTGCACTTTAACCAGGACACCCACCTTTAATTTATGCACTTTAACCAGGACACCCACCTTTAATTCATATGACATAAAATCTGGTCAGAATAGGTTTAAGCATGGGTGTCTTTGTTGTTAGTTCACTTTCAAGTAGTTTTGCCCTGCACTTTAATCAGGACACCCACCTTTAATTCACATGACATAAAATCTGGTCAGAATAGATTTAAACATGGCTGTCTTTGTTGTTAGTTTTGCCCAGCACTTTAACCAGGACACCCACCTTTAATTCACATAACATAAAATCTGGTCAGCATAGGTTTAAACATGGCTGTCTTTGTTGTTAGTTTTGCCCAGCACTTTAACCAGGACACCCACCTTTAATTCACATGACATAAAATCTGGTCAGAATAGATATAAACATGGCTGTCTTTGTTGTTATCTTTGTTGTTATTTTGCGTATTTGCTAGAAAGCTGAAGTGAGATAGGTCAGTTGACGTGTAATAGAATTAGCGTTTTTGAGCTGCACTTATACGGGGTTGGTTATTCAGGTCTTTTTTATGAAATATATTTATATATTGATAGTGAGCAAATAGTTTACCGATAGCCTCAGATTGATTGTATCCATGTTCAATAAGCAGCCAACCCCCTGCTTCTAGATGCTGAAGTGATTGCTTAATGATTATTTTAATGTCATCTAAACCATCTTTTCCAGAAGTTAAAGCAGATACAGGCTCAAAACGCACATCACCTTGTGAAAGGTATTGGCTGTCACTTTCAACATAAGGCGGATTACTAACAATCAAGTCAAAAGTGTTAGCGCCTAATTCACTAAACCAACTACTGTGCAAAAATTTGACATGAGACAATTGATTGGCAACTGCGTTGCGCTTTGCTAAAGCGACTGCATCTTCAATGACATCCACACCTAAAACATCCCATTCAGGCTTTTCTTGAGCTAAAGACAATGCAATAGCTCCTGTACCTGTGCCCAAATCTAGCACTTTTGCCTTTTGATTTAAGGGTAATTGCAACGCTTGTTCAACCAATAATTCAGTTTCAGGGCGCGGAATCAGCGTATCAGGTGTCACCTCTAGACTGAGTGTCCAGAAATTTCGTTTACCAATTAAATGTGCTACTGGATGACCTAGCTTGCGCTTACAAACCAATTGCTGAAAACGTGATTGGGCGCTCTCATCAACGATTTGATCTGGCCAAGTCATCAGGTAAGTCGTTGATTTTCCGATGCAGTAAGCTAGTAACAATCTAGCATCCGTTTTCGGACTTTCGCCCTCTGACAGATGCTGATAGGCCCAATTCAACAGTTCTGAAACGCAGGAACCTGCAGTCAAATTTGGATTAGTTTCCATCAGACAAAGAGGCTAACAGGTCAGCCTGATGCTCCTGTCTAATTGGCTCCAGCAACGCATTCACATCGCCGGCAATTACGTCATCCAATTTGTACAAGGTTAAATTGATTCTATGGTCGGTCACTCGGCCTTGGGGAAAATTATAAGTACGAATGCGCTCTGAGCGATCCCCACTCCCAACCAAGTTTCTGCGTGTCGAAGCTTCTTCTGCAGCGCGTTTATCGTCCTCGATTTGATTCAATCTAGATTGCAGTACAGACATAGCTTTAGCACGGTTTTTGTGCTGAGAACGTTCATCCTGACATTCGACTACAACGCCTGTAGGTATGTGAGTTAGACGAATTGCAGAGTCTGTTTTGTTGACGTGCTGTCCTCCCGCCCCCGATGCCCGGAACGTATCAATTCTTAGGTCTGAAGGATTAATTTCAATTGCTTCAGATTCTGGTATTTCAGGCAATACAGCAACAGTACAAGCAGAGGTATGAATTCGGCCTTGAGATTCCGTTTCAGGAACCCGTTGAACTCGATGTCCACCGGATTCAAATTTCATGATTCCATAGACGCCGTCGCCGATAATATTCGCAACCACCTCTTTGTAACCACCGTGCTCACCTTCGTTTGCATTGATAAGCTCTACGCGCCAGCCTTGTGTCTCAGCATAACGGCTATACATCCTAAATAAATCACCAGCAAAAATAGCGGCTTCATCTCCACCAGCCCCAGCCCTGATTTCCAAGAAGCAATTGCTATCGTCATTAGGATCTCTTGGCAGCAATAATATTTGTAAGTCATTTTCTAAACTTTCGATTTTCGACTTAGCTTCTTTATACTCTTCTTGTGCCATCTCGCGCATTTCTGCATCATCTTCTTGCATCATTTCTTGCGCAGATTTTAAGTCTTCCTGGGCTTGCTGATAAAGCTTAAAGGTTTTAACAACACTTTCTAATTGAGAATATTCTTTAGATAACGCGCGGAATTTATTTTGATCAGCAATAATTTCTGCATTACTTAACAACGCCTGAACTTCTTCAAATCGTTCGATAAGGGTTTCTAATTTACTGACTACTGAATCTTTCATGATTTTCCTGTTTGTTCTTTTTCGACATCCAGACCCAATGTTTGCCTTAGCAATGACAATGTATCTTGGTCTTGTTCTGATGCAGCACGGCTCAGCGCTTTGGTTGGCGCGTGTAGTAACGCATTGGTCAGTTTATTTGATAATTCTATCACGACTTCTTGCGGATCTTTGCCTTCGGCCAATTGGCTTAGAGCACGTTGTTGTAATTTAACTTTAACGTCATTATTTTGCTGACGAAATAATTTCAATGAATCAATCGATTCTAGTGAGTTTTGCCAATTAAAGTAGACCTGAGCCTGTTCTCTTATGATCAACTCAGCTTCGTCGGCAGCTTGTTGGCGACTGGCCAAATTCTGTTCGACAATATGTTGTAAATCATCAACCGAATACAAATAAGCATCATCTAAATCTGCGACTTCGGTTTCTATATCTCTAGGTACCGCAAGGTCCACGAAGAAGATAGGCTTATGTTTACGGTCTTTTAGCGCACTTTCTACCATCCCCTTACCGATAATGGGCAAAGTACTTGCAGTAGAACTAATGACAATATCGGCTTCATGCAAAACATTGGGAATTTGCGCAAGTGTAATAACGTTAGCGTTTATTTGCTCTGCTAATTCTTTACCACGGCTTAATGTCCGGTTGGCAACGGTAATCTTGTTCACACCATTATTGGTCAGATGTTTAGCAACCAATTCTATTGTTTCACCAGCCCCTATTAACAAAACTTTGGTTTTTGATAATGAAGAGAATATCTGTTTTGATAACTGCACAGCAGCAAAAGCAACGGAAACCGCATTAGCACCAATGTCTGTCTCTGTTCGAACTTTCTTTGCCACCGAGAAAGTATGTTGGAATAACTTTTCAAGTTGACTATTCACTGCGCCATAATTTTTGGCGCTCGTATACGCTTGTTTTACCTGCCCTAGAATCTGCGGCTCACCCAATACTAAAGAATCTAAACCACTGGCGACTCGCAAAATGTGCTGGATAGCCTCTTGTTCTTCAAGCAGATAACTATGGCAAATAAGTTCGTTGGTATCTAAATTATGAAAGTTAGCAAGCCACTTGATCAGCTTATCGCCTAACGAATGTTCAGTTGATATATAAATTTCAGTTCGATTGCAGGTAGATAGAATTACTGATTCTTCAGCACCTAAATGCTCTCGCAAAGAGGCAAGCGCTTCCACCATGGATTCCACAGGAAAGGCAACTTTCTCGCGTAAAACCACAGGGGCCGTTTTGTGATTAATTCCTACAGCAATCAGTGTCATTGAGAAATGCTAGTCAACCGTGCAATATTATTGGGAGCGGCATTGTACGCAAAAGCCAAAAGTATTGAAAGTAGTGGAGCTTCTGTGTTCCCATATAAAATAACAATCCAACTCAATTTTAGCTGTTTTTTATCAGAAGTCTTAATTAACGCATAAAAAATCATCTAAATCTCAATTTGGCACTTTGCATGAAATCGATTTTTGTCATATCTGCTTGTTTGACCATACTGTTATTATCAGGTTGTGTAACATCGACTAGAATTAATCAAAGTATCGATAGCGAACGTCATCAACACCAGCTTTCAGATTTAACCCATTGGAAAATCAAAGGGCGCTTAGCATTCAAAAGTGAAGAAGATAAAGTTAGTGCTTACATGAATTGGCAGCAGCAACTAACTCAATTTGATTTACAATTAAATACCTTTATAGGTACCAGCATTTTAAAAATGCAAAGTGGTGATAACTACGCAAAATTAGAAGTTGATGACCAAACCTTCACCGATACTGACCCCAATAAATTGATTTTACGGGTAACAGGTTGGAATATTCCGGTAGAAAAGCTCGGACTTTGGGTAAAAGGACAACATACAAAAAATGATAACGTGGTGTACGATGAGTACGGTTTAGTCAGTAAGTTAGAAGCTAAATGCAAAAAATGCGTGCCTTGGACGTTAACCTATTCTGACTACAAAAAAGTGGAAGAACTTTGGTTACCCCATGCTATTGAGCTGACCAACACGCAAAATACCGCGAATCAAATTAAAATTAAAATATCTTCTTGGCAGAGAATGCAATGATACAGAGCCCGCTCCCTCAACATTGGTGGCCTAGCCCCGCCAAATTAAACCTTTTTTTGCACATCAATGGACAAAATGAAAAAGGTTATCATTTATTGCAAACATTATTTCAATTAGTGGATATTGGTGATCAATTAGCGTTTGAAGTCACTGATGACGGCGTCATTAGCATAAAAAGCGAACTAGAAGGTGTAGCCCAAGAAGATAATTTAATCTACAAAGCAGCCAAACAATTACAGCAACTTTCAGGCTCAACTTTAGGTTGCAATATCTGGTTAGATAAACAGCTTCCAATGGGAGGTGGCATTGGCGGAGGTTCATCCAATGCGGCAACAACCTTGGTTGCGCTCAATGCATTGTGGAAAACGAAATTGTCAGAATCGCAATTAGCTGACATCGGATTAACCCTAGGTGCCGATGTCCCTATATTCATCTATGGCAAAACCGCTTTTGCAGAGGGTGTGGGAGAAAAAATCACAGCAACCGAGCTTCCTTCGAAATTTTATCTGATTGTTTTTCCAAATTGTCACGTGTCCACTGCGGAAATTTTTGCGGCGGATGATTTAATCCGAAATTCAGCTAAAATAGCCTGGCAAGATTACGAATTTACGAAAACTCGCAATGATTGCCAAAAATTAGTCTGTGATCGCTATCCTAAAGTTGCAAATTTATTACGTCAGTTGTTAGAATACGCGCCGTCGAGAATGACAGGGACAGGAGCGTGCTTATTTTCTGTTTTTGACACTTTCGAACAAGCTGAGCAGGTTAAACGAATCTTGCCTGAAGATTGTCAGGCGTTTGTCGCAAAAGGTATTAATACATCACCCTTACATGAGTATTTAGCTATAATGCAATTAACCTCGGCTTAACTGCTGACAAACGCAATCTAGACTAAGCTCGCGGCAACCCTGAAACGCGATGAATCAATGTAGCCCATTGGTTACCCTTAACACTTTCGCACTGAGGAAATTTCTTGTGCCGGACATGAAGCTTTTCGCTGGTAATGCAGTACCAGAACTCGCCCAAAAAGTAGCAGATAGACTTTATACTAAACTTGGCCACGCTAGTGTGGGCCGCTTCAGTGATGGTGAAATAAGCGTCGAAATCCATGAGAATGTACGTGGTTCTGACGTTTTTATCATTCAATCAACTTGTGCCCCAACTAACGATAACCTAATGGAATTGATCGTGATGATCGACGCACTTCGTCGCGCATCAGCAGGTCGTATAACCGCTGTAATTCCATATTTTGGCTATGCACGTCAAGATCGACGAGTTCGCTCGGCGCGTGTTCCTATTACCGCAAAGGTAGTGGCTGATTTCTTATCGAACGTGGGTGTTGACCGCGTATTAACCATCGACTTGCATGCAGAACAAATTCAAGGTTTCTTCGATGTGCCAGTTGATAACGCATTTGGAACACCGATTTTGCTAGACGATATGCGTCGTCGTGATTTTCATAATCCAGTAGTAGTTTCGCCAGACATCGGTGGTGTAGTAAGAGCCCGAGCAATGGCAAAACTGCTTAATGACACAGATTTGGCGATTATTGATAAACGTCGTCCCAAAGCTAATGTCGCACAAGTTATGCATATCATTGGTGATGTAAACGATCGAGATTGTATCATTGTCGATGATATGATCGACACTGGCGGTACATTAGGTAAAGCAGCTGAAGCACTAAAAGCTCACGGTGCAAGAAACGTGTATGCCTATGCAACTCATGCGATCTTCTCTGGTAATGCAGTGGAAAATATTCAAAACTCAGTGATTGATGAAATTATCATCACCGATAGTATTCCACTTGCTGATGACATAAAAGCTTTGAGCCGTGTCAAACAACTAACCTTGTCCAACATGTTAGCTGAAGCAATTCGTCGAGTGAGTAATGAAGAATCCATTTCAGCGATGTTCGAGTACTAATTTCTAACAGTACACGAGATTGATTAAAAGCCGTTTGATTGTAAAATCAAACGGCTTTTTTATGCACTTTTATAAAATGTAATTGTCAAAGTATCGTGTTATACATGGTTGTATATTGTGCAAAATAATATTGATGGGATAAAAATGAATAAGTTACTGTGTCTATTTTCGATAATATTTTTTGTGGGTTGTTCAGGTACTGATACTGCCGACACCAGCGTGTCTGCAGCGGCTCAAGCAAAACCGGCTGTAGAATTGAAAAAAGCGAACAACAGTGAAGCCACACAAGAGGAAACAGAAATGCTCACTATTACTGGCACCATTGTTTATAAAGGTATGGAAGGTGGATTTTTTGGCTTAGACGCAAATGATGGCAAAAAATACATGCCCAGAGGAATGAACAAAGAACTATTGCAAAATGGCATGGTTGTCGAAGTAAAAGGCTATGTTTTAACTGATGTACTAACGTTTCAACAATATGGTGAAGTACTCAAAGTAGTAGAAGCTATTGAAATTGATAGAAGTAAAGTTAAGCAAAAAGACGCTTGGTGAGCCCTCTCTCGTCTTGTATAAAAAATTGAGCCCGAACAATGTCGGGCTCTCGAACCATATTAATCTATTTGAACATGAGATTAATCTAAATTTTTCTCTACCGGCACACCTTCTGATTTATAAACCACACCACCTTTCATCACAAAGTCGACCCGCTGTAATAAATTAATGTAACGTAAAACATCTCCGTGAACCGCGATAATATCGGCATCTTTACCCGCTGAAACCGTACCCGTTTTTTCATGGACACCCATCATAACTGCGGGCCAATAAGTTGCTGCACGAATCGTATCCATAGCACTTATATTCATTTCATCTACCCATACTGCCATTTCATTCCAGGTACTTTGACAATGAAACTTCGCCGGAATACCACTATCAGTGCCAACTAGAAAAACCACACCCGCGTCTTTCAATTGCGCGATCTTGCGTTTCAACGTAGGTTTACGTAGCGGTGTCAGTTGCATGTAGTCCAGTTGCCCTACATGTTCTAACGATCCTTTGATATCAGCAATTGTGTCTTCCTTAAGTCCACGCTTCCAACATTGGCTGTCTAATTTTTCAGGATTGGCAACAGTGGCAGGATAATTCCACAAACCTTCAACGGTGGGTGTCCAAAATAAAGGTCCGCCCGCTACTCGACCAGTTGCAGTGCGTTCTTTTAGCATTTTTACAATATCTTCGGGGTACTCAGGAGAGGTTGTTAGTCCAGTATGTTCAAAATTATCGACTCCGATTTCAAGACCGCGTCTAATTTCATTCGGTCTATGGGAATGCGCGATAACTTTAAGGCCTCTTTTATGCGCTTGATCGACAATAGCTTGGGCTTCTTCTAATTCCATTTTATCCTGATCAATTAATTTAATGATGTTCATACCTGCATCAGCTAATTTATTAACTTTTTGCTTTGCATCACGCACCCCATTGATGCCCCAACGAAACTGTTCCGTTCCTGGGTAGGCTTCATGTTGTAAGAACGGCCCTGACACATATAAGTTAGGACCAGGAATAGTGCCATCTTCAATTCGTTTTTTAACGCTTATGGTGTCATCTAAAGGTGCTCCTAAATCTCGAGCACTCGTGATCCCTGCGAGCAATAGTTGCACAGCACTCGCGGGCATAATTTCATCAGCCAAACGGTTTATGTAAGCTTTATCCCAATGCACATAGTCTGAGTGACCATTGAGCATTAAATGAGCATGGTTTTCCCACAGACCAGGTAACACATCCATCCCTTCGGTGGAAACAATTTGATCCCCCTTAGGCACAGGTAAAGTATCAACTGTGCCTACTTGTTGAATAATTCCATCTTTGATTAAAATGACGCTATTCGCTATAGGTTGGTGCCCAAACCCATCAATTAAGCGTCCACCAACTAACGCTGTTTGCTCAGCAAAAACGCTGAAATTGATTAAACTGGCACACAATATTACGACCCAAGATTTAAGATGATTCATTCAAACTATTTCCTATATTGAGAATAACTAAAAAGCTAATCTATCCTATATCCACAAGTGATACAAAATCTTAGACAGCTAGTTAAATAAAGTACCAAGTGCTTGTTAAGTATGCACTCGAGTGGTAGACTTCCGCGCCCGTTTTCAATGGGTAGCAAGGTAATACTTGCATTTATGTAGTTTCTGGTCGCAAGAAACTACAAAATTTAATTTTTTAATTTGGAGTTCCAAAATGTCTGATGCAATTTTCAACTTGGATGCAGAAGTTCGTTCTGACTTGGGGAAAGGTGCGAGCCGCCGCCTACGTCGTGAAGACAAAGTCCCTGCTATCCTTTACGGTGCTGGTAAAGACCCAGTATCTCTAACACTAGCTCATAACAAAGTAATTCAAGCGCAAGAATTCGAAGCTTTTTATAGCCACGTTCTTACTCTTAACATTGCTGGTGAAAAAGTAGACGCGCTTGTTAAAGATATGCAACGTCACCCTTTCAAACCAAAAGTTACACACATAGATTTCTTGCGTGTTGATAAAAATAAAGAAGTTACAACCAATGTACCTCTTCATTTCATCAACGAAGATAAAGCGGAAGCAATTAAAACTGAAGGCGGTCACGCAGAACATCACATGAATGATGTTGAAGTAACATGTTTACCTGGCGTACTTCCAGAATTCATCGAAGTTAACTTAGAGTCTGTTGGTCTAGGTGAAACTGTTCACTTGTCTGACCTTGTGCTTCCTGAAGGTGTAGTTTTAGTTGAGCTTGCTAAAGGTGAGTCTCATGACTTGGCTGTAGCAACAATTAAAACAGCTAAAGGACCAAGCGCAGAAGAAGCTGAAGAAGGCGATTCTGAAGAAGCTGCATCTGAGGAATAAGTTGCTTGTCTGACATTCAACTTATTGTGGGCCTGGGAAATCCAGGCCCCGAATATCAAAATACCCGTCACAATGCCGGTACATGGTTTGTTGAAGCACTGGCAAAACAATTTGGGTGCACGCTCAAATTGGAAAATAAATTTTTTGGATATACTGGCCGCATTACTTATGCTGGACAGGATATTAGATTACTGATCCCTACCACCTATATGAATAAAAGTGGTCAGGCAGTTTCAGCTCTAAGCAGTTTTTATCGAATCCCCCCTGAAAATATGTTGGTTGCCTTTGATGAGCTTGATTTACCACCCGGTATTGTAAAATTCAAGGTTGGCGGCAGTTCCAGTCAAAATGGGATCAGGGATATAGTTTCAAAACTGGGAAACTTTAAAGACTTTTTACGCTTACGTATTGGCATTGGTCATCCAGGTGATAAATCCAGAGTTACCGGCCATGTGTTAGGAAAAGCGTCAAAACAAGATCAAGAAAAAATCGATGCCGCAATAGACGAAGCATTGCGTTGTACCGAAATATTGTTAAAGGATGATTTAAAAAAGGCAATGAATCGCCTTCATTCATTCAAAGTAGAATAACAGCATACGCCGGATTATCTGAGCGCCAAATAGTTTAAGGAACACCAAATGGGTTTTAAATGTGGAATAGTTGGTTTGCCCAACGTCGGAAAATCAACGTTGTTCAATGCATTAACAAAAGCTGGCATAGAAGCGGCTAATTTTCCGTTTTGTACGATTGAACCCAATACAGGTGTTGTACCTGTGCCAGATGAAAGACTGACTGCACTATCTGAGATCGTTAAACCGCAACGCGTCATTCCTACCACAATGGAATTTGTTGATATTGCAGGATTGGTCGCTGGTGCTTCTAAAGGCGAAGGTTTAGGTAATAAGTTTCTCGCAAACATTCGCGAAACAGATGCCATAGGACATGTTGTTCGTTGTTTTGAAAATGACAACATCGTGCATGTTGCAGGTAAAGTAGATCCACAAGATGACATTGAAGTTATCAACACTGAATTGGCCTTGGCTGATTTAGAAACCGTTGAAAAAGCACTACTTAGAGTGGCCAAAAAAGCTAAAAGTGGTGATTCTGATGCAAAATTCGAAATAAAAGTATTGGAAAAGATTAAGCCAGCATTGGATGAAGGAACTTTACTTCGCGGTGTGGCGCTAGAAAAAGAAGAACTAGCCGCAATTAGCTACATGAACTTACTGACGCTTAAACCGACAATGTATGTAGCAAACGTTAACGAAGATGGGTTTGAGAATAATCCTTATCTGGACAAAGTTCGCGCTATTGCTGAAAAAGAAAATGCAGTAGTTGTCGCAGTATGCGCAGAAATTGAATCTGAAATAGCAGAGTTAGATGAAGAAGAAAAAGCAGAATTTATGGATGAATTGGGTTTAACAGAACCCGGCCTAAACCGAGTCATTCGTGCGGGCTACAACTTATTGACCTTACAAACTTACTTTACAGCTGGAGTTCAAGAAGTAAGAGCTTGGACTTTCCCTGAAGGCTCAACTGCACCACAAGCTGCCGGTAAAATCCATACAGACTTTGAAAAAGGTTTTATTCGAGCTGAAATAATTGGTTACGACAACTTCGTAGAATTTAAAGGTGAGCAAGGAGCCAAAGACGCCGGTAAATGGCGTTTGGAAGGCAAAGACTACATTGTGAAAGACGGTGATGTTATTCACTTCCGCTTTAACGTCTAACTTGTAGTGTTCGACAATTTGATATTTGAAGAGGCCCATTAATTGGGTCTTTTTTATTTCCCATACGACCTATTTAAAAGAGAGAAACATATCCACATGGTCGATACCGCCATCATCGTATAGCTCACTTTTTATTTCAAATCCCCACTTTTTATAAAACGCAATAACATCTACCTGAGCCGATAATAAAAGCCCTTCAACCTTCGTATCTTGTTGGAAATATTCAATAATTTCATCCATCATTTGAGCTGCTAATCTTTGACCACGAGCATGGCTGTCTACAACAACTCGTTCTATTTTCCCGATAACCGATGCTTCGCCAGCAATCCGTAATCGTGAATAAGCCAACAATTGCTGCGTCTGTGAATAGACACATAAGTGTTTGGATAGTTGATCCAGATTATCAATATCGTCATAAAAACTTTTTTGTTCTAAAACAAAAACGTTCTGGCGTAAACGCAAAATTTGATAAAGCTGATTCGGGCTTAATTGCTCAAATGCATAAAAACAATAATTCATAAAACTAAGAATTCTCGATGCCTTAATATTAGTCGTTGCACTAGGTCAACTGTAATAATATTTTTACGGCTTAGATGGATGCCCCTAGTATGCCACCGCTATGCTTGTTAGCATAGATCAACTCATACAGAGATAAATATTAAAAACAAAGGATTTTCAATGGAATTAGGTACACTCATATCACTTACCGTGTATTTTATCGTGATGCTTGGTATAGGCCTTTACGCCTTCAGAGAGTCCACATCCGACATGACAGAATACATGCTCGGTGGTAGGACGTTAAGCCCTAAAATGACAGCCTTATCTGCAGGTGCGTCAGACATGAGTGGTTGGATGTTAATGGGAGTTCCTGGCGCAATGTACGTATCCGGACTATCGAGTATCTGGATCGCGGCAGGATTAACCATAGGTGCTTTCCTGAATTATATTTTGGTTGCTCCAAGGCTTAGGGTTTACACTGAAGTGGCTAATAATTCTATTACCCTACCCGACTATTTTGAAAACCGATTCGAAGACAAAAGCCGCTTACTCCGAGTTATTTCCTCCGTCGTGATTATTATATTTTTTACCCTTTATACCTCCAGCGGTGTCGTTGCTGGCGGCAAGCTATTTGAATCCTCTTTTGGTTTAACATACGAAACCGGTCTTTATGTGACAGCCGGTGTGGTGGTTGCGTATACCTTATTTGGTGGTTTCTTAGCCGTGAGCATGACTGACTTTGTGCAAGGCTGCATAATGTTTGTGTCTCTTATTATGGTTCCCTTAGTTGTGTTGTTTGAAGTGGGCGGTATAGGCGAAGTCACCCAACAGATATCGAGTGTTAGTGAGAATATGATGAGTTTGTGGGTAGATGCATCAACTGGACAGGCACTCTCGGCCATCGGCATCATTTCGTTACTTGCTTGGGGACTCGGTTATTTTGGACAGCCACACATAATTGTAAGATTTATGGCTATTCGACATGTCAAAGACATGAAAGTAGCGAGACGGATTGGCATGAGTTGGATGATCGTCTCTTTGGCAGGCGCAGTGGCAACGGGTTTGTTTGGTTTAGCCTATATGACTAAAACCCAAGGAAATATTGAAGATCCTGAAACTATTTTTATTGTGTTATCACAATTGTTATTTAACCCATTTGTCGGCGGTTTTTTACTCGCAGCAATTCTAGCCGCAATTATGAGTACCATTTCATCGCAGCTACTGGTGACCTCAAGCTCATTGACGGGTGATTTTTATCAAGCATTTTTACGTCGTGGAGCCAGTCAAAAAGAGTTGGTCATGGTAGGTCGTATATCGGTGGCTTTAGTCGCTTTTGTAGCGGTAATGCTCGCTTATGACCGAGATAGCACAGTCCTCACATTAGTTAGTAACGCATGGGCTGGTTTTGGTGCGGCTTTTGGACCATTGGTTATCATTAGTTTGTACTGGAAGCGCATGACATTTGCTGGTGCATTAGCCGGTATGATTACCGGTGCAGTAACGGTACTCATATGGGGTTTTTGCAGACTTAACGATTAATGGACAGGCATTGAGCGATGTCATTTACGAAATAGTACCTGGGTTTATTGTAAGTTGTATCTTTACTGTGGGTGTCAGTCTTATAACAGCCAAGCCTACAGCAACTATTTGCCAGACATTCGATAGCGTTGACCGTGAATTAGAAGATTTGTAAAAAACGGCGAAAAAACACAGAGGTAAACAAGCTATTAACAAGTTATTTACCTTTGCTTTTTTTAAACGATTTTGTTGCTAAATATAGTAAATGGTCATACCTATTCTGCTCTAAAGTATGTTATTGTTCTATGCATATAAGTATTTTGTCTAACGCTAGAATTTACGTGGAAATAAAACATGACTAACTCTATTCCGTCAGTGACTCATTTGAAACAGCTTGAGGCTGAAAGTATTCATATTTTCAGAGAAGTTGCTGCAGAATTCGATAACCCAGTAATGCTCTATTCAGTAGGAAAAGACTCTTCGGTCTTATTACACTTAGCCCGCAAAGCTTTTGCCCCAGGTAAAATTCCTTTTCCTTTATTACATGTCGACACCACTTGGAAATTCCACGAAATGATCGAATTCCGTGACAAGATGGCTAAGAAGCATGATTTAGATTTGCTAGTTCATATCAACCAAGAAGGTATCGATATGGGCGTAGGTCCGTTTTCCCACGGTAGTGCCAAGCATACCGATATAATGAAAACGGCTGGATTAAAACAAGCTCTGAACAAATATAAATTTGATGCCGCTTTCGGTGGGGCTCGTCGCGATGAAGAGAAGTCTCGTGCTAAAGAAAGAGTCTACTCTTTCCGTGATGATAACCATCGTTGGGATCCAAAAAATCAACGTCCAGAATTGTGGAATATCTATAATTCGCAAATCAATAAAGGGGAAAGTATTCGTGTATTCCCTATGTCTAACTGGACTGAGTTAGATATCTGGCAATATATTTACCTAGAAAATATTGAAATCCCTTCACTATACTTAGCCAAACCCAGACCTGTTGTTGAAAGAGATGGGGTTTTGTTTATGGTTGACGACGATCGTATGCCTTTAGAAGAGGGTGAAGTACCGCAAATGCGTTCAGTTAGATTTAGAACCTTAGGCTGTTATCCACTAACGGGTGCTGTCGAATCTACAGCGGATACCTTACCTGAAGTCATTCAAGAAATGTTGTTAACTAAAACTTCAGAGCGTCAAGGAAGGGTTATAGATCATGACTCTTCAGGTTCAATGGAGAAGAAAAAGATGGAAGGATATTTCTAATGGCTAACAACATCGTATGGCATCAACATGATGTCGACAAGCAACGCAGAGCCAAAGCAAAAGCACAAAAACCATCAGTAATTTGGTTAACAGGTCTTAGTGGCTCTGGCAAATCGACTATTGCTAATTTATTAGAAAAGAAACTAGCTGAAGCCAGCAAGCATACTTATTTGCTTGATGGTGACAATGTTCGTCACGGTTTGTGTGGCGACCTAGGTTTTAGCGACTCTGATAGAGTTGAAAACATACGCCGAATCAGCGAAGTGGCTAAACTTTTTGTAGATTCAGGATTAATCGTACTCACAGCGTTCATTTCGCCATTCAAAGCGGACAGAGATTTTTGTCGTAGTTTGCTGGCCGAAGGGGAATTTATCGAAGTGTTTGTCGATACTCCCTTAGAAGTTTGCGAGCAACGGGACCCAAAAGGACTTTATCAAAAAGCTCGTCAGGGCGATATTAAAGACTTTACGGGAATTGATTCCACCTACGAAACACCAGAGAATCCAGAAATTCATTTAACATTTTCAGGACAAAGCGCGGAAGAATCTGCTGAGTTATTGTTTAAAATGTTACAGGAAAAAGGATTTTTAGACTGATGTTTGACCATGCTCTCGCAACGCAAGTCGCTGAAATAACCCATAAAGCAGGGACAGCCATACTTGAAATATATAAAAAAGATTTCGCTATTTACGAAAAGTCTGATGAAAGTCCTTTGACCGAAGCAGATTTAGCCGCACATCACATCATTGTGGATGGACTCAAAGCGATTTCGGAACTGCCTATTTTATCAGAAGAGTCTGCCAGTATTGACTGGAAAACTAGACAAACCTGGGATGATTACTGGCTGGTTGACCCACTAGATGGCACTAAAGAATTCGTAAAGAAAAACGGTGAGTTTACCGTTAACATCGCTTTAA
The DNA here is from genome assembly GCF_040370605.1 of Aliiglaciecola sp. NS0011-25. Lineage (NCBI taxonomy): Bacteria > Pseudomonadati > Pseudomonadota > Gammaproteobacteria > Alteromonadales > Alteromonadaceae > Aliiglaciecola > Aliiglaciecola sp. NS0011-25. The sequence goes on from NZ_BAABWR010000012.1 coordinate 76,780, forward strand.
TTAGTAACGGAAAGCCTGTTTTAGGCGTAGTTTATGCCCCAGTACTAAATGCCACTTACGTTGGTGTTAGTGAACTAGGCGCATATAAGATAGATGGTGGAGAAATTAACGATATTAGCGTTAAACCACACCAAGATGGCGAAACCTGGCAAGTCGTAGGTAGCCGTTCACACCAAAGCCCTGAAATTAAATCATTACTGGATTCTCTGCCTGGCCAGACAGAATTAGTAGCAATGGGAAGTTCACTTAAACTGTGTTTGGTTGCTGAAGGCAAGGCTCACTTATATCCTCGATTAGGTCCAACATCTGAATGGGATACAGGTGCAGCACAAGCTGTAGTTGAAGCTGCTGGCGGTAAAGTTACCGTTATCAATTCAGACAACCCATTGGATCCTGATGCCCCAGCGTTACGTTACAATCAAAAAGATTCTGTATTAAACCCTTATTTTTTGGTGAGTTGCTAAAATATGAATAGCGAAAACACATTACTACAAAAAGATATATTGTCTTACTTAGATCAACATGAGAAAAAAGATCTTCTTCGATTCCTTACTTGCGGAAGTGTAGATGACGGCAAAAGTACGCTTATCGGACGTTTGTTACACGACTCAAAAATGATCTATGAAGATCAGTTAGCAGCGATTACCAAAGACAGTAAAAAAGTAGGCACAACAGGCGAAAAAGTTGACCTTGCTTTGTTGGTTGATGGATTACAATCAGAGCGTGAGCAAGGTATCACCATTGATGTAGCTTACCGTTATTTTTCGACTGATAAACGTAAATTTATCATTGCAGATACTCCAGGACACGAACAATATACGCGTAACATGGTAACAGGTGCTTCAACCTGCCAAATGGCGATTATTTTAGTCGACGCCCGTGCTGGCGTGAAAACGCAAACTCGTCGTCACTCATTTTTAGTCTCGTTGTTAGGTATCAAACACGTCATTGTTGCTATCAACAAAATGGATTTGATGGATTATAGTCAGACTGTTTTTGAAGAGATTAAGCAAGATTATTTGGAGTTTTCTAAACAACTAGACATTCCTGATATCACTTTTATTCCTTTGTCTGCACTTGATGGCGATAACGTGGTGAATAAAAGCGAACACACGCCTTGGTATACTGGAAGTACCTTGATGACAGCGTTGGAAAATATAGAAATCGGTAAAGATCTCAATCTGGATGATTTCCGCTTCCCTGTGCAATATGTCAATCGCCCACATCTTAACTTCCGCGGATTTGCTGGTACAGTTGTATCTGGTCAAATTGCAGTAGGCGATAAGGTTACGACCTTGCCATCTGGAAAACAGTCAACGGTAAAATCAATCGTTAACTTTGAAGGTGAACAACAGCTTGCTCATGCTCCATTGACTACGACCTTAACCTTAGAAGACGAAATTGATATATCTCGTGGCGATATGATTGTTAAGTCGGATAATTTACCATTACATGGAAATACGTTTAAGACCCATTTGGTTTGGATGGATGAAGAAGCATTGATTCCAAACAAGCAGTATGGTTTTAAATTTGCGACGAAATTCGTACCGGGTTCGGTCACCAATATCAATTATTTAATTGACGTCAATACCATGGAAAAGAAAGAAGCAGTACATCTGAACTTAAATGAGATTGCGGTTGCTAATATCAAGCTTACTCAGATGGTTGCTTGTGACCCCTATACTGAAAATCGTGCTACAGGTGCGTTTATCATTATAGATAGGGTAACAAATGGAACTGTGGGCGCAGGAATGATAATCGAGCAGACACAGGCGACAACGGCTGTGAATCAATTCTCAGAATTTGAAATTGAGTTCAATACTTTGGTTAGAAAACACTTCCCACATTGGAATGCCACTGACATAACCAAGTTATAATTACTCGAACTCCCAGCTGTGGATTTTAATCAATTTGCTGTTATCGCGATTTTTTTCGCAACTATTGCGGCGCTTATCTTTACTGATAAGCGCCCTTCTTCTGTGTTTGCAGGTTCCACATTAGCATTAATGCTATTTGGCCAAATAACATTCTCAGAAGTTGCCCATAACCTTACCAACGAAGGCTTACTGACCCTTATTATTTTGCTGTTAGTTAGCACCGCCGTTGATAAGACATCCATGATTAAAAGTTTAGGCAGAAAACTGATTACAGCCAGTTTTAAAGCGAGTTACTGGCGATTGTTTGGACTCACTTTTGCATCCTCAGCACTACTAAATAACACCGCAGTGGTTGCCAGTATGATTGCTCCAATCAGTCAAAATCAACATCATCCTGCATCAAAGTTACTTATTCCGCTGTCCTACTCCGCAATATTGGGCGGGACAGTCACGCTTATAGGAACATCTACCAACTTGATTGTAGATAGCTTCCTGATTGAACAAGGACACCCTGGTTTCCAGTTCTGGGACTTTACCTTTTACGGTTTGATTGCAGGCTTAAGTTGTGGCTTATTAATGTTTTTATTAACACCAATTTTGCCAAATATTGAGACCCGCAAAGGGAATTTTCAATATTACTTTATAGAAGCTGAAGTGATAGCTGATTCGGAATTGATCGGAAAAACCGTAGAACAAAATCATTTACGAAATTTACCTGAATTGTTTTTAGTTGAAATCATTCGTGACGGGCAATTAATTAGTCCAGTAGCTCCCGACCTGATGATTTTAGAAAAAGATAAATTAATTTTTTCTGGAAACATAAAGAACGTAGACAGCCTTTCACATATAAAGGGGTTAGTGTTATTTGCCGAAACAGATGGCCTTTTAAGAGATAACTTAACCGAAGTCATCATCTCAAATCGAGCTCAAATTATAGGCAAAACCCTTAAAGCTGTTGGGTTTAGAGCCCTATTTGATGCTGCAGTTGTTGCTATTCGAAGAGATGGTGAGCAGTTATCTGGTAAATTGGGAGACATTAAATTGCAAGCCGGAGATTTCCTCTTACTTGCAACGGGACAAGATTTTGTTAACAGGCACAACCTGAGTAAAAACTTCTTTATCATTTCTGAACAAAAAATTTCAACCCGTCTAAATAAACCTCAAGAAATTTTGACCATTGGTGGATTTTTATTAACCATTTTATTAGCTGCAACTTCGGTACTCAGTTTATCTTCAGGCTTATTATTTTTCATGGCAGCGTTAATCGTCGCCGGTGTTATTAATAATTCAGAGCTAAAACGAAACATTCCAATTAACTTAGTAATTGTGATTGTTGGCGCATTGAGTTTAGCGTCTGCCCTATCTTCTTCAGGCGTAATTGATCTAATAACCGGTTCCTTAAAACCCTTTTTAAGTGACAGCAGTCCATTTATAGCTTTGCTGGTTGTCTACGGGTTAACCCTACTGTTGACAGAATTGGTCACCAACAATGCAGCCGCAGCCCTGATGTTTCCTTTCGCATACGGTGTAGTTCAACTGCTAGAAGTTCCACTTATGCCCTTCGCATTAGCGGTAGCATTCGCTGCCAGCGCTAGTTTTTTATCACCTTATGGATATCAAACCAATTTATTAGCGTTTAATGCCGCCAATTATAAATTTAAACATTTTATCAACTTTGGTTGGCCAGTTTCTTTACTGTATTCGAGTATCGTTTTGCTGCTGTTGAAGTATTCTTACAGCCTCTAATTCTAAAATTCCTACTACAAAATTTTGGTACCAAATCGTGGACAGGCACCAAAACTACAATTTGTGGACAGGCAACCAAACTAGACCTGAATTCAATTTAAACTAGACTTCTCATTACCAAAATTACTACTAAGCTATTGTGAATTGCATTAAAAATGGATTAAAAAATGCCTGTTGCAAGGAAGCATCAAATTAGCCTGGTTGATACGCCGTATTACCACTGTGTATCTAGGTGCGTTCGCCGTGCCTACCTATGTGGCATAGACACTCATAGCGGTCAAAATTATGAACATCGACGCCAATGGGTTGAGGACCGATTATTATTACTCACATCTGTTTTTTGCATTGATGTATGTGCCTATGCAGTCATGAACAACCATATTCACGTGGTATTGCATGTAAATAAAACTAAAGCACTTGGTTTATCAGACACAGACGTCATCAAAAATTGGCAAAAAATACACAAGCCAACCGAATTAGCTCTGCAGTTTATCCAAACTAAATCACCGGAATTGAACGAAACCCAAAGACAAGCCCTCAATAATACAATATCAATATATCGTCAGCGCTTATTTGATATTAGTTGGTTTATGCGCGAGTTGAATGAACCGATTGCTCGACGGGCAAATCTAGAAGATAAGTGTACTGGGCATTTTTGGGAAGGTAGATTTAAATCCCAAGCGTTGCTAGACGAAAAAGCGCTAACCGCTTGCATGGTATATGTCGATTTAAACCCTATTAGAGCTAAGATAGAGGCTACACCTGAAACTTCAAGTCACACTAGCATTAAACGACGCATTGCGGCATTTCAAAAAGGTATTCAACCTCGCGAATTAATGCCTTTTGTTTCTGAAAACGACAAAGAGTCGTGCTTACCTTTAAATTTGATCGATTATATAAGCTTAGTGAGGGAAACAGCTAAAATATCCAATCCATCGCATGACAATTTAGTTACTACTTCTCAACAGAGTATTCTAACCAAACTGAATTTTATTGAATCAACTTGGTTTACTCTCAGTCACCAATTCGAAGCGATTTATGGTCTTGCAGCAGGTAGTTATCACGCCTTAAAACGATTCAAAGAACATACGAACAGGAAAAGAATACTAAGTGTCACAGATAATTATTATTGAGTAAGAGCCTAAAGAATAATATCTGCAACACAAATTCTAATGCGACCAATTTACAATTAACGGAACAGAACTTTTTCTTTATTAAACCAGTTTACGCAAAATGCCAACAAACCTGCGGCAATCAAAGCCGTAGACCCGAAAATTGCAATCAACTGAAAATAATCCATTGTACCTTTAATCAATTCTTTTATAGCCAATGCAACGTTAGTTAAAGGTACCCAAGCCCAAATCCCTTTCAGTTCAACCCCGGGCGCCATGGCTAAAAAGATAGGGATAAACAACAACATCATCAACGTCCCCATATAACTTTGCGCCTCCTTGTAACTTTTAGCGTAGATGGACAGGCTTAATAAAATAGATGCGAAAATAGCTACCACGGGAATTAACATCAGGAACATTAGAATAAAGTCTACAGCGCCAATGGATGACATAAATGTCACCACAAACTCAATCGCTAAACCCTGACTAAGTATCAGCCCCCATAATGCCATGCTGGTGACGGTAATGAGTGCTGAAGTTAAACCTGCAAAGGCGATAGTTAGAAATTTACCTAATACTAGTTTGTAGCGCTCAATAGGCGAAATTAACAAGGTCTCTAAGGTTCCTCTTTCCTTTTCTCCCGCCCCTAAATCTGCAGCCGGAAACATTGCCCCTTGAAGACACAATATAAAAATAAAGTAAGGTATCAAACCACCTATTTTCTCTCCCCAATTTTCGCGGCTGTCAGCAGTATTAACTTTCTCTAGAATAATCGGATTTAAAACAGCAATTTGTTGTTCTTCTGATAAATTCAATTTAGCAAAAGCGGACGCCCTTAATTTTTGAAGTTGTTCATCAACTATTTCATTTACACGATAAAAAACGCGATTCAAGCCAGAATCATTTAGATGAAGTTTTAGCAGTGCCTGTCCAGATTGCAAAACGTCATCAGAGTAATTTGCAGGAATTTCTAAGACAAAATCGACTGTATTCTCTTGGATCAATTTTTTGTAATCCGTCTGCTGATTGATGTCAACTCTTTTAAAACCATCAATTTGCATTAATTTAGCATCAATATCAGGAGCGTACTGCCCTCCTATCAACGCATAATTCAACACTTTATTTTGTGCTTCAGTCGCGGCATTTTGCGCAAAATAAATAGCTATACCAGCGAAAGCAGGCATTACAAGTATGGGAACCGCAATCATAAAAAATAGCGTTTTTTTATCTCTGACTAGTTCTTTTAATTCTTTTAAAAACACCAACCACATTATGACACTCCCTTTTGAATGGTGGCTAAGAAAGCATCATGTAAATTACCATCTATTGCCTGTCTCCTAAATTCATCAAGACTGCCATCAAACTGACTAATCCCTTTATCAATAACAGTTACTCTGTCACATAACTCCTCCACTTCACTGAGATGGTGAGTCGAAAAAATGACGGGGATATCTTTGTTTTTCAAACTACGAATAAAATCCAGCACAGTTTGAGTCGCCATTATGTCTAGACCTGTAGTTGGCTCATCCAATATAACGACTTCAGGATTATGGACTACAGCTCTGGCAATTGATGTTTTTTGCTTCATTCCAGTAGAAAAGTTTTCACTTCGTCGATCCAAAAAAGTTCCCATTTCTAACAAGTCTGATAATTCTGTTATGCGACTTTCGATTTCTTGTTTATGCATACCGTGCAACTGTCCAAAATACTCAATATTTTCCCGACCAGTCAAACGACCATATAACCCTGTGGAACCTGATAGAAATCCAATTTTCTGACGAGCAACTAAGGGATCTTCTAATACATTAACGTCGTTTATAAAGACACTTCCCTGATTTGGTTGCAGGGCCGTAGATAGCATTCTTAAAGTTGTAGTTTTACCTGCCCCATTAGGGCCGAGTAAACCAAGTACCTCCCCCTTATTTACTTTAAACGTCACATCCAATACAGAATGGAAGTACCGGCCTTTAAGGCGAGGATCTTTCTTTTCTTGCTCGCTAAGTTTTTTGGGATTCTCAACCTCAAACTTTTTAGCTAAGCTCTTTATTTCTATCATTACTTTTCCCTGATTGCATTTTAGCTAGATAAACTCTACAGATTTATAAAGTAAACTAAACAGTCAATATTCAAGCAAATGCCTGTAATTCGGACATACTTGTTCAATAGTGTATAACTTGCTGGATTTATTACATATAATTGAAAAAGTTCTGCTTTACATTTATATAAAATAAAACAACTACGCCATTTAGAGTGAATCAAGAAAAACTTTAACCTAACGAGAGCACCTTTGTTATGCAACCCACTAATCCATTCCAAGCATCTCTACAAATATTCACAAAACCAAATGGAGTTTTTGAAGCTGCTAACAATAATAATAATTGGTCTTGGATACCTTTCATATTAGTTATGAGTTTTGTATTACTACCAATATATTTATATTACAATTTTGTTGATTTTGAATGGTATCGTGATTTTATCGTTAATAGTACAGCTGGTAATCTTAGTCCTGCCGAACAAAATAATATTCGAGCGCAAATCAAACCAGATTTTCTAGTTACTGGTATGCTTATCGTTGCTTTTTTATTCCAAGTAATCATCAATTTAATACTTGCTGCTTATCTCAACTTAGTCGCTAAAACAGATGATGAGTGTATTAATGGGTTTACAGATTGGTACGGTTTTACATGGTGGGTCTCGTTACCCTCGGTAATTGGTTTTATTGCGGCCTTAATCAGCCTGACTTTAGCTGAAAACAATCAAATTTCCATTGGCAAATTAAACCCTCTAGCTTTGTCGTATTGGTTAAGTTTAGACGAAGGTTCAAAGTGGTATGGGTTAGCTAATTTAATAAAGCCTGAACTATTTTTTAGTATTTACCTGATAGCTGTGGGACTTAGCCGCTGGACCAAATTTAACAGTTCGAAGATTTATACAATTGCAATTGCGCCTTTTGCAATAATAATAGTACTGTGGTTTTTCTTGTTATTAATGAAATAACCATGGCAAAGTTATTTTGAGCGAGCTGGTCTGAAGTAGTCCTGATTCATGTAGAAGTCTTCGTTCTCGTTTGCTAAGTGCCAACCTGGTATGCCTAAAAGCGGAATGGGTGATAGTTTTCTCGAGTTTGAAAGCAAATGTTTACGATTTAAAAGGTCATAAATAGCAGAATCTAAAATAGTTAACTGCCGATCATAATTTTCCTCGAAAAAACTGTTATCAACTCTTATAGCTAACCATTTCCCAGTCAACCCGATAAAAGGATTTAGAAGCATTTCATAATTTGCGTGTCCAAAAACAAACGCTTTAGCTGCCGGCATCTTAACATGACTGTCTTGGTTATTTTTAACATGACTGTCCTGGTTATTTAGCCGCTCCAAATCGTGATGTAAATACGAGTTATAATTTGCCCACTTATGTCTGTCTTCAATAAAAACCTTTTGCCATTGATGATTAGACAGGTTTTCACATATTTGTGGATCCGAGACAGCCAAAATAACGCCACATTCATCAAACAGTGTAATTTGGTTTCGTCGATGGGTACGCGGTGTTAAACCATGGGATTGAATATCTTCAACATGCCACTCGTTTAAAAGTGTTTTAGTTTTAGGAAAATTAAGCCAAATCAAACCATTAAATAAGTCATGCCAAGAATTAGGTCGGGTAGGAATAATTTTGTCTTTGAAAATGATGGTTTCGTAATAGTCTTCCGAATCAGACATGGAATTTTGACATTTAAAAGACTGTTTAAAATCAATTTGACATGCCTGTCCATGATTCAAACTCTGACTGAAATCATTTTGCGGTGCCTGTCCACGTTCAAGAGACGCTAGGCTGCTTTGAAGTGCCTGTCCACGTTGGGTATTTTGCGGTGCCTGTCCACGTTGGGTATTTTGCGGTGCCTGTCCACGTTGGGTATGCTGACTGAAATCATTTTGCGGTGCCTGTCCACGTTGGGTATGTCCACGTTGGGTAGAGCCATTCTCTGTGGTAATAAGCCTATTTTTTAAAGTGTTGAGCGTGTCTGCATGCAATAAGTGCTCAAATTTAGTTAAGCTATAACGCTGTTCAAGTTCAGTAAAAGGCGGCCTTTTTGCAATGCCTGTCCACAATTCTTGGCATTCGCTAGGCGATGTTGGGTTAAGTGTTGTCATTGGCTACTAGAGTCTTTTTGATGGATTTCTTATACTGGACGCAAATGTAATAATAAGAGTAACAATATGCAATCACGACGTTTTATTTTTCCCGTTGTTTTTTCGATTTTGGCTTTGGCCGGATGTGAACAACTCCCAGACAGCAATAGTCCGCAAAGTAACTTCCAGCAGGTGTATGACAGCATCAGTGAACAGGAGTTGAAACAGCACGTCAAAACTATATCGTCTGACGAATTTGAAGGTAGAGCACCAACCTCAGCAGGGGAAACGAAAACCCTTGAGTATTTAGTGAATAATTTCAAAACGCTAGGATTTCAACCTGGCAATGGTAATAGTTATCTTCAAGCAGTGGAATTAATGGAAATTACTGCTGATCCAAACATGCAACTACGCATGGGACAAAATACATTTGAATACCAAAAAAATATGGTTGCATCTTCGAAACGTGAAACTGCCCAAGTTAATCTGAATGACTCCGAAATTGTATTCGTTGGTTACGGTGTAAATGCACCAGAATACAATTGGAATGACTATGAAGGCCTAGATGTAAAAGGCAAAACCGTGGTCATTTTAGTTAATGATCCAGGGTTCGAAAATCCCGAAAGTGGTAAGTTTCAAGGTAAAACTATGACTTACTATGGTCGCTGGACATACAAATATGAAGAAGCCAGCCGTCAAGGCGCTGAAGCAGCCATTATAGTCCATGAAACAGCGCCAGCCTCATACGGTTGGTCAGTTGTATCCAACAGCTGGAGCGGCCCGCAATACAGTTTAGTTTCCAAAAATGGTAACTCAGACAGAGTCGCGGTAGAAGGTTGGATTAGTCTTGAAGCCGCCAACAAAGTGTTTGCCGAAGCAGGCCTTGATTTCAGCCATGAAAAAGCGCAAGCAATGCAAGGCCCCTACTCCAAAGCATTAGGCACAACAGCTTCAATTACAATAAACAGTAAGCTGAAAAAGTCAGTGAGCAATAATGTTATCGCAACATTACCTGGCAGCGTCGCTCCTGACGAACACATAATTTACACCGCGCACTGGGATCATTTAGGCATGGACACCAGTTTAAAAGGGGACCAAATCTATAATGGTGCTCACGATAATGCGACAGGGGTAGCCGCCAGTTTAACTATGGCAAAAGCATTTTCAGAGCTTTCTATTCGTCCAGCACGTTCAATTACCTTTTTAATTGTAACAGCTGAAGAGCAAGGTTTGCTTGGCTCTAAATACTATTCCGAACACCCAATTATTCCGTTAGATAAAACCGTAGCAAATCTAAACATGGATGCCCTCAACGTTTTAGGCAGAACAAAAAATGTTTCAGTTGTGGGAATGGGGAAATCTGATTTAGAGAACTATCTTCAGTCAGCCGTCACTAAGCAAGGCCGTTATCTGACACAAGAAGATAGACCGGAAGCTGGATCATATTATCGTTCCGATCATTTCAGTTTCGCAAAACAAGGGGTCCCTGCCCTTTATGCTAAAGGTGGCAACGAACCAATAGACGAAGCGACCGCTAAATATCGTAAACGCGCCAGTGTAGTAGTAAAAGGTTGTTACCATCAGGTATGTGATCAATTCAGAGAAAACTGGGACTTTGGCGGCATTCAAGAAGATACGCAAATGTTATTCGATGTGGGTTACAGCATTGCCAACTCAAATGATTGGCCACAATGGAGTAAAACCAGCGAATTTCAGCGTTAAAAATAATACTATCTAAAACAAAAATGCCAGCAATTATGCTGGCATTTTTTTATGAATTAAAATTCACATTTACTTCTGACTTTCTTTGATAAAGTGACTGAGCTCTTTGATGCAGTGACGCAATACTGGGTTTAAGCGTGTATTTTTGCCGTTCATAACAAATAACTCATGTTCAAATTTGAACATATTACCACCACCAACAGGGACTAAGCCTAAGCCAGCGCCTTGTTCTTTGGTCATATAATCAGGCAACAAACCTACATACTCACCAGTCATGATAGCCGACATGCAGCCATCGAAAGAGTCAGAAAACGTTTGAATAGCTAAACGTCTTTCATCTTGAATATAATTAGCTGAGGACAACCCTGAAATCCCAATTGCCGGATAATCTTCTATCTTCACGGTCTCAGGTAAAGCTTCTTTATACTTAGCCAACGGATGTGAAGGGGCGCAATATAATCTTCCATGACAAATATGATCAACAGTATGGAAGGTTACCGATTCTGGTTTTACCATGTCATAAGTTGAGATAACTAAATGACACTCGCCGGATAAGGCCACATGCTCAACTTCATTGTAAAGTCGGGTTTGTATATTGACGTGAATATCATCAAACTTCTTCATTGTGCTTTTAACTGCTTTACTAACAGCTAACTGCATAGAAAGAGGTAATCCGGCCATCAATACTAGTGTGATATGGCCAGAATAATCATCATGTAAACTCTTCAAGTTAAACACAAAATTATCAAAAGCATTAAAGATTCGTTTAGTTTCCTGAAAAACTACTTCACCCTCTTTGGTCATTTGGAAACCGCCACGGCCTCGATGACAAAGCACTAGATCTAATCTTTCTTCGAGCTTTTTAATTGCAGCACTGATATTCGGACGTTGCATTCTAAGCACAGGTTCAGCAGCGGTGAAGCCGTTGCATGAGGCGACAGCATAGAAAACACGTAACAATTTTATGTCTGATTCTTGTAAGCGGTTTAACATAAAAACACCAAGTTAAGGTATATAAATAGATACTCTAATTGCTATATTAGGCAAGCTGCCACTGTATTACAATCATTAATTACAGTTTATTCTATTGATGTTTTAGGGATTTAAAACACTTAACTCAAAGTCACAACCTTATCTAAACTCATACCTTTTTGCCCCTCAACACTCTCGTCATCACAAGTAAGTAGCCATTAGTACATAGCAAAACTATCTTCAATCCCCCTAAGATAGTTTTACACTTTGCTCACGAAGAAGTTCCACTTCATCTCGTAAACTCGCCGCTTTTTCAAATTCCAACTCTCTGGCTGCAGTGAACATTTGCTTTTCTAATTCAGCAATTTTCGCCATCAACTCTGTGGCTGTCATTGCTTTGTATGTTTTATTCGCTTCAGCAATTTTACGCAATTTAACTTTGCCACCAACATCCACCGAATTACCCTCTCCTATATCCATAATATCGGTAATAGGTTTGTTTAATTGCGTGGGCACGATACCATTATCAAGGTTATGTTGATGTTGCTTCTCCCGTCGGCGCTCGGTTTCTTCCATTGCTCGTTGCATTGAACCAGTGATTCGGTCGGCATAGAGTATTGCTTTGCCATTCACGTTTCGAGCAGCCCGCCCCATAGACTGAATCAGTGAGCGATCAGAGCGCAAAAAGCCTTCCTTATCAGCATCTAAAATGGCGACTAATGAAACTTCTGGCATATCCAAACCTTCTCGAAGCAGGTTAATCCCCACTAGAACATCGAATTTACCCAATCGTAAATCGCGGATAATTTCAATACGCTCAACCGTATCTATGTCTGAATGCAGATATCTTACTCGAATGCCATGTTCATCCAGATAATCCGTGAGGTCTTCCGCCATGCGTTTGGTTAGCGTGGTTACTAACACTCTTTCGTTTTTCACCACACGCAAGTTTATTTCCGACATTACGTCGTCAACCTGGCTAGCAACGGGTCTCACTTCTACTTCAGGATCTAACAAACCTGTTGGTCTAACAACTTGCTCAACGATATCGTCACCGGACTTTTCAATTTCATACTTACCGGGCGTGGCTGAAACATAAATAGTTTGTGGAGAAATTTGTTCAAATTCTTCAAACTTTAATGGTCGGTTATCTAATGCTGAAGGCAACCTAAAACCGAATTCAACGAGGGTTTCTTTACGAGAACGGTCGCCTTTGTACATGGCACCAATTTGCGAAACAGTCACATGCGACTCATCCACAAACAACAAACCGTCGGCTGGAAAATAATCTAATAATGTTGGCGGTGGCTCACCAGGCGCTCTGCCTGATAAATACCGAGAATAATTTTCAATACCAGAGCAGTACCCTAACTCTTGCATCATTTCCATATCAAATTGAGTACGCTGCACTATGCGTTGCTCTTCAACTAATTTATGTACTGATTTCAGTTGTTCTCTGCGATCTTTGAGCTCTACTTTAATATGCCCTATTGCCTCTAAGATCTTTTCCCGTGGAGTAACATAGTGCGTTTTCGGAAAGACAGTGGCGCGAGTAACAGTTTGTTCAACGCTGCCAGTCAATGGATCAAATAATCGAATGGCATCGATTTCTTCATCAAACAACTCGACTCTGATTCCTTGCTTCTCCGAATCAGCCGGAAAAATATCAATTACATCACCGCGCACACGAAAAGTACCACGCTCAAAAGAGACATCGTTGCGAGCATATTGCAACTCCGCTAAGCGACGAAGAATAGCCCGTTGATCCATTAAATCCCCTTGACGCAAATGTAACAACATTTTCATATAAGACTCAGGATCACCTAGTCCATAAATAGCTGAAACACTCGACACAATAATAACGTCGCGACGCTCCATCAAAGACTTGGTGGCTGACAAGCGCATTTGTTCAATATGGTCATTTATGGAAGAGTCTTTTTCAATGAAGGTATCAGTACTCGGAACGTAAGCTTCGGGCTGATAATAATCGTAGTAAGAAACAAAATACTCAACAGCGTTGTTAGGAAAAAACTCTTTCATTTCTCCGTATAATTGCGCTGCGAGGGTTTTATTGTGAGCAAGAATTAACGTCGGTCTTTGTACTTGCGAGACAATATTCGCCATTGTAAAGGTTTTACCAGAACCAGTTACCCCCAACAATGTTTGATTTGCTAACCCGCTTTCCAAGCCATCGACAAGTTTTTCGATCGCTTGGGGCTGATCACCCGCGGGTTGATAATGTGAGGATAATTCAAATGGTCGACTCAATTCTTTTTCCTTACTTAATTAGGCAGGTTGGTGTCGCGTATTGATGCTCTTCGTAAACCAAACGTAAGCTACAATTGCGGTACAAATATTAGCTAATATAATGCCAAAAAACATGCCTTTAATATCTAACAACTCGCTTCCTAAATAAGCCAATGGTACAAAAAACAAAAATAACCTAATGACGCTTAAGATCAATGCTGATATCGGTTGATGCATGGCATTAAAGGAAGAATTTGTGAGAATAACAACGCCCTGCAATCCATAACCAAGGGGCACTATATACAAAAATAAAACAATTAAGTCTGCAACCTGCTGTTCTTCGGCAAACAAAGAGGCAACAAATGGTGCGACTAAACACAGAAGAAGGTAAACAACTAGCTGAATAATGAGTACAAACTTAAGCGAAAGTACGTAACTAGAAGCAACTCGAGTAACTTTGTTAGCCCCAAAATTTTGACTGATAAACGGAGGTAACGACATTGATAGTGCTAACACCAAGATACTGGCAATCGATTCTAAGCGACTTCCCACGCCCCAAGCCGCTACGGCTCCAGGACCATAACCAGCAGCAATTGCAGTGATTATGCCGCCAGCAATTGGAGTTAGCATATTGGCTCCAGCCGCAGGTAAACCTATTCGTAAAACCCCACCACTGGTCAGCTTTAGCTCTTTTAAGGTCAATAACCGAGGAAGCATTAATTTCCGTTTTACGGCAAGTAAATACAATATATAGAGCAGCCCTATTCCCCAAGCAATAGCGGTAGCTAGCGCCGCACCTTGAATTCCCATCGCTGGAACGGGTCCCCAACCAAAAATAAAGATGGGATCTAAAATAACGTTAATTATGCCACCACAGGTCATAATAATACTGGGGGTTTTAGTATCTCCAGCGGCTCTTAAAACACTATTTCCCACCATGGGAACAGCTAAAAATATGGCCGCTGCATACCACACCACCATATAGTCATTTATGTAAGGCAATAAGTCATCTGTTGCCCCCATCAAACGAAAAATGGGGTCAATAGTTAAATAACCGATAAAAGCCAACGCTCCGACTAAAATAAAAGAGAGCATTAAAGCGCCAGTGGCAAATTCCTTGGCTAAGTGAGTTTCACCTGACCCCAAGGAACGACCAATAATCGCTGAGGTGCCGATGCCAAGACCTATGTTTAAGCTAATAATGGTAAATGTGACAGGAAATGTGAAGCTGATTGCTGCCAGTTCTTCAGTACCCAACATACTCACAAAAAACGTGTCGGCTAATCCAAACGTCATCAACATAATCATCGCCAAAATCATTGGCAAGGTCATCCGTCTTAATGTTTCGAAAATGGGACCATTCAGCAAATCATTGTTTCGGTTTGTTGCTTTGGACTCATTCACTGTATTTGTACTCGTTAAGGCTAATCGACAATGATAATAGACATAGTGAAAATTAACTATGCCTAAACTACTTTTTACTTTATTTGGGGTGTAATTGCGCTGCGAAAGCAAGCGCATAATTATATGACAGACAGATTTTCGAATATATGCCTATTTATATATTTTTTACTGCTTAGATAAGGATCCCATTGATCTGATCGTCTCGGAACGGAAAATTTTAAGTTTTTATTAACTGCCGAAAAATGTTAATAAATTGTCAATTTTTCAACATCTTACTAAACAGATTCTATCTACCTAGCAAAACTACACACAGGAAAACGAATGTTAGGTAACTTTATGTACCACCTTGGTGCAATTTCTATCGAAAACACAATAAACCATTGATAATAATGAATAAAATATTTTTTCATAAAAATATCAAATGCTATATTGACTTCTTTAAACAAATTAGATTTTGTTATTTTCAAGTGTTATACACAAACTTATCCACAGGATTAGTGGATAACTGCACTAACACCAATAAAGCCGCTATGTTACAGTAATGTGACTAAAAATTAGGTAAGTCAACGCTAACCTGACGGGCTATAAGTTTATGTTTCAGATTTATTAAACACTGTTGTAAAACACAGTGATCAACTAAATCTTTATAACAAAATAGTATAGTAAGCTGTATTTTTGCTAATTAAAGTTCAAAGTAATTCTGGCACTTTTATTGCCGAATTATTGCGCAATTTAGTTGCTAATTTGTAACGTAAAAACAGTTCTTTCTAAATTTTAAAAATGACAGCTTGAAGTTTTTTATATCTAGTACGCGAAATTTTTTAGTGCTTTTCTAATTTGCTAAAAGAAAAAGAGATGTTGTTTTAGCCGGAAAAGTAGTTTTTTTTTAAAATTTTTAATTTTATCAAAATCGAGTTTGAGTAATAAAAATAGCGCTAACTGCTAAATATGAGCTATTTTTAAAGCGAAAATAGCTGCTTATTCAATCAATTTGAAAGAAAGCCTAAAAAACTAAGATATTGTATTGACAGAACGGTTGATGCTCATTAATATTCGCCTCCGTTGAAATCAGGTCCCCCTTAGCTCAGTTGGTTAGAGCGACGGACTGTTAATCCGCAGGTCCCCCGTTCGAGTCGGGGAGGGGGAGCCAACTTCAACGACACAATTTGATTCCCCCTTAGCTCAGTTGGTTAGAGCGACGGACTGTTAATCCGCAGGTCCCCCGTTCGAGTCGGGGAGGGGGAGCCAAATCTCCTGGCTCTATCTCTTAATATCTTTTTAATGTACAAATTTGGCTAAATTTTGGCCGCAATAACCTTATGAATATCAAGTTGTTAATCGGTCTGTAAACAGAGATAATAGACACTGTTTGCATCATCGTTGGGCGATACACATATCAAATGAGTGAATTTTTAGTTTTATTAGTAGGTACAGTACTGGTAAATAACTTCGTATTGGTCCAATTTCTGGGTCTATGCCCGTTTATGGGTGTGTCTAACCGGTTAGAAACTGCGATTGGCATGTCAATGGCAACGACTTTCGTACTTACCCTCGCCTCTTTAACCAGCTACTTAGTCGAACATTATGTTCTTCAGCCACTAGGTATGGGTTATCTGCGCACCTTGAGTTTTATACTCGTTATAGCAGTAGTTGTGCAATTTACTGAAATGGTGGTGCATAAAACAAGTCCAACCTTATATCGTTTACTTGGTATTTTTTTACCGCTTATCACCACCAATTGTGCGGTTTTAGGTGTTGCCTTACTTAATGTTAATCAAGATCATAATTTTGTAGAGTCGGTTATTTATGGTTTTGGCGCCGCGCTTGGTTTCTCCTTAGTGTTAATACTTTTTTCTGCTATGCGTGAGCGATTAGCTGCTGCAAATGTGCCCTCTCCTTTTAAAGGAGCTTCCATAGCAATGATTACCGCGGGCTTAATGTCGATGGCATTTATGGGCTTTACTGGTTTGGTGAAGTTTTAATGACGTTAGTGATCGCACTTATTGTAATAGGAATCATGGCGCTTATTTTCGGCGCGATACTCGGTTATGCCGCGATTCGATTTCGCGTTGAAAGTGATCCCCTAGTCGAACAAATAGATGCACTTTTACCTCAAACCCAATGTGGCCAATGTGGCTTTCCAGGTTGTCGTCCTTATGCAGAATCCATTGCTAACGGTGATGACATTAACAAATGCCCTCCTGGTGGAGACGCCACCATCAAACAATTGGCCGAGTTAATGGGGGTTGAAGCGAAACCTTTAGATGCCGCCCATGGGCAAGAAGACGTCAAAAAAGTCGCTTTTATTCGCGAAGATGAATGTATTGGCTGTACTAAATGTATTCAAGCTTGCCCAGTGGACGCGATTATTGGTGCAGCCAAACAAATGCACACGGTTATTCAAGATGAATGTACCGGATGTGATTTGTGTGTGGAGCCTTGTCCAGTTGATTGTATCGACATGATTCCGGTTGAACAGAATACTTCTTCATGGCGATGGCAACTCGATGCTATTCCAGTAAAACAAGTCAATTGAGGAAGTTTAAATTGTATTCTGATTATGACAGTATTTTACAACGATTAAATCAAGGCCGATTGTGGGACTTTCATGGCGGTGTGCATCCACCTGAGCTGAAATCACTCTCTAATCAAAAAGCCATTGAAACTATAACCATGCCAAAAACTCTGCATGTTATGGTGAAGCAACATATTGGCGTAGAGGGAGGCTTATTAGTCAAGGAAGGCGATCGAGTACTCAAAGGACAACCTTTGAGTCATAGTACAAATCCCTTTTCGGTCCCTGTACATGCCCCCACATCGGGTTACATTCGTCACATTGGACCCCATGTATCAGCTCACCCTTCGGGCTTGCCAGAGCTTGCCATAGAAATCAGCACAGATGAATTCGAAACTTGGGCGCCCCTTAACCCTATTTTAGATTATCAACAAAAACCCAAATCAAAAATCGTTGAAGCAATATGTAATGCTGGTATTAGCGGTATGGGAGGAGCTGGTTTTCCAACCCATATTAAATCGTCTCCGAAGAAAAATGTTGAATTTTTGATTATCAATGGTGTGGAATGTGAGCCCTACATAACGTCTGACGATCGGCTGATGCGCGAGCATGCATGGCAGATTCGACAAGGTATTGATATTTTAGTGCACCTGTTAGCACCAAAGTCAGTGATTATTGCGGTTGAAGACAATAAACCTGAAGCAATTGAAGCTATGCAAGTTGCTTGTCAGGAAAATGCTAAGTACAGAGTTGTTGCCATCCCAACCAAATACCCCGCGGGCGGTGAAAAACAACTGATTCAAATTTTAACTAATCGCGAAGTCCCCGGAAACGGACTGCCCATTGATGTGGGTGTCATTATGCAAAACGTAGGAACCTGTTTCGCCATTGCCGATGCTATTTTTACTGGGACTCCTCTTATTCGGCGCGTGGTTACGTTAACCGGACAAGCATTCAAACGTCCGCAGAACGTTTGGGCGCCCATAGGTACACCCATCTCACATTTATTGGAAATTGGTCAATATAAGGCTCACAAACAGCGGGATCGAAAGCTCATTATGGGTGGGCCTATGATGGGGTTTGAAATTGTTGATGATCAGGTGCCGGTGGTTAAAATAACCAATTGTATACTTGCCCCATCCGCCAATGAAATTCAAGCTCCCGGCGCAGAACAGCCTTGTATTCGATGCAGTGCCTGTGCAGACGCCTGCCCTGCTAGCTTGCTGCCACAACAATTATTTTGGCACAGCCAAGCGAAAGAATATGAAAAGGCCAATGAATTAAACCTATTTGATTGTATTGAATGTGGTGCCTGCGCATACGTTTGCCCCAGTGAAATTCCACTGGTTCACTATTATCGTGTTGCCAAAGCCGATATACGCACCCAAGAACAGGAAAAAGCACAAGCCGACAAAGCCAGATTAAGATTCGAGGCACGTAAAGAACGCTTAGAAAGAGAGCAAAAAGAGCGCGAAGAAAAACATGCCAAAGCGGCCGAAGCGCGCAGAAAAGCAATGAGCGAAAAAGGCAATGATGCGAAAGACAAGATAGCGGCGGCCTTAGCTCGAGCAAAAGCTAAAAAACAAGCCAACTCGGCTCAGTTAGAGTCGCAACAAGCGTCTCCTCAAAAAGCACAAACAAGCGAAGCCTCAGAAGCACCGCAAACAGCTAATAATAGCAAACAAGACAAAGTTGCAGCGGCTATTGCTCGAGCCAAAGCGAAACGCGCAGCGGCCAAGGAAGCGGCGGAAAAAGAAGCCACCCCCGCGTCGGAAGATAGCAATACTGGAATAAAAGAAACGGACGCAAATAAAGCTCCCACAACAAGTGATGTTGTACCTGAAGCACCAGCCAAAGCTGCCAATTCCAACAAACAAGAAAAAGTGGCGATTGCTATCGCTAAAGCAAAAGCAAAACGCGAAGCGATTAAGCAGGCGCAACAAGCTGAAACAGCAAAAACAGTAGCAGCAACAGAGACTGCGCTAAAAACGACGCCAGTTACCGACGAGCAACAACAACTGCAAACTAAAGATGTGCATCAGGAAAAATCAGAGCCCACAGCAAAACAAAAAGCAATAGCAGCGGCAATTGCCAAAGCCAAGGCTAAAAAATTAGCTAACGCTAAGCCCGCAGCAAGTCCATCGGTAGAAAAACAAATATCCACTGAAAAAAATTCAGAACAACCTGAAGTCGCTAATGATGAGTTGCAAACAAGCCAGCAACCAGAAAAATTAACTGCTGCACAAATTCGCAAACAAAAAGTCGAAGCCGCAGTCGCAAAAGCACGAGAACAAAATCGTATTGCGAAACTAAAGCGTGCCGAAAAGGCCGCTAAAAAGCCGTCTAGCTCCACAGCAGACAAGGATGAAAGTTAATCCCCATGAGTTTTAAATTTGCCAGCTCGCCCCACCAAAGAGTAAAACGTAATACTGGTCAGGTAATGCGTTTAGTTATGTATGCAGGTATTCCAGGCTTAGCTGTACAAACATGGTTTTTCGGTTGGGGAGCATTAATTCATTTTATGATCGCCAGCATCACCATCATAGTCACTGAAGCTGCCATTCTTGAAATGCGTAAAAAGAATTTTGAAGTCGCGATAAAAGATTGCAGTGCTTTGGTTACCGCTTTTTTAATCGCCGTGAGTATTCCACCATTTGCTCCTTGGTGGATCACAGTAATAGGTAGTATTTTTGCCATTGCGATAGTCAAACAACTTTACGGTGGATTAGGGTTTAATTTATTCAACCCTGCCATGGCGGCTTATGTGATGCTGCTTATCTCGTTTCCAGTGCAAATGTCTACTTGGGCGATTCCACAAGCATTAAGCCAATTTCCACAATCATTTTTAGATTCATTTAGTATCATTTTTAGCGGCTTTAGTGCTGACGGCTACAGTATTGAGCAACTGCGAACTCACGTTGATGGCTATACAATGGCCACCCCTCTTGATGCTGTGAAAACCGCAATTTCCCAAGGCTTAACCGTACAGGAAAGCATGCAAACCGCTGTGTTTAATAATGGTCTGGGCGTGGGCTGGTTTTGGGTCAATTTTGCCTATCTTTTAGGCGGTTTACTGTTATTAAAAGTAAATGTCATTAAATGGCATATTCCGGTAGGCATGATTGCTGGCATTATAGGATTGTCACTGGTTATGTACTTGGTAGATGATGGAGTCTATGCAAGTCCAATGTTCCACCTATTCAGTGGTGGCTTCATGCTTGGGGTGTTCTTTATTGCCACCGATCCGGTATCCGCGACCACCACCAATCGAGGACGTATAATTTTTGGTTTTGGGATAGGTGCATGGGTATACATTATTCGTACTTGGGGGGGTTACCCTGATGCGATCGCATTTGCTGTATTGATCATGAATATGGGTGTTCCTTTGATTGATTATTACACCAGACCAAGGACTTATGGCCATCACACAGAACACAAAAACGTGATTAAAGTCAAACAGATAGATAGCGGAAATACTGGTAAGGAGGACTAGTTAATGAAACAAAGTATCGTTAGCAATGGTCTTAAACTCACCGCGTTTGCTTTAGTGACAACGGCGATCATAGCCATAACCTATGCCGTAACTGAAGATCAAATAACCGAGCAGCAAATACAAAAGCGCCTGGCTATTTTGAACGCAATTATTCCGCAGTCTTTATACGATAATGATATTCACCATGATTGCACTCAGGTTGTAGATACTGAATATTTAGGCTCGAAAGACCCCCAGACCGTATATTTAGCAAGAATGAACAACGCGCCTTCTGCGGTTGCAATTGAAACAACTGCGCCAGACGGATACAGTGGTAAAATTGAGCTAATAGTAGGCATTAATATGCAATCGGAAGTGACCGGAGTACGTATTTTGGATCATAAAGAAACTCCAGGTTTAGGTGACAAAATCGATATCCGTATCACTGATTGGATTACAGCATTTACTGGCAAGTCTGTTACTACTGATAACCACAAAGATTGGCAAGTGAAAAAAGACGGTGGCCAATTTGATCAATTTACCGGCGCAACTATTACCCCTCGGGCAGTGGTAAAAGCGGTCAAAAATGCGGTGTTATATTTTCAGCACCACCAGCAAGATCTTTTTAACGCCACAAAGACCTGTGAAGCCATGAATGACCAGCCAATTAACGGCAAGGTAGAATAAGATGAATCAGTTTAAAGAACTCAGTTGGCAAGGATTATGGAAAAATAACCCCGCCATAGTACAACTGCTTGGACTATGTCCACTCCTAGCTGTGACCATGACAGTCATCAATGGGTTAGGTTTAGGTCTTGCCACAACTTTGGTATTAATTGGCTCAAACTGCACAGTCTCATTGGTGCGCAATTTAGTCCCTAATGAAATTCGTATACCAATATTTGTGATGGTAATTGCCGGCTTTGTTACCGTTGTGCAATTGTTAATGAATGCCTACACTTTTCGACTTTATGAAGCGCTAGGCATTTTCATTCCTTTGATAGTCACCAATTGTGCCATCATTGGACGTGCAGAAGCCTACGCGTCGAAAAACCCTGTGGGTCATGCTGCATTCGATGGTTTGATGATGGGGCTTGGTTTTACCCTTGTGCTAGTGATTTTGGGAGGCATGCGTGAACTCTTAGGTTATGGCACCCTATTCTCTGGTGCCAACTTACTGTTCGGTGAATGGGCAGGTGTGTTAAAAGTGACGGTATTCGAAACCGATAGCCCTTTTTTACTAGCCATACTGCCGCCAGGTGCCTTCCTCGGCATGGGGTTACTTATTGCTCTTAAGAATGCGTTAGATAAACGGGTTGAATCTTGGGTGGTGACACCACAACAAGATAAAGTGGTACAGCGCGCCAGAGTGACGGCGGAAAGTTAAGGTAGTTGAAGTCATGAATAACCAAAAACGTCGGGAAATTCTGACGCGACTGCGAGCAGAAAATCCTGAGCCAACCACAGAATTGAATTATTCTAGTCCCTTTGAATTATTGATAGCCGTATTGTTATCAGCTCAAGCCACAGATGTGGGCGTCAATAAAGCCACGGCCAAACTTTACCCGGTGGCCAATACACCACAAGCCATATTAGATTTAGGCTTAGACGGGCTTAAATCTTATATCAAAACCATAGGCTTGTTTAACACCAAAGCCGTCAACACCATGAAAACCTGCCAAATGTTGGTGGACTTGCACGGCGGTGAAGTGCCCGAAAACCGTGAAGCCTTAGAAGCCCTACCCGGCGTGGGACGTAAAACCGCTAACGTAGTACTCAACACCGCCTTCGGCTGGCCAACAATAGCCGTAGACACCCATATTTTTCGCGTTTCCAATCGCACTAAACTCGCCATGGGTAAAAACGTCGATGAGGTCGAACAAAAACTGCTTAAAGTGGTGCCCGCTGAATTTAAAGTGGACGTGCACCATTGGCTAATCTTACATGGCAGATACATCTGCGTAGCGCGCAAACCTCGCTGTGGCGCGTGTGTTATTGAAGACTTGTGTGAGTTTAAGGATAAAATTGAGTAGTCTTCGATAAACGGCTTCGGGGAAAGTACAGACTCGCTGATTGAAGAATTAGCTGAAATGACAAAACGTAACGACATTTAATTTGCCTGAATCTCACGCCCGGACAATTTATTGACCTACTTTTTTTTTTAAGCGTATACTTTCTGGTATTGACAAAGGAATTTCAATCAAATTAACCTCAAGGCATGGATTCTGTGTTCAGATTGTTTGTTGTAATATTATTTTTAGCCCCATCAGCTAGTAAAGCATCTGTTTTCGTCAATGATCAATCATTAGTAACGGCAGTCAGTAATAGTGCTGTTTGGCACAAGCTCTTACATTTTGAGGCTGGCTATTTTCATGGAGCAAGAAGCGGCGTTAACACTTCAGACTTTTTTTTATCGCCAGATGGAAGAAAAGACGCTAAAGCTGAATTAATCGCGACGATCGATGCTTTGACTAACGTTGCACACACTCAATGTCAGTTTCCAGCCCGTGCAATTTTTATCGTCAAGAATTTTCCAAATTTAGCTCTCCCAAAAACCCAATGCGAAGGCTACAAAGCGTATTTAGATGCCTTTCAAACCCAAAGTATGAGTCTCATATATGCAAGTGGATATTTAGGCAATCCTGCTTCAATGTACGGGCACGTGTTTTTAAAATTTAACGATGAGGTTGAACATAACCTGCTCGATAATACGTTTTCTTATGGCGCAAAGGTACCTGAAAATGAATCTCCGTTAGTGTATGTAGCAAAAGGTATTTTTGGAGGTTACGAAGGTAAGTTTTCCAACCAAAAATATCACCACCAACATTTGACTTATAATGAGTCAGAGCTTAGGGACCTATGGGAATATAAGCTCAATATTGGCGAAGATGATATTTTATTTTTACTTGCCCATTTATATGAATTAGAAAATACAAAAATGAAGTATTACTTTTTTAAGCAAAATTGTGCATTCCAGCTCGCAAAATTGCTTGAACTTGTCATAGATGTCCCGATAATTGCACCCCATAAATCATGGGTAATGCCATATGACCTTATTATGATGCTCAATAGACACGACGCTGAGCATCATCTTATTGTCGATGTCGCTTATCGAGGATCTCGGCAAGAAGCCTTGTACGCTAAGTGGAATCAGCTCAGCAAGCAAGAAAAGAAAAGTCTTGTTGAAATCATAGGAACATCTTCAATAAAAGTAAGTTCAGTATTAGTCAAACTCACATCACAATCGGCCAAAAAAGTTATAGATACGCTATATGACTATTACGCTTTCATAGAAGTAAAAGAAAGTGAGTTAGATGAAGAACAAGCAGCAAAAAAGAAAGAACTATTATTAGCGCGCTTTGCGCTACCCGCAGGTAAAACACAATGGGTAACTCCAATCCAGAAACCGCCACATATGGCGCAAGATACGACGATGCTTCAGGTCAGCGCAGTGCACAATGAAAAATTTGGAGAAGCATTAGAACTGCGATTTCGAGCGAACTACTATGATTTACTGAGCGTCAACGCTGCGCGTATTCCGTTTTCAGAACTAAGCACCTTCGATTTGAGATTATTGTATTCTCAGGATAACTCATCTCTTGAGATGCGAGAATTAACACTATTACGCATTATTAATCTTAACGCTTCTAATACTGACTTACCCTTTGATAGCGAGTATGCGTGGAAGGTCGCTGTAGGCTACAAACCACAATCGTTATCCTGTACTCGTTGTTCTAACGCATACGTTGACGGTTTTATAGGTAAAGCATGGTCACGTGGAAAAAGCTTGGCTGCTTACGGAGCACTTTCTGTAAGTGCAAGAGGATCTAACGAGTCTGGTGGATATCTTTCTGCAGGACCCGAGATAGGTGGAGTGTTTAACATCACACCGCAATATGCTGTATTCCTAGCAATAGGGTATCAGTCGTACTTAAATGATCTGACACAAGATCGTAAATATTTGGCATTCGAACAGCGTTTTTTGGAACACCGTTCATATGATATACGGACATCGATTAACTATGATGAATCGTTTGAGTATGCCATTAATTTTTCTTTATATTATTGAGGATAACAATTATGAAAAAAACTACACTTGTAATTGCTTTAGTTACAGCTTGCTTATCTACTTCTGCAACCGCGCAGGAAAAGAAAGTTAATCCGTGGAAGCAATGTGGTATTGGTGCAATGATTTTTGATGACAATAGAACCGCAGCGGCGATTTCTAACGTTATTTGGGATCTTGGTACAACAGCCGTGTCTTCAAACGTTTCTTCGCAAGACAGCTGCAAAGGTATCGACGTTACCGCAGGTCTTTTTATTCAACAAAACTTTGATATCGTTGTTGAACAAATCAGCCAAGGTGAAGGCGACCACTTAAACGCAATACTCGATATTCTAGAAGTTGAAATTGATTCGCGTGCAGACGTTATTGCAAATGTCCGTAGCAATGCTGCTATTGCAATTGCTGCTAATTCAGCTACGCCTGAAAGTGTTTATAACATTGTTGTTGCAAGCATCTAAGTGCGAAATTAGGTCAGTTTTCCTACCGTATTAAAATAATTGCCAGTGAAACGTAGCACGGATCACTGGTTGTAGCATTTTACCTCTTATCTTTCGTAAACACATAGACAAACGATACAACCGTAGCGCCCATCAA
This sequence comes from Aliiglaciecola sp. NS0011-25, assembly GCF_040370605.1. NCBI lineage: Bacteria > Pseudomonadati > Pseudomonadota > Gammaproteobacteria > Alteromonadales > Alteromonadaceae > Aliiglaciecola > Aliiglaciecola sp. NS0011-25. The sequence goes on from NZ_BAABWR010000012.1 coordinate 102,637, forward strand.
AGCGTTTGATGGTATGGGACTAGCACAACAGTCACTTAGGTAAATTAATTGTCGAGGCTCAACATCACAAGCGATAATCGCTCTCTATCGTCTCATTCCTATTATATTTACTTACCAAAAAAACAGATTGATTACTTAAATTTAGGTGCCTACAACTTTTGTAACTATCCCTGAAAATAACGCTGCTAATTGCTATTCTCTGACAGACATAAAACCTTAACCTGTTTTTATTCTTCAATCACATTTGAGCAGTAGCGTTCACATCGATAAGCTTACTGTAGGTTCTAATAGCTCTTAATATATGACTCGATATAACGTTGAATTAGCTCAGCAATATACAATCAAAAGTCTGTCAGCAAGCTAACACAACTTTCCATTTTAGTTGGATAGCATTACTAAAATTTAACTTCTCCATATCTACTTTCCTTATCTTTTGACTGGCCCACCATCGCCATGAACTCCCACATTTTCCGCGTTTCCAATCGCACTAAACTGGCCATGGGTAAAAACGTCGATGAGGTCGAACAAAAACTGCTTAAAGTGGTGCCTGCAGAATTTAAAGTGGATGTGCACCATTGGCTTATTCTTCACGGACGATACATCTGCGTGGCACGCAAACCTCGCTGTGGCGCGTGTGTTATTGAAGACTTGTGTGAGTTTAAGGATAAAACCGAGTAACTTCCCTTCAATATAAGTGACTAACTGCCTCTCACCTCTGATCAATGATGGCAACTGCCGGGCAAAGCAGACAATTAGATGAACGACTACAATGTTAACCTTGGCTTAATAAAATCAATAAAAGCAGTCACATTCTCTGCAACCGATGAGGATTTATAGTAAACAGCATTAATCAATTCACGGTCAGTACCAACTTGCCTATATGGCTCAAGCAATGATATGAGTCGACCCGATTCAATATCGCCATTAACCATAAAACCAGATAAACAAGTGATACCATTTCCAGATAAAACGAGTTGCCGAATGGTTTCTCCATTGCTAGCTGTCATTGTTGGAATTACGTTACCCCAATCTTTAATAGGCCATTGATTGAGTGACTTTATATTAGAGAAACCAATTAAATTATGCCTTTTAAGCTCATTAAGCGTTTTAGGTTCACCATTTTGTGCAATATATTCCGGGGATGCGACAATAAAAAGAGGACTTCTACCTAAGGTTCTCGCATACAGAGTCGAGTCTTCTAATTTTCCTATTCTTATCGCAACATCTGTGCGCTTTTCAATTAAATCAATAATTCCCTCGTTGGAATTCAGTTCTATCTCTATTTCAGGATAAGCTTTAAGAAATGAACTTATATGTGGAGTTAATTGGTGAAATATAAATGGACTAGCAGCGTCAACACGCAATTTACCTTGAGGCATCTTACCGATAGCAATAATGTCTGCTTCAGCACGTTGAATATGTTGCAATCCTAAACTTACCGAATCGATAAACTTTTTACCTGTATCGGTTAGCATCACTCGCCTAGTAGTCCTATTTAAAATAGTCGTGTTGAGAGCATTTTCAATTTTAGAAACGGAACGGGAAATACGAGCGACCTGAATATTAAGTGCATCTGCTGCGGCAGAAAAGCCACCAAACTCTATGACAGCCAATAAAAGTTCTAAGTCATCAGATCTTGTTTTCAAATTCAAATTAACCTCATTTATTACAAAAGTATTTTGCAAATAACGCTATTTATTACAAAAGTCTATCAGTTAATAATTGCATCAACAAATAAAAGAAGCGGTTTACTTTAACTGGTTACTTTACATCTATTAAACATATTATTTTGGAGACAATGATGCCACTAGCATTGATAGCATTAGCGCTTAGCGCTTTTGCCATAGGAACAACAGAATTCGTGATTGTTGGATTACTGCCAACAATGGCTCAAGACCTTAATATATCTATACCTTCAGCAGGTTTATTGGTTAGCCTCTATGCTTTAGGTGTAGCCATAGGAGCACCTGTATTAACTGCGCTAACAAGTAGGTGGAATAGAAAGCATGTTTTATTATCAGTGATGGGATTGTTTGTCATTGGAAATTTAGTTGCTTGGCAAGCACCGAGTTTCGAAGCATTGGTAATAGCCCGAATCTTAACAGGATTGGCTCATGGTGTTTTCTTTTCAATTGGATCTACTATTGCAACAGGTTTGGTGCCTAAAGAAAAAGGAGCAAGTGCCATCGCCATAATGTTTACAGGGTTAACTGTAGCGTTAGTCACAGGTGTACCACTAGGCACTTTTATAGGTCAGGTGTTTGGCTGGGAGGCTACTTTCTTAACAGTATCAATTTTAGGTTTATTAGCTATGATTGGCAGTGCTATTCTAGTGCCTAATAATTTAAAACAAGCTAAAACTACTCACATTTCATCACAGTTAAAAGTATTAACACACCCTAGATTACTATTAGTTTATGCAATTACCGCTATTGGTTATGGGGGAACGTTTATCGCCTTTACCTACTTAGCCCCAATCCTTAATGAGGTGAGCGGCTTTAATTCAAGTTCTGTTGCGCTGATACTGCTAGTTTATGGTGTGTCAGTCGCTGTAGGCAATATCTGGGGTGGTAAAATGGCTGATAATTTGGGTCCAATTAAAGCATTAACCATCATTTTCGCAGGTCTTGCCGGCATATTATTAATGTTGAACTACACCGCTTATAACGCTATTACAGCAGTGTTTACTATTCTGATTTGGGGAGCATTTGCTTTTGGAAATGTACCCGGTTTGCAGGTTTACGTAGTTAAACTAGCCGAAAAGTACACTCCTGATGCAGTAGATGTCGCATCTGGATTAAATATTGCTGCTTTTAATGTTGGTATTGCATTGGGCGCATGGGGAGGTGGCTATATTGTTGCTGAACATGGTTTGATGAATACTCCTTGGGTTGGTGCAATGGTTGTTTTAGTTGCACTTGTTTTAACTCGCTATAGTGGAATGCTTGATAGAAATGCGGGAAACTTAAAGTTTAGTTAAAGTTTGTATTTAAACCCCATTTACGTCCTATTTAGTGAAACAGCGTTTAGTATTGAGATTATTATCAGTTTCAGACTTTTTTGGGGGGCGCTATTGTTGTCAAAAGTGACCGCTGATATTTTTGCGATTAAGATAGGAGGCGGTTTTTGTGTATATTTCTAGCGCTCTATTTGAACTACTATGCCACTGAGGTTGTTTTTAAAGGCTTTAATTTAAATCAAAAGCCAGCTATATACTAATAGAAAATGGCATTAAGGGCAGGCTTTACTAGTCCAGCCCTAGTTCAAACAAGGAGCGCTTATGAATAAGTGGCAAAAGATTACTCTTAAAGTTTTGCTCGCGTTTTCCCTTACCACGACCAGTATTTACTTCTTCGCTCCTTGGGAATATGCACTGTATTATTTAACTCCAGTGCCCAGCACAATTGAGGAACAAGTTAACGAGGCAACTACCCAAGGAATAGACGGGATCATTGTCTATGTGCAAAAGGCAAATAACCCTGCACAATTGTATGTCAGTGGTTGGCATAATAGACAAGAAAAAATACCGGCATATGGCAATGCACTTTTTAAAATTGCCAGTATTGCTAAGTTATATAAAGCGGCGGCAGTTACCAAATTAGCTGCATCCAAGCAGCTTGAATTAGATAAGAACATTGCTGACTATTTACCCCAATTGGCTGAACGTATTGAGTATGCTGATCAAATTACTCTACGTATGCTGGTTGAACATCGCAGTGGGATCCCTAACTTTACCGATCAAGATGGGTTTGATTGGGCCTCAAACTCCCTTGATGTACTCAGCTTAGTATTAGACAAACCTGCTGATTTCGAGCCTGGAACCGATTACGCATACTCCAATACTAACTATCTGTTGCTTGAAAAAATAATGACAGAAACCTTAGGTTACCACTACTCTCGCTACATAAAGAATGAGATCCTTTTGCCATTAAACTTAAATTCCACGTTTTTCTCCATCAACGAGGTAGATAGTGAGCAGCTGATGAGCGGATATTACGTAGGTTATGATCAAGACTTTAAACACCTCGATCAAGGTTACGTTGCCAGCGCCCAAGATGTGGGGATTTTTTTAAGGGCGCTGAATGACGGCAGTTTATTTACACCAAAAGAAAGAAAAATATATGCGTCACTGTATGAGTATAATCATACAGGCTGGGTGCTCGGCTATTCAAGTATTGCCCGATATCACCCAGATATTGATACCGTTGTCATTCAATTTACCAACACTACCGGTGAAGATAGAGTGATACTTACAGGCATCATATATGACCGAATTATGAGTATCTTACGAAGCCAATAAAATGAATTGTTTGACTAGGTATTGGTAAGGTTTAATTACCTCATTCCCGCCACAGCTCCGCAAACCTTTATCACCTATGATTTTTCACCTAACAACATACTGCCATCGTCTAAAAAGCTTAAAACAATCTGTATTGCTGGGCGGTTATCGTCAAATAAATAGCTGTATTTCGCCACTATTCTATCTCTATCAACTTGATTTCTTGCTGTCGACATTTCGTCACGAAAAGGCTGCCCTTCCATAATACCGGCATAATGACTGGCGATAGCGGCTGTTGTGCGCAGTGCATTTTCAACTTTGGGGTTTTCTGTAAACGCCTGCGTCAACTGTGTCGAATATGCATAATCGGCCGGTAAAACTAACTGTCCCTGAGTGTTGAATTCTATGCTTGCCGGTGGTGAGGGTATGCCATATTGTGCTAACAATGCTTTAAACTCGTTTTGCGAGTATTTAGATAAGGTATCAATGTTGTGCGCTGTTGGCAGTAATAAGGGTATGTCCTTTAAATTCACCGGGTTAGGTAGCGCGCCAGGCGTGAGATATTCATCTAGATTGATTTCTTGTTGGTCACCTTGGGAAGTATTCATACTGAAAACCGCATTCGTAGCGGGCTTTTCTACCTTTTGAACCTGATGATTTTGTTGATAAGCGGCTAATAATTCCGAAAAGCCATTGTTTCCTTTCGATTGATTAGGTTGCAGTAGAGTTTGTGAGTGAGTTTTTAAAATACGATTGGTGACGTCCATTTTAACCTCTATAATTTTGACTTTGTAAGCTCTCTAAAACATTAATACATTGGCTCTTAGCTTTGCATCTTTGTTTTGTACCGTGCCAATAGACTGATCAAACTCCACCGACTTTCTTGCCAAGGCTAATACGTCATATTTTTCATCGGCATCAAAATCTCGACTTGGAGGCGCTCTCATTGCTAATCCCTCTTGTGGCGTGATTAACCCATTTAGTTGTAACTCTGACGACATATGGGTTAATTCGTTATATGACATATTAGTCGTATCATACTGACTAGCGATTTCTTGTAATTTTGTTTCTGCATCAAGGCCGGCCTGGCTCAGAGTGACTTTATCTGCAGCTCTGTCATTGTTAGATAACAGGTTAGAAAGAGTGGTATCTACACCTTGGTTTTTACTGCTTTGATAGATAGAACTCAGCTGACTATTGTTATTTATTTCCATTACATTCCCATTAGTCAATTTAGTGCTAATCTCCACTAATTATCGGTTTGTTTAGCATGATAAGTTTGAGCAGCAATGACTATGCCAAAGGTACTGTTTTTGATTTAGGCTGATACAGGTTAACTAACAGGAGCTGCGCCATTAGGCTGCGGGCTAACCCCTTAGGCTGATTTTCAATGGGGTTATAAAAGCAATTAGGCAAATTATTGCCGAGGCTAAGACAATATCGGCAATGACAGGAAAAAAGACAAGAGCGGCAAGTATGATTCCTGCCTCTTTGAGCTTAAAAATAAGACTAATGGCAACATAAAGTTGCACATTAACTATAGGTTAGCCGAGGAAATTTTACTTAGCGTATCGAATTTAGATAGTGTTTTAGTTAAGATGTTCAGACGATTGTTATTTTCCAATTACGTTTAACCCTAAACGTTCACCAAACTGTTACTAATACGATAACCAACCTGAGCACCTATAATAATAAATGGAGAAATCATGCACCTTCGTAAACGTCTTGTTCTTGGCACAATACTGAGTCTTTTTAGTGTTCAATTGTTGGCCGCTGAAGCCATTGTGAGCACTGAACAGAAGCAAACCGCCGAGCAGCTTATGCAAACCGCTCTTAAAAGCGAGCTTGGAATGGAAATAGTCACATCATTGACTACTGAAGTTGGCCCTCGTCTAGCGGGCTCTGAAGCGGAAAAACGTGCCAGAGATTGGGGCTTAAAACTAGGTAAAAGTTTAGGGTTTGATAAAGCGAACATTGAACCCTTTACCATGCCATTCTGGGATAGAGGCAACTTACACATATCCCTTACCTCTCCTTACAACCAAGAATTATACGGCACAGCCTTAGGTGGAGCCGCACCATCAAAACAAAACATTAATGCTGAAGTGGTCTATTTTAGAGATATTCACGCACTAATGGAGGTAAAAGAAGGAGCGCTAAAAGGCAAAATCGCGTTTGTTGATGGCGATATCATGGTTAAGAGTCAGGTTGGCGCAGGTTATGGACAGGCAAACCAACGCCGCAGAGTAGGATGGCAACACGCTCAGCGCGGTGGTGCAGATGCATTAGTCGTGCGTTCAGTGGGCTCAGACTCCCATCGATTCCCGCATTCAGGCATGATGAGTAAAGATGGTGACAAATGGGCAAGTATTCCGGTTATTGCCATTTCTAATCCAGATGCTGACCACCTTCGTCGTTTACATAATTTAGATAAGCCCCTTAGCATATCTCTTCACTCTGAATCTGACTGGAAGGGTGAAGTCAGCAGCGGAAATGTTGTTTTTGATTTAATTGGTAGCGAAAAACCGGAAGAGATTGTGCTAATAGGTGGCCATTTAGATAGCTGGGATTTAGGTACTGGTGCTGTAGATGATGGTGCGGGTGTTGCTATTACCACTGCTGCCGCAGCCCTGATTGCAAAGTTACCTAAACGTCCTAAACGGACTATTCGGGTGGTCATGTTCGGTGCAGAAGAAGTCGGGCTTTTAGGTGCATTTGCCTACGCCAAACAGCATGCAGCGAATTTAAGCAATCATGTACTGGCCACGGAGTCAGATTTTGGCGCGCAAAGCGTGTGGCAGCTAGAATCGAACCTCAACCCCGAAGCCACCTTGTTAATCGATGAAATTGGCAAAATTCTAGCCCCATTAGGTATCGTTAGAGGTCGTTCAGATGCGCCTAGTGGTGGACCGGATATTATTCCAATGGCCGCCAAAGGCGTACCAACAATTCGTTTAAATCAAAACGGGCAGGATTATTTTGATCTACACCACACCCCTGACGATACCCTGGATAAAATTGATGCCGATGAATTAGCCCAGAATATTGCGGCCTATGCTGCCACTATTTATTTACTTGCCGATTCGGATGTTGAATTAAAGCCATAAATAGCAGCGGTAAATTTAGCCTATCAACCTAAATCCCCTAATCCTCAAACTTACCTAGGATTAGGGGTTTAGAAAATAATAACTAATAGACTAGTGTGCCGCGAATCGGGTAGTCCGTTTGTTTACGAACAAAGGTTAACCCTCTCACTACCACGTCTAATTCTGGGCGTAAAAAAGGCCCATTGGAAATATCCACAGCCTGCAATACCCCCTCCCCGTTTATGACAAACAGGGCCGGTTCTGAAAAATCATGATCGGTTTCTTTATCAGAGCGTGGAGCCGAGATATACAAGCCTAGCTGTTTCATTTGCTCAACGGTTAACCCATAAGCGATAGGAAAAGACACATCTAAGCTGTCCATGTTGTCGGTTAGTTGTGCCTTTGAATCTGCTGAGACGGCAGTGACACTCACCCCAATAGCATTTAACGCTTCTTTGTGCTGCTCTAATAAGTTTAAGTAGCGTACACACAAGGGGCAATGTTTGCCTCGATACACCACCAGCATTTGCCAGTCGGCATCACCGTGCGCCTGTCCTAAATTAACCCTAGAGCCATCAAGAAGCGTTGCTTCAATGGACGGAAACGTACTACCAGGAATGGGTTTTACTAAATTTGTCATGTTGAACTCTTTACCTTGTTTGTGAATCTCAGCGTTTTAATCCATAAAATGCTGGCAATGAACACAGATAGCACCATACAGCTTAAAAATATATTGTCTATTCCACCAGGTATGTACTCAACAAAAGACGTTAAGAATTGCCCTAAGAACACCGCCATGGTGAAGTACGATAAATTTCGACCTCGCACTTTTACTGCACTTCGCGCAACGGTCATGTGATTTAATAAAGGAATACTAAATCCAAAACCAAAGCCGATAATAACCGCACCAGTTACTAAACAGACTGTGCCTGTTTGTAGAAAGAACATGTAAGACACCGCAAAATTAATAAACGCCACGGATAAAACACCTTGTTCACTGAATAGTCTACAAAGCTTGGGGAGAAAAGAGGCTGCGAGTACCGCCATCAATGAAATAAAGGCTAATAAAAAGCCCACTTGTGTTTCATTGTAACCTTGCTCTTGCATATTACTGGGCATTAAAACAAAGGCAGTGAAAAATAAAACCATCGACAGCATTGCACTAAGGTAAACACTGTTGAGGGAAAAGCCAGAGAGTAATTTTGGCGAGTCTTCTTCAGGTTCCGCTTGTATTCCAGCCGGATATCGACGAGGAACGAAAAGTAGCAGCATCACCAAAAACACCCAAGCAATTAAATAAAGTGACAGCGGTAACGCCCAATGTTGAGCGGATAGCAAACCACCTACAAACAAAAATACCACCCCACCTAATTCAATTGCCATGCCCTGTTTGGCGATCATATTTAAACGTTCTTCAGCAAAATACCAATGGGAAATTAACACCGTACATCCGGCCATCACGACCGACGTCATTCCCCCGAGTAAAAAACGATTGGCAAATATCCAAGCCGGCGCGTGCAACCAATATACACTCGTCCCCACCAGCCCATACAAAAATAAACCAATAATCAGCGCTGGATAAGCGCCATATTTATCTATCAATTTTCCCGCAATAGGCGCACAGATAACCGCGCCCAGGGCGGGCAATGTAACTAATAATATGGCATTGTCAGCTACCCCAAGGGCATTGGATATACTGACCAATCCTGGTGCTATAACGGCCCCTACCATAATGGTTAAACAGGCAATACAGAGCAAGGTATAGCGACCTAGCCTGTTGAGTTTAGTCATGAAAAGTCTCTCATACTGTTGAAAGTGAATGCTGTTTAGTTTTTGCCATCGAATTAAAAGCCGCACTAAACAAAATAAATAGCATACTGATGGCTACTACACCGGGCCATTGAAAAAGTGAAAATGCCCGCAGACCAGCAACCGAGCCTAATGCTCCACCAAGATAATAGCCGAGCATGTAAATACCATTAATTCGGCTTTGGGCGGTTGGATCAATACTAAAAACACGCACCTGATTAGCCACCTGAGCACTAAAAATGGCAAAGTCGATAAGAATAATTCCGATAATTAACGATATAAGATTGCCAGCAAATAATCCCGTTATGGCAAATCCTACAGCGGCTAAAACGAGGGCCATTTTGATTAAGGTTTTAGAACCAAATCTATTCACCCATTTACCGGAAACCTTCGCCCCAATCACACCAGCCAATGCAATCACACCAAACAATCCGGCTTGTTGAGCATTGTAATCAAAGGGGGCTTCGCTGACATAAATAGCCAATGTTGCCCACAGGACATTAAAAGAAGCAAACCAAAGTGCGCCGGAAAAGGTAAACAGCTGCAGTGATTTATGCTGGCAAAATAGGCTCAAGGTACTTTTTATTAATGGCCAATAGCGCAGCGATGCTTGGGGTTTATTTGACGGCAAAAATACCCAAAGCAAAACACCAAGTAAGGCGGCCAATAACGCTGACATAACGAATACACTGCGCCAACCCAACAGCTCCCCGACCAATCCACTTAAGGTTCTAGACAGTAAAATACCAATGGTTAATCCCATCATTAATGTGCCAAGGGTTGTACCTTTGTTTTCCATAGACACCATTGAGGCGGCAAAAGGAATTAACTGCTGAGTAATATTGGCACTGGCACCAATTAAAAACACTGCGATTAACAGTATTGTGATGTTAGGTGCCCACACTGCCATTCCACAAGCAAACACTAGCACGCAGGATAGTATACCTATTAGTTGCCGCCGCACGACTGAATCACCGAGTGGGGATATAAACAATAAAGCAAAGGCATAACCCAGTTGGGTTAATCCTGGAACACTGCCAAGTTGCGAATCACTTAAATTAAACTCATTGGCGATTAGCGGCAAAATTGGTTGACTGTAATACAAGTTTGCGGCTGTTGAGGCAATGGCTGTGGTCATTAGCAGTAGCATAAAGGGACTTAACAACTGCTCTGGCTCCGAATGAGTCATATTTTATGTCAGGTAAATAAATCATAGCGCCAGCATAGGGCTTATTTATTAATAACAAAAATGATAACATTTTATGGAATCTATACAGATTTTATATATAAGTAAACTTGGGGGCAATCGTGGACATAAAAACATTAAAAAGCTTTATAACTGTGGCTAAACACAAAAGCTTTTCAGAAGCTGCGCGAGAGTTACATACTGTACAACCGGCCATTAGCCGACATATTTCTGCATTAGAGGCGGAGCTTGGGGTAAGGTTATTTAATCGAAACTCTCGAGATGTCGTGATAACCCCAGCCGGTGAGCAGCTGTTAACAGATGCTAGCGCGATTCTAACCCTTACAGATAAGGCAAAAAGCCAGGTTAAGCGTGCCCACAGTGGAAAAGTGGGTACACTGAATATTGCTCACTTAAGCTCAGCTTGTTTATCATTTATGGCCACTTTGATCCGAACCTACAAATCCCAGTTTCCTGAAGTCCATGTTAGCCTATTTGAAATGACAGCAACGGAACAAATTGAAGCCTTTAAGCAAGATAAAATCGATATTGCATTTTCAAGGCCCCTGCCCACGCCAATTGCTGATGAGTTTATTCGTCACGATATTTATATCGACAAATTCGTTGCACTAGTCAGCCAAAGCCATGCTCTTGCAGGTGCTAAACAGGTTGAGCTGGCTAAGTTAAAGACTGAACAATTTATTATTTTCAATCGTGATGAGGCCCTTGGGCTCTTTGATGAAACTATCATCCTGTGCAAACAAGCCGGATTTTCACCGGATATCATAAGTCAACCAAAGCATATGCAAACCTTAGTGACAGAAGTGGCTGCAGGTTTAGGGGTGGCGATCGCACCATTTTGTGTTAGTAAATTGTATAGCCGAGGCTGCCATTTTATTGCACTGGAAAATGTCGACACACAAATTCCCCTGCAAATTCAATTCAAACAGAATAACCCTAGCGCGACTGTGAATGCTTTCCTAAATGTCGCTTTAGCGGCCAAAAGTGAAATTCAGCGCAGCATGACGATTTAACCCATATTCTCGTAGCTTAAGCCTAGAATTAGCTTAAGACAGCGTTGGCATGGCAGCCTTAGGTTAGTCAAACGAATTGCAAAATTCAGGCTAAAGCGTTTTAGCCTGAATTCAGTTTAAAGTGAATACTAGATTTCAATAACCACTTTGCCTAACCCTTTGCCACTGGCTAATCTATCATGGGCTTGGCTAGCTTGATCAAGGCTGTAGTGATTTTCATTTAACACAGGTATTAACTTTTCAGCTTCAATTATTTTAGTAAGCTCTTTAAGAATAAGACTGTGTTCAGCGCGCTTGTAGTTATACAACATTGGAATAAGCATAAATACCACGTGCAAAGACAACCCTTTAAAATGCGCTTCGGTTAAGTCCAATTCAACCATGGAAACCGTAGTGGACACCTGACCATTTAATGCGGCAGCTTTAAATGAGTTGAGCATATTGGCGCCACCTACAGAATCAAAAACCACATCAAAACCAGCGTTATCAGTGTGTTTAGCAACGTAATCTTCTACTTTTTCTGTTTTATAATTTATTGCGATTGCACCAAGCTTTTCAATCAAGTTTAATTGAGATTGCCCACCGCCAGTCGAAAAGACCTTAGCCCCAAAATAGTTGGCCAATTGCAACGCGATGTGTCCTACACCACCTGAGCCGCCATGAACCAAAACGGTTTGATCAGGTTTTACACCAGCGCGTTTTAAGCCTTCGTAAGCGGTTATGCCGCACAAAGGAATCGCAGCTGCTTCGCGCATTGAAACATTTTTTGCTTTAGGGGCAATCAAATTAGCGTCCGCTACAATGTATTCTGCTAAGGTACCGAGTAAATCAGCCAAGCCACCAGCACAACCGTATACTTCATCTCCTACTTGATACTCGCTAACCCCTTCACCTACGGCTTCCACTGTGCCGGCGAAGTCCATTCCTAAAATGGCCGGAAGTGGCGGGGAAATAGGTAGTTCAGCGCCCATTTGACGCAGCATAGTATCAACTGTATTGACACTAGTAGCGGCAATCTTAACCAGTACATGACCAGACTTAACCTCAGGTTTAGCCACCTCGGCTGCTTCGAAAACGTCGCTGCTACCATAGGCATTTATTATCATTGCTTTCATATTCTTGACTCCTTATTGATTTGATGAAATCAGTATATGCAACCACCTACAAATTGATAATAGCCGAAAATATTAAATGACTTTATACATTTTATTGATAATAAATTTTATTGATAATAGTATTTATCGAGGAGAACAAAGAACATGAATTTAGATCATTTGAAATTATTTGTACGCATAGCGGCATTGAACAATATCAGTGCCGCAGGTAATGAACTTCACCTATCCCCTGCAGTATCGAGCAACTACATCAGTAAACTTGAAGAAAGTTTAGGCACTCGGCTGATCCACAGAACAACTCGCAAAGTATCATTAACAGAAGAAGGTAGAACCTTTTTACCCCATGCTGAAAACGTATTGATGAGTGTGGAATCGGCTATGGCATCCGTGGGCATTGGCAAAGTGACTCCCCAGGGAAGGTTGCGAATTACCGCACCCGCTTCATTTGGACGTATGCATCTAGTGCCTGCTCTGGCCGGCTTTCTCAAACACTACCCAGATATAGATATTGATCTTCGACTTTCCGATAGCATAGTCGATCTGGTTGAAGGCGGCTTTGATATTGCAATTAGAGACGCCTCATTAAAAGACTCTAGCCTGATTGCCAAGAAATTAGCGACAGATAAACGGATCGTCTGTGCATCACCCGATTACATTGCCGAGTATGGTGCGCCAGCGACTCCCGATGATTTGCAAGCGCACAGTTGTATTACCTTGGTCGGTTTAGATAACTGGCATTTCCAAACTGACGGTACTACTCAAACGATTAAAGTGATTAGCAGGTTTACTACTGATAATGGTGAGGCCACAAGAGACGCCAGTGTAAATGGATTAGGCATTACCGTTGCTTCCACATGGAGCGTTTACCAACATTTAAAAGAGAAAACCCTTGTTCCTGTCTTATCCAATTACCCGCTATTATCAGAAACAGACATATGGGCGGTTTTTCCGAGTTCACGACTACTAGCGCCAAAAGTACGCGTGTTTATTGACTATTTTACAGCGTATTTTGGCGATATTCCTTATTGGGATTTGTGACAATATTCACTGAACCTTCATATGTGAGTGTTATTGTTGTCATAATTATTTGTGCAAATGAAACAGAGGTAGGAAGGTATGTCGTACAAATTTCCGTTGTTAATGTGGTTGTGCCTGTTTGGTACGCAACTTTATGCTAAGCCAACGGTTATCGCCCACCGCGGAGCTTCTGGGTATTTACCAGAGCATACCATAGAAGCCGCCGTCCTCGCATTTTCCCAAGGGGCGGACTTTATAGAACAAGATTTGGTCTTAAGTAAAGACTTAATCCCGGTGGTATTGCATGATATTCACTTGGAAACCGTGACCAACGTCGAACAAGTCTTTCCTAAACGTCATCGGACTGATGGTCGATATTATGCGTTTGACTTCACCCTAGAAGAATTGCAAACCTTAAATGTACATGAACGTACAACCCAAAAAGGCGAACAGGTTTACCCCCAACGTTATCATGGACAGTCACCATTCAAGATCGCCACATTTGAACAACAAATTAATTTGATTCAACAACTTAATCGGCAATTTAAGCGAGATGTGGGTCTTTATGTGGAAATCAAATCGCCCCTTTGGCACCAAACTCACGGAGCGGACTTAAGTCAAATCACCCTGAATATCCTGCGTAAATACGGTTTGGATAACCAAGACAGCCATGTTTATGTGCAATGCTTTGACTTCGCAGAAACACAGCGTCTTAGGAACGAGTTAAATGCCAAGGTGAAGTTAATTCAGCTTATTGCTGAAAACAGTTGGCAAGAGTCGAATTCTGACTATGAATATTTGAAATCCGCACAAGGTCTCAAAGAAATTGCAAAAGTAGCCCAAGGTATTGGGCCATGGATTCCACAACTATTTGATTTTGCGAATAAAACACCAACTAGTTTACTAGCCAATGCCCATCAAGCAGGGCTGCTAATTCATCCTTATACATTTAGAAAAGACGACCTCCCAGCCAAGTATTCTTCGCAACAGGTGCTAGACATCCTATTCGAAGATTTAAAAGTAGATGGTTTATTTACCGACTTTACCGATGTGCTGGAAAATTACTTAGAAAAGCGATGATATTGCTCTAGAGTCACTAGTAAAAACTAACAAGCTCGCGATTGCGAGCTTTGTGAATTTAGGGTTTAGCCATTCGAATGATGACTCGACGATTTTTAGCACGAGACATCTTATTCGTATTGGTCGCCGCATGACGACGTTCGCCGTGTCCGGTGACCTCTATGCGATCAGGATCAACACCCATCTCTGTGAAGTACGCCTTAATTTCCTCTGCTCGACGAATAGATAATTGTTCGTTGTTCCAACGACCACCATAACTATCTGAGTATCCATCTAACAAAACCAGCTCAAGATCTGTATCTTCTTTTAAATAGTCCCCGATCATTTGTAGGCGTTTTTTAGAGTATTTGGTTAAGTCTGTACTATTGCTGTTGTAACTTAGCACTGTGTATGCAATATCTTCAAATGCAAAAGGTAATAAATTAGCGACACACTCAGCGAACTCAACATAGGGTTTCGAAAAGTTACTGGCATTTAAACCCACAGCGATACGATCGAAGTCACTATACCAATCTTGATAATATAGTGTTGGCCAAAAACCTTTTTCCAATTCAGTTAACATTGTCCAAGCGGCTTTTTGCGGTAAATCACTATTGTATTGTTTGCGAATTGGCATTTGCGCAATTTCACGCTGCATTTGTCCTGGCATCCATTTGGGTGGGACTGAATAAACGGAGGCAACAGAATAGGTGTTTGGTAACCTTAACATCTGCAACTCAAATTCCATATTCAGTTGCTTAGAAGCCGTGCTGTAAAAAGCAGCTTCTCCATAACCAGGAAGTTGGTGACTCAAAGTACATTGCAAGCGACTTTTTTGACTGACTTGCCACTGAGAATCCTCAACTGGCGCTGCATAATGACGCAAGCTAGCTTGGCTAGCAAAGCTGAGGGTTAAGCCCAAAAAAATCGCGCACTTTTTCATATCAGACAGAAATCCAGTAAATAGTGTTTATCCATTATAGATATCGACACTAGAAACAAAAAGTTTAATCACCCGTTGTGTACGGATAATAACCAACTAGACCTATCAAATGCAAATGCGCCTAAACATATTCACAACTGAACTGGTACAAGGCTTTAAAGGTTGACATAATAGCAAGCTATGTTGTCGATTAATAAGGTTATCATGTCAGATCCAATTCACCTGTTGAACCAACGATTTAGAGGGTATTTCCCAGTCGTCATTGATGTTGAAACAGCTGGATTCAATGCGCAAACTGATGCTTTATTAGAATTAGCAGCAGTGACATTGAAAATGACAGCTTCTGGAGACATTCAGATAGATAAAACGTTCCATTACCATATTAACCCTTTCGAGGGCGCAAACCTCGAACAAGCCGCTTTGGACTTTAACGGTATTGATCCTTATTGTGCATTACGAGGCGCGATTGATGAATCTGAAGCAATTAAAAATTTGTGCAAAGAGATCCGAAAAGAACAAAAAGCAGCGGAATGCCAACGCTCAGTGATTGTTGCCCACAATGCATCATTCGACCAAGGCTTTGTGAATGCAGCCATTGAAAGGTGTAATATTAAACGCACTCCTTTCCATCCTTTTGTATCATTTGATACCACCAGTTTAGCCGGTTTAACCTTAGGTCAGACGGTGCTGGTTAAGGCCTGTGAAGCGGCACAAATCGAATTTGACCAAAGAGAAGCCCACTCAGCACTTTACGATACGATGAAAACCGCCGAGTTATTTTGTTTTATGGTCAATAGATGGAAAGCCCTTGGTGGCTGGCCGATATAATTCACAATTCCAAGGGATGCTTTTAACGTGCTCAAAATAGCAGTAACGGGTTTACAAGGCTGAAATAAAAAGTGAGGCCTGAGCCTCACTTAATGTAAATCAACGATAAACCGCAAATTTAATCACAGTGATTAAATATAGGCTTAATCGTCATTATCCGAATCAATATTGTGCATTTCCAAATTACTTAATTCAGTTTGTATCATTGATTTTTTAGCCCCTTCAGAACGGGCCCCATCAACTCTCTCTAAATAAGCTTGGTCAATATCACCAGTTATGTACTCACCATCAAATACAGACGTTTCAAAACGAGTAATGGCAGGATTCTCAGCACTAACCGCTTCAACTAGATCTTGAATATCTTGGAAAATCAGCCCATCAGCTTTAATTAACTCACTAATTTCGTCGATATCGCGGCCGTAAGCGATCAATTCATTTGCACTTGGCATATCAATACCATAAACATTTGGAAAACGAATCTCTGGCGCAGCTGACGCGAAATACACCTTCTTGGCACCTGATTCACGGGCCATTTCAATAATCTGTTCAGATGTAGTGCCGCGTACAATTGAATCATCAACCAGAAGAACATTTTTGTCTTTAAATTCTGATTTAATGGCGTTAAGTTTACGTCGCACCGACTTACGTCTAAGCGTTTGACCTGGCATGATAAAAGTACGACCGATATAACGGTTCTTTACGTAGCCTTGACGGTAAGGTAAGTCCAACTCTATAGCAATTTGCAACGCTACATCGGAAGACGTTTCCGGAATAGGAATAACCACATCAATATCTAAATCAGCCCATTCTTTGGCTATTTTCTGACCTAGTTTTTTACCCATATTCACCCGCGAGGCATATACTGATATTCCATCGATAAAGGAATCAGGTCTTGCGAAGTAAACAAATTCGAAAATACAGGGAATATTTTTAGGGTTTTGCGCGCACTGTTTAGTAAATAATTCACCTTCTTCAGTCACATATATTGCTTCGCCTGGTGCGACATCACGAATAAACGTAAAACCTACGGCATCTAGAGCAACACTTTCGGATGCAACCATATATTCATCACCCTGCTCAGTTTTACGCTTACCTAAAGCAAGAGGACGTATGCCATATGGGTCTCGAAACGCAACCATGCCATTGCCGATAATCGCAGCAACCACAGCATAAGCGCCACGAATCTTCTTGTGCACATTGGCAACCGTGGTGAAAACCTCTTCAGGGGTTAAGGTTAAACCCGCACATTGTTGTAATTCATGGGCAAAAATATTTAATAAAAGTTCTGAATCAGACGTCGTATTGATATGTCGTCTGGCAATACGGAATACTTCATCTTGCAAATCATGGGCATTGGTTAAATTCCCATTGTGTGCAAAAGCAATTCCAAATGGCGAGTTGACGTAAAACGGTTGGGCCTCTGCTGAGCTTGAAGACCCTGCAGTGGGGTAACGCACATGACCAATACCAAATTGGCCTGTTAAACGTTGCATATGGCGGTTGTGAAATACATCTCGCACCAATCCATTCGCTTTTCTTAGATGAAACATTTTATCATCTATAGTCATGATCCCTGCGGCATCTTGCCCACGATGCTGAAGAACAGTTAACGCGTCATAAAGTGCTTGACTTACTGCACTCTTTCCAACAATTCCGACAATACCACACATGCAATTTACCTATTTATTCGGCGTTAAAAAACTGGAGTTATTTTGTATAAAACTAAAAAACCACTCAATAATGGGAGTGAATTCAGGAACTAATACTGACTCTATCCACCAAGATGACTCGGAAGCAGTAGTGAAGGTATCTAAGAAGAACAAAGCAGCACTCACAATCAGAATGCCACGGATAATACCAAAAACTGAGCCAAGGGCTCTGTCGGTACCTGTGAGTCCAGTAAACTGTACTAAGCGCGCAATTAAGTAATTTATCAATCCGCCTAGAATCAGCGTACTGGCAAACAAAATCGCTATGGACACCCCATTTCTGACCATCTGATCATCAAATTTAGTCATGTAGACGGCAAGGTATTCATAAAATTGGCTAGCAATAAAAAAAGCGGCGAACCAAATAGCTAAAGAGATAGCTTCTTTAATAAATCCCCGTACCAAACTTATAATGGTGGAGACAGCGATAACGCCAATGATGGTGAAATCTATCCAATTCATAATGACCCGGTCATATTAATTGTTGGTTCGTTAAAATCGCGCGCATTCTATCAGAGATAGCATATATTTCTAGTATTCATTTCACTGTGAATGGTGTTACTCGACCCTGCAACTTAGTCAATTCGCGAAGATGTGGAACCGCTTTTTGCAGTTTTTCTTTATTTAACTCAGGTCCAACAAACACTTTTGTTAACTCACCAGTGCTCGTTTGAACTGGTCGACTGAATGCTTGATAACCTGCATTTCGCAGTGTACTAAGCAATTCGCTGACATTTTTTTGATGACGAAACACACCTAATTGAACAACCCAACCTGCTTTGGCTAGTAAACGATTGTCCATTTTACCGGGATTGACTTCTACTTTGTCTTCAATCGGGTGATCTATTTCGCTCGGGGTAATTTTTTTATTTTCAGTTTTTTGAGAAGATGAATCATTAACCGGCGAGTCTTGGCGCGATGCCAGCTCGTTGTTATCTTCATTTTGGTTAATCTCAAAATCGTCGATTGCTACGTCAGGTACAATTTCAACCTTGCGATTTACTTCTTGTTCGACTTGCTCGAGAGGGAAATCTTGCGTTTCATTAAGTTCACGCATTTTAGGTTGATCTGGTATTGATTCAAATAGATCTTGGCTAGTTTGTTTTTCACCATCGAGCAAATCAGGCAGAAAAATCACTGCTAATGCAACGACTATAATGGTGCCCACCAATCGGTTTTGTAGTGCTGAAGACAAGACTTTTCCTCTTTTAGACCAGTAGCATCGTATATTTATTCAGTCGAATTAAGATGCTTGCAACACTTCGCTTACCGTGAAAAATGAACCAAACACAATGATCAAATCATCATTTCCAGCATTTTTCGTTGCTGCAAGTAGCGCATCAGAAACATGCTCAAACTCTACCACTTTTTGTGATTCAGTGAGCACTGTTTTTAATTGTTTACTCTTTGCGCCGCGAGGCACATTAAGAGACGCAACATACCAATTGGCTTTCAGCGATTCAAGTGGTAAAAAACTACCGGCGATATCTTTATCTTCCAACATAGCCACAACCAGATGCAATTGCGTGTATTTCATTCGTCCAATTCGTGCGGCCAATAACTCGGTTGCTTGCGGATTATGGGCGACGTCAACAATGATCTTAGGCTGCTGACTAATCTCTTCAAAGCGCCCAGGTAAGCTCGATTTTTCGATGAGTTCGTTGACCTCATCTTGATTGCGAGGTAAATGCCCTAACAAACTCAATACTTGCAACGCCGTTGACGCGTTTTGCATTGGGATCAATGGAATTGATAAATCACTAAATTGGACTGACTGATTATACCAACACCAACTTGTATCACAATCCTCAAAGCCAAACTCTTTTCCTTGCCAAGATGGTTGCGCTTGCATTTTATCAACCGCTATTAACAGTGTTTCTGGCGGCACTGGCTCGCCTACAACTACAGGAACCTTGGGACGCATTATGCCGGCTTTTTCTGTAGCAATAAGCTCTCGGGTATCCCCTAGCCAATCTTGGTGGTCAAGGGCAATACTTGTAATTACAGCGAGATTGGGATCAACTATATTAACCGCATCCAAACGACCGCCTAAACCAACTTCCAACACCACAAAGTCTGGTTGCTGATTGGCAATTAACACTAGCGCAGCTAAGGTAGCAAACTCAAAATAGGTAAGCGAAATAGCACCTCGAGCATGCTCTACTTGCATAAACGCATTCACATGCTCTTGTTCGCTTAGCATCAAGCCGTTAATGCGCACTCGCTCTGTGTAATCAATAATATGCGGTGAACTATACACGGCAACAGTTTGTTGTTGCATGCGTAACCCCATCTCAATCATTCGACAAGTTGTGCCTTTGCCATTAGTTCCGGCAACAGTCACCACAGAACTGTTTGAAAAATCTAAATTCAAACGCTCATAGACTTGCTGGGTTCGGGCAAGACCCATATCGATAGATTTGCTATGGATGGCTTGTAAATAATCTAGCCAAGTAGAAAGAGACCAGGACAAACTAGGCTTGTTCTGGTCTTCTGTAGATGTGTTATTTGACATTAATGGGGCTGTGTATGTAGCTTTTTCAATAAATCGTAGATTTTGTCACGCATCTGGCGACGGTCAACAATCATATCGATAGCGCCCTTCTCCACTAAAAATTCACTGCGTTGGAAACCATCAGGTAAAGTTTCACGTACGGTCTGCTCAATAACTCTTGGACCTGCGAATCCGATTAATGCTTTAGGCTCAGCGATATTAATATCACCTAACATAGCCAAACTGGCGGAAACTCCACCCATAGTAGGATCAGTTAAAACTGATATATAGGGTAAGCCTTTTTTACTCATTCGCGCTAAAGCTGCACTGGTTTTAGCCATTTGCATCAAGGAAAATAATGCTTCCTGCATACGCGCGCCACCACTGGTTGAATAGCACACCAATGGCATATTATGTTCTAAACAAGCTTCTACTGCTTTGACAAAACGAGCGCCAACAACCGAGGCCATGGAGCCACCCATAAATGAGAATTCAAATGCGGCACAAACTACTGGCATGCCTTTCAATTTGCCTTGCATAACAATCAAAGCGTCTTTTTCTTTGGTTGCTTTTTGAGCGGCGGCTAGGCGATCTTTATAACGTTTAGAGTCTTTGAATTTCAATACATCTTGAGGCTCTAAATCTTCTCCGATTTCTTTTCGATCGGCCTGATCTAAAAAGGAGTTAATTCTTGCTCGAGCCGTGATGCGCATGTGGTGATCACATTTAGGGCACACTTCAAGCTGCTTCTCTAATTCGGTTTTATATAAAACCGCTCCACAAGATCCACATTTAGTCCAAATCCCCTCAGGCACATTACTTTTAATAGAGGACTGGGTTCGCGGTAGTATTTTTTGTATCCAACTCATTCAATTCATCCTAATTGCAAAAATTTGCGCTGTATATGCTGCTATTTTCGCCAAAATCATGATTAATATCGCATTATCGACATCTTATCGACGTAAAATATCTATTCTCGCCATTAAAACATAGTTTAGTCTTGGGAAGAAAACAAAACTGGTCTAAGAAGTAGTAACACTGATTCCGATTGATCGAATGACACTCAGAAAAATGCCGGACCTAATGGAATCTCAGGAATCCCAAAATGCTCAGGATAAAGTACATCAACTAAATACAAGCCATTTGGTTTAGCCGTAGCCCCTGCCTTAGCCCTGTCTTTTTGATCAAGCAATTTTTTCATCCATTCAACCGGTTGCTCACCACTGCCTATTACGGCAAGACTGCCGGTAATATTTCGTACCATATGATGCAAAAATGCGTTTGCTTGCACATCAATCATAATGTATTGACCGCGTCGTGTAACCTGAATATGTTCAAGCCTACGCACTGGCGAATTAGCTTGGCATAACGAGGCTCTGAATGCACTAAAATCATGCTCTCCCACCAAACATTGTGCTGCTTCATGCATTTTTTGATGGTCAAGTTCAGTATACATATGTGTCAAGCCACCTGCCAGTATTGCTGGGCGAAATGGATTGTTATAAATAATATAACGATAGCGTCGTCCTACCGCAGAAAAACGCGCGTGAAAATCGGGACTCACTTGCTTCGCCCATTTGACAGCAATATCTTTGGGCAAATGCGTATTCACCCCTAATGTCCAACTTCTTTCTGGTCGAAAAGCAGGTGTTTCGAAATGCACTACTTGACCAGTAGCGTGAACCCCAGCATCTGTTCTGCCAGCACATAATACAGCGACAGGATGATTTGCAACTTTGCTCAAGGCTTTTTCTAAATGCAATTGCACACTAGTGACTTGAGATTGTCTTTGCCAGCCATAATAATTGCTGCCATCGTATTCAATCCCTAATGCGATTCGATTTGTTTGTTGTTGTTCCACTGAGGCCCTTGTTTAAAAGTTCTGAATTCCACTAAACGCATTATTTGCGCTATTCAATGCTAAAAATTGCGACATTGTAATGAAATTTACATTACTTTTCATAGCATGTTTGTAAATAGTAGATTGAAAGATAGGTTAAGTTTCCAAATCATAGTCGATAACACACAATAAATATTCAAAATTACTATTTGATAACGGCCGCACTGGAACTTAAAACTACCGATTTTAACGCGTTTTAACGATGCAATTTGTTTAAGGTCACTACCACCAAAGCGAACCTGAGTGCCATATACAAGGTTTAATAGTATGCTAAGCTTGTTGAACACAAACGTAGGGACTCGACATGTTATTGAGAAGAATTTCAAAACACGTTAAAGCACAAGATTGGTTCGCTGTAGCAATCGACTTTTTTATTGTAGTTGCAGGTATTTTGATTGCTTTTCAAATAACAAGTTGGAATGAAGCACGCAAAGACAGCAAACGTGAGTTACAAATCATTACTCGTTTGCACTCCGACTTTACAATGCTTGAGAACGATACTGTCGAGGCTATTGAATTCATTAAATCAAATACGCCAATTGTAGAAGAGTTTGAACAGCAAATTCTCAATTACCCTAATGGTGCTGATATTGAACTGATGCAACGTTTTTTTGAAACTGCATTTTCTTTACCCCGCCCAGAAGGCCAGTCAGAAACCTACCAGCAGCTTGTTACTAACGGCGATATGAGTGTTTTAAATAACGAAACTTTGCGCGCTAAACTTGTTTATCACGCCTCTTTAACAGATTATTTTATTCATGCAAATCAAGCTAATCGAGAATGGACAAGGCCCTATCTCGTTTCGTTAGTGCGGTTGAGTTCATTGATCGACGTTTTACCAATGGATGAAGCAATTTCCTCGTCAGGCTCTAGAGCAGATCTTATTGTTGCAATTAGCCTCTACAAAGGCGCTTTCGAAGGTCAGTTAGCAATATTTGAGGCGCATAGAGAGAGCTTTGATAATCTCAAAAACATCCTCATCGAAGAGAGTAAAAAATAGAGTAACTTTGATTACAAAACATATTTCCACATTGAAATCATTGAGTTGATTACTCAGTATTTTAAGCAGTTACCTTTTAAGCCATTGATATTTGAATTTATTTTTTAGGGTAAGAAAGAACTGAGCCTACTCTATTTCAATGCAGCCGATGATTGAAGCAATACAATTTGGCTGCTAGTGTAAAGAACATCGGATAAGTAGCGCTAACAGTACAAAAGAATAATCAACCTTCACCGATTACCGTCGTTGTCTTAATAACCAATACGGCAGTTCGTCAACAAGGCCAATAATTCACTTGGTGAAGACTTTAAGCAAGTTTTTCCAGTAGCTCTTTAGCTTCCTCTTGCTGTGTTTGGTCTCCTTTTTGTAATACTTCTTCCAACAACTCTTTAGCTGAGTCAATATCGTCAGTTTCCAAATAGGCTTGGGCCAAATCTAACTTAGCACCAATGCCGTTGTCTGAGTCAACATCCACTTCGTCGGCTTCACCAAAACCTTCGTAAGATTCGAAGGCTGCAGCAAGATTAAGTTCCTTGTCAATATCAAGGGTCCCTTCGGCCTCGATACTTTCGTTGATTAAATCATCCACATCTAGAAAATCGTCTTCTGATTTTTCCTCAGTTACTGTTTCTTTGGTTTGCCCTGGCGCATCATCTATATCATTTAGAAGTGCGTCGAAATCCAAACCACTATCAATGTTGGCTAATGGATCTTTATCAACAATCGGTGAATTTTCCGGTGCGTCCATTTCGCTTGAATCAAGACTATCGAGCAACTCATCAAAGCTTGTATTCTCTAGCTCATCAAGGGAGTTCGTTTCTTCTGCATCATCAGAGGACAACCAATCACCTAACCCTGGTAAATCATCTAACTCTACATTTTCACGCTTTTCAGATGGTTGTTTTTCCGTCTGGGTGTCTTGCTCGTCTAGATAGCCTTCATCAAATGCTTTGAGAGCTTCGTCTAAATCGGCATCATCAAAACCATCCGAATCCTCACCCGTCAAACTATCAATATCATCAATACTTGGGATCTCTTCATCAAAACCCGATAATACTTTCTCTATATCGTCATCTTTCTCTGGCGGGATAATCTGCTCTAATTGCATATCATCCAGATCTTCGCTTGCGGAGCTTAAGGTTTCATCATCTAACTCAACATCAAAACTTGTGGCTTCAGATACCACTTCTTGCTCAAATTCATCTAGCGCCTTGTCGAGATCTTCGATGCCGTGATTTTCGGCTTTATTTATGTCGGTATCGCTCTCGCTACTTTGTTCGGCAGTTAAATCTTCTTCAGCGTGCTCTGTCTCTTCAAGGTCTTGTTGTTCTTCTACAACATCTAAAGCTTCCTCGATATCTTGAACTTGTTCGACTTCTTGAGCCTCTTCGACGTCTTGAACTTGCTCTACGTCTTCACTTTTTACATTTATATCTTGTTGAGACTGCTCAACAACAGGCTCTTCAGACTGGCCTTGAGCATCGGTTTCAGGTATGACGGCTTCGTCCGCAGGTTGTTGTTTATCAGCTTCAATTTCGGCTAAAAGTTCGTCTGCAGACAGAGATTCTACACTGCTGTTATCAACACTTTGTTGATTTAGTAAATCGTCGATGTCATCAACATCAACAATATTTTGATTTTCATCGATTTGATTGTCGTTGGATATACCTGCATCTAGGTCTTCTGTAGGTTGAACCTCTGCAGAGGTTTCAATTTCGCTGTCAACATCAGCTTCTGTTTCACTATCTTCGATCGCATCAAACAGCTCATCCGCAATATCGAGCTCTTCACCATCGTCAACATCAACGCTGATATCATCGTCATCTTCAATGCTCTCCGACAGTGAATCTAATTCCTGAATTCCCATCTGACTTTCAGTCGACTCGTCATCCGCAGGCGTTTCTGGCTGTTCCTCGAGCATCCCGCCCATTTGCTCCAGTTGCTCTATTTCATTGAGCAACTCATCAGTAATATTATCCAGTTGGGCATTCTGTTGATGAATTTCTTTATCAATACTCTGCAGCATTTCCTCATTCATTAAATCTGAGTTATCAGAAATAATTGAATCGCCATCTTCTTCTGCTAGTGGCTGTTCGAGCAATTCATCGATACTGATTTCTGGTTTGTCGGGCTCATCATCAATGTCTGGGGCTGAAATTGAAGGGCTTGATTCCGCATCCAGATCTGCGGCTTTGGAATCTGAATCGATTTGCTCAACGTCGTTTTCTGACGTATCAATATCTAAATCAGCTATTTCTTCGCTTAACTCGTCATCAGCACTGACATCAAGGTTAGATTCCGACAAATCCAATTCATCATCAGCTAGCACGTCATCGCTTTTTGCTTCTGCTAAACTGTCGCTTTCGCCTAATTCATCACCAATATCAGCAAGTAAGTCTTCTTCTTCATCAAATAAATTATCTAGATCGTCTTCAAGCGGGTTGTCTTCCTTTGCAATATCATCGGTCGACTCTTCTATCACTGGATCTAGACTTTCATCATCCAAATCATCAAAGGCTTCGAAATTGTCGTCACTGTCTGCATCTAAAGACTCTTCTAACTCTTCGGCCAAAACATCATCTAAGAGATCGTCATCGCCAAATAAGTCGTCATCGTCGCTATCATCTAGTTCTTCGCTTAATTCATTGGTTAGGGCATCAGCCAGATCATCCATTTCATCACTTTGCTCCAATATCGCAGCGTGATTTTCATCTAGTATGGCGTCAGTTTCAGCTTCAGTGCGCTTGCGACGAATTAACCACATTGCCAATGCGCCGAGTAAACTAATGGTCAAAAGTACTGAAAGAAAAATTAAAAACAGCGGGTCGGTTAGCCAAGCGAAACTATTTTTTTCCAGCTCAGCTTTACGCTGGTTTTCTGCTTCACGGGAAATCGCTAAAAGTTCGTTTTGCAATGCCAGCATCTGGTCCATTTGCACTTGTAATTCTTCATCAACACGCCCACGCAAACTGCTAATTTCGGTATCGACTGTATCTAAACGCTCAACTAGTTTGCGGTTTTCATTAAGTAAGCTTTGCACGCTTTCAATTGATTCGGCAAATTGCTGCCGAATTGCCGTAAACTGGCGATTTTGTTCCGCATCAAGAGCACTTAATTTATCTTCTATAACCTGTTTGGTTTCCGATAAGTCATCTTTACTGGCTGCTTCTTTTGAACGTCGAACCACGACTTTATCGGTTTCACCTTTGCTGAAAGCTTGCCATGCGCTATCGTCTTGCTCGGCTTTCATCTGAGCAACTTTAGGGTCTATTCTCGCCACATAACGTTCAGAAGGGAGTTGCAGGATACTGCCATCAACTAGGTGGTTGAAGTTTTGATCTTCAAAGGCATCAGGGTTGAGCTGATAAATCGCCTGCATAACTTGGTATACAGAAAGGTTCTTATTCTGACGGTACCTACTGGCGATTCGCCATAACGTATCTTCAGGTACCACTGGACCATAGGTAGTTCCAGAGAGCTCTGCAGTGTTACTTTTGGGCCCTCTAATTTGTAATTGTTGGGCATCAGTAGTGGCGCTAATAGACCAAAGTCCTACGCTGGCAAATAGTAAAAACGCTACCTGTCGCACATTCATATAATTAAGTCGTCGCCCTGTAATAATTATTATTTTTTGCTCACCTAGATGTGAACAATTCCATAAAAACTAATTGTGAAGTTTTATCTCTAATCAACCTTTATTACTGTGCAGTTAAAATTAGAGCTCTATAAAATGAGTATCAAGCAAAACTCATTCCATACTAAGTTGATTCAAAAATAGTGATCAATAAATATCGATTAATACAAATATAAACCACATAAGATGGATGATCTACATAGATAGAAAATTAAGCGCCATATCGCTGTTTTTTGCTGTTTTAACAACCCAAACTTGCCATTTTTCTAGATACTTACTTTTGGTTATCGGCATAGCGGTTGATTACTAAAAATAAATCAAAAAAAAGGCCAGACGTCAGTCTGACCTTTCATCAATATTAATCTTATTACATGTAATCTCGGACAAGCACTTCGGCTATCTGAACACTGTTTAATGCAGCGCCTTTTCTTACGTTGTCAGACACTACCCACATGTTTAAGCCATTTGGATGAGAGATATCGTTTCTTACTCGACCAACGAATGTTTCATCATGGCCACTAGCATCGCCAACTTGAGTTGGGAAGTCTTCTGGATTCTCCATCAATTTCACACCAGGCGCTTCAGCTAATAGTCTTTTAGCATCTTCAGCATCCAAAGGTGAATGGGTTTCTAAATGTATAGCTTCACCATGACCAAAGAATACAGGTACTCGTACCGCAGTTGCGTTGACCAAAATAGAATCATCGCCCATTATTTTTTGCGTTTCCCAGACCATTTTCATTTCTTCTTTGGTGTAGTCATTGTCCATGAATACATCAATTTGAGGGATTACATTAAATGCGATTTGACGACTAAAGGCTTTAGGTGTTATCTCTCTGCCGCTTAGCAGATCGGTAGTTTGTTTAGCTAATTCTTCCATAGCTGACTTACCGGCACCAGAAACAGATTGATAAGTGGCCACGTTAATACGAGCTATGCCAACGGCATCTTGAATTGGCTTTAATGCCACCATCATTTGAATAGTTGAACAATTAGGATTAGCAATAATATTGCGGTTTCTAAAATCGGCCAATGCATGAGGGTTCACTTCAGGTACTACCAATGGAATATCGGGTTCGTAGCGAAAATGCGACGTGTTGTCGATAACCACACAGCCAGCTTCAGCCGCTTTAGGTGCAAAAATTTCGGAAACACTGCCACCAGCAGAGAAGAAACCAAGTTGAACACTCGACCAGTCGAATGTATCTGCATCTAACACGGTAATCTCTTTGCCCTTGAAGGTCACTTTACCACCCGCGGAGCGACTGCTCGCCAATGGATACAATTTATTAACCGGAAAATCTCGTTGTTCGAGAATTTCAATCATGTGTTGACCAACTAAACCAGTTGCCCCTAAAACAGCAACATCAAAAGCGCGAGACATTAGTGCATTACTCCAAAAAATATAATCAAATTAAGCGAATCGTGAACAAACACGCAGCTTACTCTTCAATGGTATTAAAACCAAGGCCGTAGAGTGCCTCGGAAATGTCTAAATTTCCAGTTTTTAAGGTTACAGATGCAAATTCTCTTCTTATAGCATAGTGTTTTCGGCTATAAACGAAGTCTGCGGCTGATTTGACACCTTGTTTGAACGAGTCACTATCCATTTTAACATCGTAAGTGCTAAGAATTGCAGCGCTGACTTGCTCAAATTTGGTTTTATCACAAAGGCCTCTAATTTCAATCGTTTCAGCCGCTGGCAGACAACTTTCAAAATTTAATTTTTGCGGTAGGTCAAATCGTTTACACAACTGTTCATACAGCATGTAGGTACCTCTGGCTTTACCTTCAATAGTATGTCCAGCAATGTGGGCTGTAGCAATGCGGCTGTAGGGAACCAAGTCAAAATCAATCCCTGGTTCATTTTCCCATACATCCATATTTAGACGTAAGCCTTTACCACTTTGTAATAGGCTTTTTGCGGCTTGGTTATCAATGACCTCACCACGACAAGCATTGATTAATAATTGAGAGTCATGTAACTCGGACAAGCGCTTAAGATCAAACATGTGATGGGTTACATCGTCTCCTTCAGCAACAAAAGGAACGTGCAGGCTGATAATGTCACATTGACAAATCTCATCGAAGGAATAAAAACGTCTAGTATCCCCTGCTTTTTGTAATGGAGGATCACATAACTTAGTGTTTATACCCAGCACTTGTAAACGTTTATCTAACTGCGTGCCTACATGCCCAGCCCCAACGATACCAACCGTTTTATCAGCCAAAGCGGTTAGGTTATCTGCATATTCGTTTACCAAACAACTCAACACATATTCTGCCACCGCAATTGCATTGCAGCCTGCCGCACTGCCCCAAGGTATCGATTTTTCAGCCAACATGATTTTGTTAATATGATCAGAACCCGCTGTTGCAGTGGCCACATATTTCAGTTTTTGTGCTTTGCTGAGTAATTGCTCGGTTACTTTAGTTGTTGAGCGAACAAGTAAAACGTCAATATCCTTAAGATCTTCTGGTGTTAAGGTTTGACTTGAGAATGACTGAATATCACCAAGGGGTGAGAAAAAGTGCTCGGCATAGGGCATCGAGTCTTCATATAAAATTTTCATGACTAGCATTATTCCGTTGGTTTAGGAAAAATCTTTGAAAAACGAAAGGGCTACTATCTTGCTCGCGAAACTGGGCTAAGTGGTAATTCATGATCATTTCCGACCATTATCTAAATCTTAGTTTATACCTTTAATTTCAAAAAACATCAACACCTAGACTTTTCGAGTATAAATGGAGCAAATTTAAAAGGGGTATATTTTATTGAAAATCACTGTTAAATATATAATTTCCCTAAGTTTCACGACCATTAAACGCAAAAAAATCCGAAGGTATTTTACCTTCGGATTTAATTAAAACAATGTACCCCAAATGCAGTTGTCCAATTGTTTTCAAGTCACGTTTAACCTTCTAGAAATAAGGTTTTCTAGCCGTGATTTGTTAGCGTTTTAATTTCTTGCGGCTTAAACCTAAACAAGCAAGCCCCAATCCTAGAAGGGCTATAGAAGATATGTTAGGTACTGCAGCAGCCACTAAGTTAGTTCTAAATTGCAGAGTATATACATCATCGGCTGTAAAGAAACTTCCGACTGTTTGAATATTGCCATTAGCAACGATATCTGTTCCACCTGCTAACGATGTCAGCGCCCCAGCTTCAGTGCTTAAGAAAGGAGTAGTAAAAGATGAGCTACCCGCTGCGCCTTGCATCTCCCAAGTGTGTAAAAGATTACCGATGCCATCTAAAATGTTAAATGAAAAATCCAAATCAGTTAACAGAATTTGACTATTGAACAATACATAGTTTCCAAGATATTGCATACTGAAATCTGCGGACTGCACAATACTGCCGTCAATGGTGGTAATACCTGTCAGCGTCGGGCTTTGGTAATCCCAAAGAAAAGTGATTGCGGCTGAGTTAGCACCCCCCGATAACATCATTAACATTAAAGTACAAAAAGCGATTTTTATTTTTTTCACAACGATTTCCTATTTTTTTATTAAACCTTATTGAACTAACATGTTTGAATCAATCCACTTGATTTAGCACTTATGACTCATCACTTACAAGCAATTTCAAAGCCACACTAAATTCCAATTTAAAATCAAATAGTTAAAAAAATTTTTCAAGATAACTTTTTTACATTGTAAAAATAATTGACGAAAAAATAGTCACAAAAACTTGTTTTATCTATTGCTCAAATGGATGTAATAAAAGATTGTAAATGCTTTCAATTTACATAGAAGCCAAAATATTAACTACTTTCTTAGGCGAGTTAGCATAGCCAATAAACTAGCGAGCCTAAATTTATCCAATTAAAGAAAGCCCGCTTTATTGCTTATCGCAAACTGAATCGAGGCTTTTCCGGCGATGAAGAAACAGGAATGATCACAACTCATATATTAGCTAATGCGCGCTCTGAGGTCGCCACTGAATTGGCCAACAATTTAAATTCTTGACTGTCCATATAGTTTTTGTCTACATAGTTTTCCACTTAAACAAAATAGGCCGTAATTATGTTCTAGGGTTAATCATATTAGAGATTGCATGCCAATATTAGTGCGTATTTCCCTCATAACCTTGTACTACTAAAATTTCGTAAAGCAAACACCTGACGGGTTATTTTTATGACTAAGTCTGCAGTCCAATACTTACTTTACAATGCATTAGCCTACTAATTTATCTGGAAAAAATTAGGGTGTTCAGGATCAGTAAACCGTGTTAAGTCAACAGGAGAGTAAAAAGGTGAACCATCCGGCAAAGTGGTGTCTAAATTCAAACGCGATACGTTAAGTGTTGCGCCCTGCAAATTAGCACCGGTTAAATCTGCTCCTCGTAAATCGGTATAGCTTAAGTCCACATTACGAAAGTCCGAATGCCTAAGCTGAGCTCTGCGTAAGCTAACACCATCCATTGGCAGATTTTGGAAACTACGATGATCGAGGACGAGATCGCCTAACTCACCTCCCGCTAGTTCCACTAAATCAACATCATGTAATTGGCCCGCTCCCGCTAAATCATCAAAACTTCCGCTATTAGGTAAGTCTGGTAAATGGCCTAAATTAAAATGTTCGGCCAATGCACCAAACTGTGTTTCAACATCTAACTCTATTCCTTCAATAGCAATATCTCGCCCTCCCCTTTGGCTCCTAGCAGAACGTCGAATATCTCCTTGCGGAACGGTAATGCTGGCTTCGAACATAGGTCGTAATTCAGTCAATCCGCCACCAGCCATTTCTTCTACCATTTCAACACGATAAGTAATGCGCTCCAATACGTCAAAACCGTTATGAGGAGTCAAACTTAAATCGAGATGAACACGGAATCGAGTGCCAGGTGCACGCATTTGATGTAGCTCACGAATTAATCTTTCGATACCTTGATTTTGGTAAATTTGATTAACCACTTCAGGGCCGTAGGCGATGCCTGTGCGCAACTCAATCCCAAACCCAGCTCCAGAAGCATGTAGTCGCTCAGCAAACATATCACTCAATAGTCGAGATAATTGATTCATAGGATCATTAGCAGCCAAATCTGCTCGACGGCCTAACTCAGCCGCATGAGAGGCTAATTCCGTTGCATCAACATCGCCTCTCATTACAGCCGCCTGAGCTTGTATAGCTGCCTCATCTGCTTGTTGCCGAATAGACAAAGCAAAATCACTGGCATCATCGCTCAAACCGGCTATTTCTGAACGCGTAGGAAGTATGGATTCATACCCCTGCCGATTCACACCATCGCCAATTAGAATATTAGTATTTGCAGAGCCAAGCTGTTGTGCCTCATCAATAAGGCGCCCACTGGCGCCTGTGTCTATTCGACGAGTCGCGCCCATTGAAACTCGATAACCTCGAGCTTGAGCTTCTAACATATTTATTTGTTCATGAGATCCAAGTGTGTCCCAGTGAACAGATTCGAATAAGTGAAAAACACGCCTATCACCGGCCGTATTTAAGTTGATACGCACTTGTGTCTGCAACAGTTGACGCAGCAAACCTTCTTCGGTGCCAGCAATAACAGTTACCATCCGTTGAAACATTTCAGAGTTAAAATCACCACTGGCAACGACATCAGACAAAGACTGCAAAACTCTATCAGACAATTCAGGTGCTAATTCTCTGGCTAGTAACCTATCTAGATCTGCACTATCAGATAAAGCCGCACGTATTGGCCGAGCACGCTGTTGTTTGAGTTCAGCAACTAAATCGCGGGCCTGTTGCCGCCAAGCTGGACTTTCAGGTGCCCTACGCGCTGCGGACTCAACAGCATCTAAGCGAGCCAATAAACCACTATGCTCCGCTAACTCTTGACGATAAAAAGACCGAATAAGTGTACATTGATCACTACAGCGAATGAGCATGCCGTTGCCAGCAGCTTTTAAATGATGCGCACCATTTTCTATTTCACTGATTAAACGTGCTTGCTCAATTAAATCATCAGTCCCGTTTCGCAGACTCGACGTGACCTCGTCAATTTGTGACTGAACCCGGTGTAACGCCGATTGTGCATTCTGAGATTGAGTCACCTTCTGGCGGATACCGCGAGCGATACTTTCAGCCATAGTTCGGGTTGCATCACCTCCAGGCTCAGCACGGGCTGATTGCTCAACAAGTTCGATAATTCTATTTTCCATTACATCTAGTGCTTCATCAGATGCACTATTCATCGCCCGTCGAATACTCGATGCAGCTCCACGAAATACTTGCCTAGCTGCAGGAAGCTCAAGACCCGCGCCGACAATATCAACGGCCACCCATAGTAACGACGGATCAGCTGCTGATACAGCTTGGGCTTTTTCGAAATGACTACCAGAGGCGGCGACATCCAATTGATATTGATCTACACTACGAAGGGCGATCGCTGTATTAACCGCTAAACTAGCCCCTGCCCCCACAACTGCAATACCTGCAACTAAGCTACTGCCGCCAGTAGGAATCGCAGCAAGCAATCCAAAACCCAAGGCGAGCACCCCAAGTGCCATGTCTATAAAAGCTTGGTCTTCTTCAGTTTGGGCGCGCATAGCGTTGACCAATTCAGATTGTAGTCCACCATCTTCATAACCAAGTTCACGTTTTGTCCAATCAATAATACGGGGCAACTCCCAAATAACATCATTGTCATCAAGTATGCGCTCTCTCGTTTCAGCTATATTTTCAAGGGTCTCAAATATCGTTTCGCCAACTTGTTGGGCCACTGGTGACATCATGCTATCTAAGGGAATATCATCATTTGATGCAATCGCCCTTAATGCATTGTCATTGCCGTAACCTGGTTCTGCATAAGCGGCTAGAATAGGAAAGTTCTGTTGGTGGACAGATTGTAGAGCATTAAGTACTTCTTGTTGTTCACTAATTTGCCTCCCCAAAGCCTCATGTCGGTCAGGATTGCGAATCATGTCATACACGATTCTTCCACCTATTGCATTCCCCCCAGTACCATGCTGCTCTAAACTTCCTCGCTCAGCCGATAAGCGATTAATGTGTGCCCGGCGGTCTGATAACTGCGATGCGGCTAATCTAAGCGCTTGGGTTTCAGGTGAGTCAACCATAATGCTTAAAGAAACGGGGTTTTGAGTAACATTGACTAGACCATAGCGTATCCGTTCATTATTCACATTGATTTTGCTGAGCTCTAGAATGTTGAGGACGAATTCAACAGCAGCACCTTTGAACTGATTTAAAAAGTTCTGTACTACCGGTAATTGCATGTCAGTAATAGCCAATCCTGCTTCATAACTTTTCCGAAAAAGAGTGATATGGAGATTAACCATTTGCGGGAAACGCTCGCCAAAGCTAGACCAGAGACGCTCTAACGCATTTTCTTCTGAAGGTGTGACCCACCAAGTATTAAGTAATTGCCTTATCGCCGCTATTTTGCGCTCATCGTCCCAAGCAGAAATATCAGTTGCAATGACTTCAACGGCTAACGATTGTGGTGGGGTATTAAAATTTAAATAGTCATCAGATATCCGTTGAATTCTATTTGTGTATCTGCTTTGTTGAACCGTATGGGTTGCCTCATGTGCAATGAGGCCTAAATCAGTTGAGCTTTGTTGCGCTCCTAAATAGATATTATTTTTAAGGGTAAACGCTTTTGCATTGATTGAGGCTGCCATTTGATGGCTTTTTGAATCGGAATGCACCCTCACCTGACTTAAATCAGCTCCAATAACCGGTTCAATTTTATCTTTAATCTCTTTGTTAATTGGCCTACCTGGAGATTTAGAGTTGTGAGTCTTCAGTTGACTTTCAATATTAGTGTGCATATTGACTGGATCTGTCGCGGTATTTTTTAAACTAGTTTGTACAGGTTTAGCAAGTACCTTGCTCGGCATAATTGCATCGTGACTACCAGAGATTACTTTTTCAGCAACTAAATCAGCTTGTTGTTCAAAATGGTCATTAGGCATACCAATATTGAGCTTAGGTTGCATAAAAGAATCAATATGATCATCGCAGGGTGTTTGGGAGCTCGCACAACCGTTGCATTTCCTTTGTATGTATTGGCTCGCGCTACTTGCTGCAGACATCGTCAGTTGCTGCCAATGTTGATTCAGTTCAGGAGGTTTTTGTTCTGCTATTTTAGATAGCGCAGAATTCGCTCGAGCGTTTTTAGTTTCGCCCGCAGTGGAGTCTTTGCTTGATTTTGTGGCATGATGCCGACCGTTCATCATATCTATTATTAGTAGGTCTAGAATGGACCTATATCCCTCAGTTATAACCTAATCAGAATCCTGCCGATGTTAAAATGAGTATAGGAATAAATACTAAAATCGTCTAGAAAAGCCGTTTAAATATACTCCTGATAGCAATTAAATAGAGTCCAGTATAAATAAAGTTAAAGGGATGAATGCATTTACCCTTCGTTGCCGTTAATCTAGACGACCTACTTAATTTAAATAAAGAGCTAACCAATGAAAAATGCTTTAGTATTTTGCATCTTGCTAATATCGACCGCATCGGCACTGGCAAACGATTTAAAAAATTCCGAACATGCGAAGAAATCTTTGGAAATTTATAGAACGATTATCGGTATCCCCACGGTAGCCGGCAAAGGAAATGTGCCCAAAATGGCGGCATATTTGGCAAGTGAATTTAAAGCGGTAGGGTTTAGTAACGACGACATTCAGATTATTCCTAGCGGAGAAACGGCTTCCTTAATTGTGCGTTATCCAACAAATGGTTTAAGTGACAAGCAGCCTATTTTGTTGTTAGGTCACATGGATGTAGTAGAAGCCTTGGCAAAAGATTGGCAACGACCACCATTTGAACTGACCCAAGATGACAAAAACTTTTATGGACGGGGTAGCATTGATAATAAGTTTGGGATTGCCATGCTTTCATCAACGTTTATACGTTTAAAAAAGCAAGGGTTTGTTCCTAATAGAGAACTCTATCTGGTTTTTTCGGGTGATGAAGAAACTGGCATGGTCACAACCCGTATGTTAGCCAATGAACGTCCTGAATTAGCAACGGCTGAATTCGCATTAAATTCGGATGCCGGTGGTGGTGACTTGGATGAAAATGGTAATGCCATCGCGTATCTTGTTCAGGCTGCAGAAAAAACTTACGTGAGCTTTGAGCTGACATTGCGCAATAAAGGTGGGCACAGTTCAAGACCACGCACTGATAATGCAATTTACGAACTATCTAGCGCCTTACTAAATATCAAAGACTACCACTTTCCTGTCATGTGGAGTGATATGACCCGTAAGTTTTTTAAAGTCTCAGGGCATCAATTTGGCGGCGAATTGGGTGAGGCGATGATCGCTTTTGCTAAAGATCCTACCGATAAACAAGCCTCTGACCGCTTACAGATAGAATCATCTTATGTAGGTACAACACGTACCACATGCGTTGCGACTATGTTAAATGCTGGACACGCTGAAAATGCCCTACCTCAATCCGCAACTGCAACTGTGAATTGTCGCGTTTTTCCAGGGGTTTCCGTAGAAAAAATTAAACAAACCTTACAAAAAGTGGTCGATAACGATGAAATTGAGATTGTCACGCTAGATGAACCGGTTGAAAGCCCCATTTCCGAGTTACGAGAAGACGTAATGTCTGCCATTGCCAAAGCCGTACATCTAAGGTATCCCAACCTAGATATCATCGCTTATATGGAATCAGGCGGCACCGATGGTAAGCATTTTCGTAAAGCTGGGATTCCAACATGGGCGATATCCAGTGCATTTATCAATCCAGACGACATGTATGCCCATGGCCTTAATGAACGGCTGCCCATCAAAGCATTTTATGATGGATTAGATCATTGGAGTATTATTCTGAAGGAATTGGCGGGCAACTAACTTAGAAAAAAACCTTGTTAGGCATTTACATTAATTAATCAAAATAAATAGGAAAAGTGATGAAATTTATTGTTTTAGCTGTGGTCATTGCAATTGCAATATTCTACTTCAATAGAAATTCAAATAATAAAAAGTTAGCAATTGAAAATACTGCTGTGGGAAAAGAATTTTTGGTTAACAACAAAACGAACCAAGATGTTGTGGAAACAGCCTCAGGGCTGCAATATCAAATATTGCAAAAAGGTAATGGTGACGAACATCCAAAAGCCAACTCAACTGTTAAAGTACACTACCACGGCATGTTAATAGATGGCAGTGTGTTTGATAGCTCAGTTGACCGAGGCGAACCTATCAGTTTTCCATTGAACCAAGTTATTCCAGGTTGGACCGAGGGTGTTCAATTGATGGTGGTTGGAGATAAGTTTAAGTTTTTCATACCTGCTGATTTAGCCTATGGTGACCGTGCTACCGGAAAAATAACACCGGGCTCTTTGCTCATTTTCGAAGTGGAACTGTTAGAAATACAATAATCATTCTGACATACATATTCACCAACTGTAGCGAATATAAAATAAGGTTTTTCAATACCTGAAAAACCTCATTATTTCTGCGTTCCTGATATCGATAAACACTACTCACCCAATTAAAACATGCCTGTCCATGCTAATTTTATCTTGCGATGATCTGACTATACATGCCTGTGCACGATGAGCTAATTCAATGCCTGTCCACGATGAGCTGTGTCCAGGATAATCTGACTTAGACCACGGGTTCTATCTACTGATCGTAACCAGGGCTAACTTTGTCTAATTTGCGCAAAATTCCTGGCCATGCCAAAGCACCACCAACGGAACGTGTGACTTGTTTCGCCTGAGCTTGAATACCATCTAAAATGGGATCTGGAATTTTAATCAATGGCTGTCCTGTTGCCTGTGCCTGTAGTTGAATTTCACAGGAGCGTTGCAACAAAAACATATACAAAAACGTGTCAGCTACGGTTTCACCACAAGTTAATAAACCATGATTGCGCAAAATCATAAAGTTTTTATCAGCCAAATCAGCAACTAGGCGTATTTTCTCATCGGGATTAAGGGCAACCCCTTCATAATCATGATAAGCCAATGAAGACAGAGGGAATAAGGATTGCTGGCTATAAGCCTGTAGTCCACCTTCAAGGGTTGAAAGCGCAACGCCAGCAATGGTATGCAAATGCATTACACATAAAGCGTCTTCTCTGGCCTCATGCACTGCAGAGTGAATCGTAAATCCAGCAGGATTAATATTATACGGCGAGTCCATCACTATATTTCCTTGCAGATCAACTTTGACTAAGTTGGAAGCTGTCACCTCGTCAAACATTAAGCCATACGGATTAATTAAAAAATGGTGCTCTGGTCCAGGTACACGGGCGGAAATATGGGTAAACACCAAATCATCCCAACCATAATGGGCGACGATACGATAACACGCGGCTAAATTAACGCGCATTTGCCACTCTTGCTCACTTACTAATTCTTGAACTTTGGAATCCACTTTTACGCTCCGATATTACATTTTAATAACATTTGTACACTCTAAGGTATATTTACAGGTTAGACTGTCGTCTATTTGACAGTTTCAATGGAATAGCAATGGATAATTCAGAGATAGAGTATCTTTTCAAACACAACAATTGGCTCGATCAGTTGCCTATTGATGTCATTCAAGCATTAATTTCAGTGAGTAAAATAAAGATGCTCAGCAAAGGGCAAATATTGCATGCTAAAGGCGATAGTGCAGACGGAATTTATTGTATTCTGAAAGGAAAAATTCGAGTTAGTAACGTCAATTCACAGGGTAAGGAAATGGTTCTCACTTGGCTGGAAAGTGGGACTTGGTTTGGTGAAATATCGATGTTTGACGATTTGCCTAGAAGCCATGACGCCCATGCGGATGAAACCACCAGCTTGCTAATGATCCCTAAACTAACATTTCAGAATTTACTGCAAAATAAACCACACTTCTATCCGCATTTTATGCGTATGTTGTGTCAACGTATCAGAGTCACGTTTAATCTAATCGACGAAACTGGCGGTTTATCTTTATTGGGACAATTGGCGCGCCGAATTATATTACTGGCCAACGGACTTCATAACAGCAACCAAAAGCAAAAAAGCAAACGGATCGCGATCTCTCAAGAATCATTGGCACATATGATTAATAGTTCGCGGCAGACAGTAAATAAACTATTGAATGAGTTGAATCAAAAGAAAATTGTCAAAGTTGACTACGGGACAATAGAAATTATAAATATGCAGGCGTTAGAAAGACTGTGTGAAATATAATGAGCAAGGTTACACCCTGCTCATTATACAAATCATTAAGCTTCGTATTTTTTCAAAACTAATGTGGCGTTAGTACCACCAAAACCAAAACTATTCGACATAATAGTATTGAGCTTAGCTTCTCGTGGTGAAGTCACCACATCTAACCCCTCAGCGGCTGCGTCCAAATTATCAATATTAATAGATGGTGCAATGAAGTCATTTTCCATCATCAAAATACTGTAAAT
Source organism: Aliiglaciecola sp. NS0011-25 (assembly GCF_040370605.1). NCBI lineage: Bacteria > Pseudomonadati > Pseudomonadota > Gammaproteobacteria > Alteromonadales > Alteromonadaceae > Aliiglaciecola > Aliiglaciecola sp. NS0011-25. The sequence goes on from NZ_BAABWR010000012.1 coordinate 142,099, forward strand.
AGTTTCGTTAACCCCCGCGGCACCTAGCGCGTGACCAGTCATAGACTTAGTTGAGCTAATTGCTGGGCTTTTACCTCCAAACACTTCTTGAATGGCTGCTAATTCCTTAACATCACCCACTGGTGTAGAGGTACCGTGAGTGTTTAGATAATCGATTGGTGTATCGACATCTTGCATTGCCATTTTCATACAACGCACTGCGCCTTCACCTGAAGGGGCTACCATATCCACACCATCAGAAGTGGCACCATAGCCTACAACTTCAGCGTAAATTTTAGCGCCACGGGCCAAAGCATGTTCAAGTTCTTCAACCACGACCATGCCACCACCGCCAGAGCTGACAAAACCATCGCGGTCAGCATCATAGGTGCGTGACGCGACTGACGGATTGTCATTATATTTAGATGACAATGCACCCATAGCGTCAAACTGCACGGATAAGGTCCAGTGAAGTTCTTCACCACCACCAGCAAACACAACATCTTGTTTGTTTAATTGAATCAACTCTAACGCGTTACCAATACAATGGGCACTGGTAGCACAGGCTGAAGCAATTGAGTAATTAATCCCTTTGATCTTAAATGGCGTTGCCAAGCATGCAGAAACAGTACTAGCCATCGACTTGGTAACCATATAAGGACCAACGCGCTTAACCCCTTTCTCACGCAAAATATCAGCAGCATCAACCTGACTTTTAGACGATGCGCCGCCAGAACCAGCAATAATACCAGTTCGAATGTTAGACACTTGATCTTCAGGCAAACCTGAATCTTCAACAGCTTGCTGCATTGCAATGTATGCATAAGCCGCTGCGTCACCCATGAAGCGTAACTGTTTACGATCTATGTGCTCTTTAAAATCAATATCTACCTTTCCCCAGACCTGTGAACGCAGACCCATTTCCGCGAACTCATCTGAAAAGGTGATGCCTGAACGACCTTGTTGCAAAGATTCCAGAACTTCTTGCTGGTTATTACCTATGCTAGAAACAATGCCGATACCTGTTATGACTGCTCTTCTCATTTTTCACCTTTTTTACGATTTAGTCGAAAAATTTTTCGCATATAATAATGATTTTACAGACTTAACTGGTCTGCTCTTCTGCTAAATGAAATAATGTATTCAGTAATGCTAGCATGTGAATTACTAAGTTACCTAAAAATCACTATTTTAAACACAATTAAAATTAAATTTAGTTATCTCAACAATTCAAAGATGAATTAAGGACACCCGTTGACTATCAAACCTGCCAAAATTGTATATAACTCAGATGGTACTCCCGTGGCAGAAGATTTCGACGATGTGTATTTCTCTAATCACAATGGCTTAGAAGAAAGTCGATACGTTTTTTTGAAAAACAATCAATTGCCGGAAAGTTGGACAACACACAGTCAAAGAAGTTTTGTAATTGCTGAGACTGGTTTCGGCACCGGTTTAAATTTTTTGGCCACTTGGCAGCTATTCGAACAATTTTCCCTTCATTCAGAAAAATCTGAACCTTCGTGTTTACACTTTATAAGTTGTGAAAAATTTCCAATACCCAAAGCTGATTTAATCACTGCTTTAGATAAATGGCCAGACCTAAAACAGTACGCTACGCAACTAATTGACCAATACCCGGATTTGGTTGCTGGTTGCCATCGTATGAGCTTTGCCCAAGGGAAAGTTATCCTAGACCTTTGGTTAGGAGAAGCTACCGAGGTTTTTTCAAGTATGCACAATCAACCTCAAGGTCTCGTAGACGCTTGGTTTTTAGATGGATTTGCACCGAGTAAAAATCCTCAGATGTGGAACTCTGATCTCTATCAACAAATGGCAAGGCTGAGCAAACAAGGGGCTAGCTTTGCCACTTTCACCGCTGCTGGAATTGTTAAGCGAGGTTTAGCCGAACAAGGGTTTGAAGTAAAAAAGGTCAAAGGGTTTGGGCGCAAACGGGACATGTTAGTGGGTCAGTTTAACCAGGCTGGCGTTAATCGCCGATCTAGTCGCTATTTCCAACGCCATGGTATGCAACTCACGTCAGCAAAAAAACGCTCCATTGGCATCGTGGGAGGCGGCATAGCTGCTGCGAATTTAGCCCTATCACTTATCCAAAAAGGATTTCAAGTGACAGTCATGTGTAAGGACGCTAAATTGGCCCAAGGCGCTTCAGGTAACCCCCAAGGCGGTTTTTATCCACAGCTCAACGCAGAAGCGAATATTTCCAGCCGTATTCAAGCATTATCGTTTGGTTTTGCCTGTCGTCGATACCGACAACTGCTAAACCAAGGCTACCAATACGCTCACCAATGGTGTGGCGTATTGCAAGTGGGATTTAATCCTGCGGTACTAAAGCGCCAGCAAAACCTATTGCAAAATGGCATTTGGCCAGACACTTTAATAAATTACAGTGATGAGCAAAACTCCACTCTCGTCTCCGGCCTAGACTTGCCCTACGAAGGATTATTTATTCAACAAGGGGGATGGTTAAGTCCACCAGATTTAGTCAATGCAATGTTTAAATGGGCACAAGAGCAAGGTCATTGCGACATTCTATTAGATGCAGAAGTCTCACAAATTACTAAACAAGACGAGCAATGGGTTGTAGACCTTCCTGAGAAGTATCACAGTCAGTGTAAGACATTTGATGGGTTAATTATTGCCACAGGCTCTGATATTCCACATTTTTCGTACTGTGATGCAATTCCTTTCCAGTTAGTAAGAGGACAGGTTGAAGCAATTCCAACCCAACCACCGTTGGATAATCTGCGAACAGTTTTATGCCACAAAGGTTACATGACACCTGCTTTGGATGGGTTTCATGCTTTAGGGTCCACCTATGTCAAACAAGATACTAGTCAGGTTTATAGAGAAAAAGAACAAGCTAGTAATTTAGACATGCACAAAAAAGCCTTAGCAAAAACCAGTTGGGCAGAAGGTATTTATGCACAAGAAACAGGACGGGCGGCGATTCGCTGTTCCTTACCAGATCACCTTCCAGCAGTAGGTGCAGCGTTTGAATCCAGTCAACAAGCACAGCAATTTAAGCATTTATACAAAGCGTTACCCATTGAGCATTATGAAGATGCAAAGGATTTAGGAGGATTATTTATTTTTGCAGGTTTAGGCTCAAGAGGATTAACCACCGCCCCTTTACTGTCAGAGCTATTGGCATCGCAGATTAGTAATGAACCACTCCCAATGGCTAATCAGTTGCTCAATGCGCTTAATCCAAATCGGTTTTTAATTAAAAATTTAATCAGGCGGATTTACGATTAAATTGAAAGTTTAGAGCTTATTCGCCGACTAAAACATATTCCGGCTGTAAGGATTTCACAACAAAATTGGGGATAAGTACCGAAGCACTAGAAACCACAATTTTAGAATCCATGGAGATAATTCTTGCATTCACACGAACTCCCTTTTCATTGCGAACCAAGGTACCTGACAAGATAAAATCTAGCCCTAACTGGTTGGACAATTTTCGCGCATCACGGCTAAACACCATGTCTCCGTTGGCCCCAACACCTATGTAATCGGTAGTTTTAAAATCGATTACTTGCACACCAAACCCTTGCACTTCTACAATCAACATTTCAGCCAATTGATTGCCTAGTACGCTAGTGTGTTTTAATGTATTGTCGAAGTTTACAAAAGATGCAATCCCCACTTTACTTTGGGTGTCTAATTGTCGGCCATTTCTGACCAGCTCCATAGTCAACTGCTCAGCATAGTCAGCTAGAGATTTGTGGGTGTACGCGGGTTGATACAAGGAGTTAGGGGCACGATAAATTGCCCTAGACTGCTGCTCACTTTGCAAATTTGAATCCTTCATCCGCTGCCTCGAGTCAGCACGATAAACCAATCCAGTGTCAGGATCTGGGGACATATCGACCTTTACAGCAGGTGCTTCGGGAGGAGGTTCAGGAGTCGAGAACCAGTTAGCAAATGCATTTTCAGTCGAAGCACAGCCGCTTATCAACAAGCATGTGCAAGTCAATAAAACTGGAATATTTTTAATGCACTTCACGGCTCTATTCCCCTTGGGTTAATTGCACACCATCAACCATATTGTGTTCACTTGGTAATAAAGCATCTACCACGTAAAACGGCATCAGCATTTGTGCACTTGCCACCACGGCTTTACTTTTTAAACCAAGTATCCGTGCATTAACAATGTATCCACCTTGATGCTTAGTCAAAGTACCCGTTAGGATATATTCGATTGGAGATTGCTCTGTTAACTCTAAAAAATCTCTGCTTAGCAAAAAGTCTCCATGTTCGGTAACACGAATATATTCAGTGGCTTTGAAATCAATCACGGGAATCCGAAATTTGTGCAATTCATGCATAAAAGACTCGGTGAGTTGAAATCCTAAAAGGTTACTTCTTTGCAGGTTACTGTCGATTAGCGCAAAATTAGTCACACCAACGGGAGTTTTATCGGTTATGTACTCCATGTTAGAAATCAAATCTTGGGTCATGTTTTGCACATAATCTCCAACATGTTTTGTTACCATGCGCGCACTAGTACCGCTGCCATTACCGTAAAGCGCGTCTGCCTGTTCACTGCCATATAAATCTGGCTGTGACGAGGTTGATGACTTTGTATTGTCAGTAGATTGCATAGCAGGATCAGCAACAATATTGACTACCTGCATTTGCGGTGTCATTTCCGTTTTAGAGTTATTCTCAGGCTTTTGTGAGTCTGACTCTCCAAATAAAGAAAAGCTTGAACAACCTGACATAAGTAAGGTGGCAGTGAATAATAATATTAGTCTAGTCACTTAAGACTCCTTTATTTAAGAACCTGTGCGATAAATCATGCCACCTCTCATGGTGACTTTTTCTCTTTGCCAAAACAGTTCTGCAGGAAAAAATTTAGTTGCCGAAGCCACAACATCTTTAGTTTCCACGTGAATAATTCTCGCATTTACAATAGCCCCTTCTTGCTGTTCGGTAATAGTACCGGCAATATAAAAGTCTACATTTTGCAATGGCGCCAATCGAGAAACGTCACGACTTAAGGCGTATTCTGCTTCTTTCGTTACTAATATATCGTTTGTAATCTTATAGTCTTGAGTAATAAATCCACGACGACTCGCTTCAGTGACCATTCCTTCCGATAATTGATGCCCTAAAAGCATCAACGGATGCTGATAAGTTTTATCAAATTGCAGATTGGTCACAGGCACAAAGCTCACCACAGCATAGCGATAATCGCGATTGGCGGTCACACCTGCAAACAATTCATTGGCGAGTATTGACGTGTGATATTCAATGTTGCCAAGTGCCGGTAAAGATTCTTCATATTGCATTTTTGGCTGATTTTCAGAATCCGACATAGAAGAACAGCCTGTCAAACACAAAGCTAGAATCGTCCATACACAGCCATGCAGTTTTTGTTTTTTTAGAATCTTCACACTCTACTCTCTTGGTCTTGGGCATTCAGCCATCAATTATCTCAACAATAGATGATGAGATATTTTTCATCATCCATTGTTAACATGCGCAAAGACATGCTGGTTAATAGGCTCAAAAGCAAATATTAAGCCATTTCATAAATGGCCGTGTATCACACTCAATTCAGCTATATATGATGTATGTTTGGTAAGATAATCTAAAAAAACGGCAATGAATCACCTTTTAGCGGCAAAGTTTAGGCGAAATCGAAGGTGGTTAACCAAGAATTTGATGAGTATTAAGCGCTTTTCAAGATGGACTGCCACAACATCAACACTTTTTGCTGATCCTCTGGTTCCAGCTCCTTTTGCTCAAAGGCGCTGTTTAAGTTTTCAGATAACAAGGTATCTAAGGTTTCGATATTGGCTTGCTCACTGCTTAGCGCTTGACTGACAACGAGTGAAAAGTGGCCATGCAAATAACCAGCAATAAAAAGTTCGTCATCGGTGCCTGTTTCCACCACTCCATCTAACTGAGATTCGGCTTGTTGAATAAAATTTTCTAATTGCTGGTGCGACACTACGATAACTTCCTATTGATAATGATAAATATTGTAATTTTTAAGTTTCTGCAATTGGATATAAAACCTGGTCACGATAACCGGTTATCACCGGAATTAACCCTGATAACTGGGCATCCAACTTAGTATCCCCTGAGTCACTAATTAATGGCCGACCTTGCAAAGATTGCAGTTTAGTCTTAGTGGCGACTATATTGATATTTTGACGTCCGATAGTATTGACTACTTGCGGACTAAGTTGTTGATTTCCTCGTCCAAAGATATGTCCTTGACCACCGATTAATGTGATCACCAGTTTGCTGGGTTTATCCTTAATGAATTCTAAAATATCTTGTTCAGTTGCATCTTGATGGACTAATTGCTGGTCGATCACTATATCAACGCCCAACAGAGTGTTTTCCAGTCCTAACTCATGCATGATGGCGGCTACTGTTGACCCCGACCCCATCACGAATACAGTCTCGGGCAAATCTTGCATCAAATCTATAATCTGCGCGGCAATATCAGTTAACACTAACTCTTCTGATTCCTTGCCGCCCATTTTAACAGCTTGAACATAACGCAACTCAGTGGGGACTCGCATTTCGCCATAATATCGTGCACTCACTCGGCCTTGGCGAAACTGCTCCTCGTCGATATCTTTCACTTCAGCTTCACTCAAACTGACGATTTCCCCTTGAATCAACATATTCACAACCCGACCGGCAGATTTAGGTGTGATGGCGTAAACACCAGAATGAATTTTACAGCCTGCGGGCACGCCTAACACTGCGACGTTATCAGCGACAGTGTCATAAATATTACGGGCAGTTCCATCGCCTCCAGCGAACAGTATTAGATCCACATTAACATCGAGCAAACAAGCGGCGGCCTGTTGGCTATCAAACGCCTCTGTTTGAGAGGTTTCTGGTGTATATATTACTTGGGTGTTAAACCCCATTGAACGGCTTAGGTCTTCGCCCATTTCTCCTGCTGCCGTGTAGATAGTCAGATTTTCTTTGTGTGCTAATAATTCTTCCAGTGCTAACTTTGTTTTTGCATTGGCGCGTTTTTCAGCCCCCATTGCCAGAGCTTTTGCTCGGATTTCGGGGCCATCACTGCCTTTTAACGCCAGCGCGCCACCGATTCCCGCATAAGGATTGATAACCAGACCTAATTTAAAATGTCTCATGCGCTTAATCTATTTGAGTGGCAATGAGAAACAATAATGGATTGCAAAGAAACCTGATAGAACGAACACAGCGCCCCAATCATCACCAGCGCCCTTGGTGGAAAACCATGTTGCTGATAGTACTCTAGTTGTAGACGCACTTTTTGTTGAAATGCAGCTCTGTCAGGCTGAACACCATTCAAATTGTCTGTACTGACCTGGAAGGGGAAATTCGCGGCTAAGCTGAACGCCCACTCAATTGCTTGAGGTTTTATTTCAACTTGTTCGAATGCTAGTTGCTGCTGTTCGTCACGACCATCTGGACAGTACCAATAGCCATAATCCTCTAGTAGTCGCCTTTGCTTACCCGCAATGCACCAGTGGGCTATTTCATGCAAACCACTGGCAAAAAAACCATTGGCAAAAACAACCTGATGATAGTCAACCTGTTCGTTGGCGGGCAAATAAATCGGCTCACTTTCCCCTTTAATTAACCGCGTATTCTCGCTTTTTTCGAAGCACTGATTAAATATGTCAATTAAGTCACGATAGTGATGCACAAATTATCCGAAACAAGGTTGCAATTTAGAGGGCTATTGTAACCAATTGCAACTGGGTAACTCAACCACCATCAACCCTTGTCTTCAATTGATGTATTTAGTTATTGTTATAAAAGCTGGTTTAAGACAAGCTAGCACTTAAGGTTAATAACTTAACAGGAATGAATATGAATATACTTCGCATGAAAATTTTCGCGCTAAGCACAATCGTTTTATTCTTTTCATTGATTTTCAGTGGACGGGTTTCTGCTATCGATGTAGTCGCCACCGCCACTCCTCCGATCATTGATGGCGAAAACAACGAAGCTCAATGGCAAAAAGCGAAATGGTTGCCAATTGACCAAGTCATTATGGGCGGTCCGTTAAGTAAACAAGACTTCCAAGGTCAGTACCGATTGCTGTGGGACGCCAACAAGCTTTATTTACAAGTTGAAATCGTCGACGACCGCTTAGTCGATTTTAATGCCGATCCCTTGGATAAATATTGGGATGACGATACCTTAGAAATTTTTTTGGACGAAGACGCATCAGGCGGTAATCATCAGTATTCTTATAACGCGTTTGCTTACCACATCGCTTTAGATAACCAAGTTGTTGATATAACGCCAGAGCGTACTTTTGCGCTGTTCAATGATCACATAGAGAGTCGCTGGAAAAGAGACGTCAATGCACCTCATAAAATTATTTGGGAAGCGGCAATTTCGCTCTATTCAGATGATTTTGATCCAACCAAGTCTAACTCTCCTGTGAGTTTAACTGCCGGTAAAAAGGTCGGCTTCATGCTGGCCTACTGCGATAACGACAACAGTGAAGTTCGCGAGCACTTCATTGGCTCAAAAGATGTTGAAGCAGTAAATGGCGACAAAAACCGGGGTTGGATAGATGCCAGCGTGTTTGATACTTTAATTTTGAGTGAATAAGAAAGTTATGAGTTTAATTTTGGATAATATTATCCAACACCTTCACCATGCCAACGAAATGCATGAGCATACCATTGAGGCTAATCTGACTGAGCCGTTACGGGAGTTGCAACATTGGCAAACCAAACGGCTTTTAGCTACCCATCACGATTTATGGGAAAGCAAACGTTTTCGTCCCGCAATGAGTTTCTTCATTGATGAATTATACGGGCCGCAGGACTTCAGCCAACGGGATCAAGAGTTAGCCAGAGTCGTACCCAAAATGGCCAAGATAATCCCCAAACAAGCTTTAGAATCTTTAGAGGCTGCCCTGCGCTTGAATAGTTTATCCTTGGAATTGGATATAGCCCTAACAGAACAATTATCGACAACGCCTGTTTCTCGAGAAAGTTATGCCCAAGCCTACTTAAAATGTGACAATGAAGCTATGCGTGAAGAGCAAATAGTGCTACTTGAAAGGTTAGGCGTGGATTTAGCCGACGTGGTCAAAATTAAAGGTATTTCAACCTTATTAATGTTGTCGCGTAAGCCTGCCAAAATGGCTGGTGTGGAAAGTCTTCATACATTTCTTGAGTCCGGATTTAAATCCTTCAAAAAACTCGGTAATGTGGATGAATTTATTCAACCAATTATTACTCGAGAGCGGGCTTTAAAAAATGCGCTTTTTGCCCAACAACGTCCCAATCCCCTGCCCGATGTTGAGGTGTAATCATGTCACACGAGTCGATGATAGATAAAATTGAGACGCAAAAAACGGCGAACAATCAAACTGCTTATCAAGATAACTTCCAATGGCAGTTACCTTCTCCACACATTATGAAATGGATTATTGCCCCCGAGCAAATCGACCACTATAACCATGTAAATAATGTTGCCTATGTTTCGCAATTGGAGCGAGTATCTTGGTCACACTCGATGTCTTTAGGTTTGGATATTGGCATATATCAGCAATTAGACAGAGGTATGGCAATTAGTAAACATGTGATTGAATACCATGCTGCGGCCTTATTAGGTGATCATTTGCTGTGTGCAACTTGGGTAACAAAGTGTGATGGAAAATTAAAACTGTCTCGTCGATTTCAGTTTATTCGTGAATCGGATGGGGTCACTGTATTGACGGCTCAAACGGACTTCGTGTGCATCGCTTTATCGTCAGGAAAACCCAAACGTATGCCCATTGAATTTAGCGAGACATATGGCAACGTATGTTTATCCAGTGAATAAATTGTATTTAAGGGCCACTGAGCAATGAGCAAATATTGGGCTATTTTTGGTTTGTTATGCTTAGGGATTTCGGTGTCTTTGAATGTGTTTTTCTGGCATCAATTAACATCAGCGGAATCCACTGCCAACACGAATAATAGACCACAAAAGCAACAACCGTTTAGCGCCAATAACGGCAATGCAAGCAGCGATCCTTTGCTCGTTTCCGGTAGTGGAACTGCGGAACAACAACCCCTTGATCAAACAATCAATACGAACAAAAACAGTCAATATCAAAAAGCCATCTATTGGATTAAGCAGCAACTGGCCGCTGGCGAATTGGTAGATGCTAAAGAGGCGATACAAGCTTATTTGCGCAATCAACCACAAAATATTGATTACTTATTGCTAGAAGGACAACTGATTGCCAAAACGGCCTCCACGAGCGAAGTATTGGCCCACTATTATGGGTTGCTAGACTTGCCCTTAGAAACTGAGCAAAAAGCCCAAGTACTTGCACTGATTACCGATCTGACCAACACTAATATTAATAAACTCAAAGGCATTCGTTCTTGGGATGTACTGGCTACATTTCTTGAGCCGCTGTGGCAATTTGACCCAACTCGACGCTCCATTATTGTCGCACTTGCTGAAGCCTATGCTTATCAAAATCAGGAATTTCTGATGGAAAATGTGTTGGCATCTTTACAACAAGGTGATTTAGATGCTGCGCGAATACGGCAAATCTTAGGACAACAAACGACCGTCATCAATCACTCAGATCCTATTCAAGAGAAGGATCCACTGGCTGAAGACTATGAACGTAATATTAAATTGCGTTCTTTGGGTGATCATTACACAACCCCAATAATGATTGGCAGAAGCACCCACGAATTAATGCTGGATACAGGCGCAACAACAACGGTACTGACCTCGGAAGCATTCGATAAAATCTCCAGAAGGACGAGTTGGGAATATGTAGGAACCTATAAAATAAATACCGCTGGCGGTCTTTTTGATGCGCCAGTTTATCAAATCAAGCAAGTATTTTTTGCCGGTTTTCGACTGGATAATGTCGCGGTCGTGGTGTTACCTATGCCAGAATTCAGCTACGCTGACGGTCTTCTTGGTATGAACATTCTACGCCAATTCGACTTTAAAATTGACCAACAAAATGATCTATTGCTTTTAAACAGAACCAGTTCTTAGTTCAGGTTAAAAGGTAATCTCTATTTCAGGTTGCTGTTGCTCTAATTCGAAATGTTCAATTTTGTTTTGAATTGCAAAATTTCGCAGGGTGAGTGTTATTCCCTGCCCCTTCATATTGCCACTAGATGGCTGAAAGGAACACAAGCTCAATAACTCTTCAAACTCATTAAGTGGCCAAAAGTAGCACTGTCTAAATCCAGTTAACAACAGTGCGTGCCCTGTATCTGTTTCCACGAAATGGGTTTTAGGGGTGACTTGCAAGTACTTGAAATACCCTTTAATTAAATCTGCGATTTCGGCTTTATGGGGTAACTTGGCAACAAAGGCGCTTAACCTGACTTTATCCCCCTTGTCCTGGGTCATCTCTTGTACTTGCTTAAAACTCATAGGTTGACCGTATTTTATAATCGCTTGATCTACGGTTTTATTGTAAACCGGCAAAATATCGAGATAGCGACTGGCAATCCGATAGGTCAGAGATACCTGATTCACAAAACCAAGATCTTTATCAAATAGTAACGATAGTGTTTGCAGAAGCTCGGATTCTAAATACGCTTGCCTAAAAATAATGTCTACTTTTTCACTGCGATTTCCACCAGAGATATATTGTACTTCGCCATTTTTGTTAATCAGATTAAGAGCTTGGCCCAATACATTATCGCCAATTCTGACATCACGAATATCCATTTGCGAATGGACATTGAGATTAAGATTACTGTCAAAACGAGTTAAGCTGGACAGATTTTTATCATCTTGAGCAAAGACGTTTGAAACTAAAAGTGTACAGGCTATACAGATACTTCTAAGCATAATTAAACTTCACACTCTGGCTTGGTTGTAAAATCAGTGATTTTAAATTTGTAAATAGAGTATATACCCAAGTGAGGTCAAAATGCAGGTTTGTGTGCAGGCGGTTACTTGTGCGCAGTTAACTCAAGAATGTGATTGGCTGAAGAATTGAAATCAGTACGACATTTTTCTAGCACTAATTGCCAACAAGAAAAAAGCCGCTAGTAAGGCTGTAATGGCAGAGAAAATAAAGGCGTTGTAAGAACCAGCCCCTTGTTGCCACAAGTATCCAGATACGTAATTGCCCGCTGCCCCACCAAACCCGAATGCGATGCTGATATACAGCGCCTGTCCACGACTTTGGTATGCCTGTCCAAAATAGTCGTGGATGAATTTTATTGAAGCCGCATGATGCATACCAAAACTAAATGCATGTATGATTTGACTTGAAATAAGTATCCACAGGTATTCTGCTGCAACGGCTAACACATACCAACGAACCGCAGTTAGCCCAATACTGATAAATAAAATCCATTTAAGTCCAAATATTTTAATTAATTTTCCGGCCAGCAAAAAGATTACTATTTCTGCAGCAACAGCCAAAGCCAACAATAGGCCGGTGGTTTGGCCGCTGTAACCTAAATCTCGAGTATATAACGCAAAAAATCCGTAATAGGTTGCAAAACTAACTTGTAAAAATATCGCACTGAGCATAAATAATATAAAAGGTATGGTGCTCGCTTTACGCCATATATTGCCTTGCGCAGGCGCACTTTTAACTGAACTGCGACCTTCGTAAATAAACAAAGTAGAAAAAAATAAACACAACAAAACCGCTGCGCTTACATAAATAGGTGCTTCTGATGAGCTAATGTCAATGGCTTTACCGGTAATGATGGTTAAGATGATAAAACCAACGCTTCCCCACAACCGAATACGACTGTAACGACTTGGATCACTGGCTACGCAATTAAGTGTTAATACTTCAAGCTGAGGCAAAACCGCAGTCCAAAACATCATCATTAAAGCAAATGCTAAAGTTAATCCCCAAAAACCATCCAGCCAAAACACCAGACAAAATGTTGCAACCGTGAGTAAACTACCTAAGCGTAAGATAGCTAGGCCTTTGCCTGATTTATCGGCCATCGAAGCCCAGAGATTGGGGCCTAGAATACGAGCAATTGTGATAAGCGCGAACAATTCGCCAATTTGTTGCGAACTGAAGCCTCGGCCATCCAAAAAAACACCCAAGTAAGGCACCAGAACACCCAACTGCCCAAAGTAGAGAAGATAGGTAATCGCCAACAAGATTAAATTTATTTTAGAATTTGCTTGCTTAACAGAGGAACTGGCTCCGGGCAATGGTGTTACGCCTGCCCGGGAATGATAGGAGTGATAGAACTGACATCTGCATTTTGTCCACGGTGCCGCAGTAAATGATCCATTAAAACAATGGCCATCATAGCTTCAGCGATAGGCACAGCGCGGATTCCTACGCAGGGATCGTGTCGACCTCTGGTGATAATTTCCGCCGCTTCTCCGTGAATATCTACCGAATCGCCAGGAACGCTGATGCTAGATGTGGGTTTTAGCGCCAAATGCACTATCACATCTTGACCAGACGAAATGCCACCCAATATGCCACCAGCACGATTGGATTTAAAACCTTGCGGGGTGATCTCATCGCGATGTTCACTTCCCTTTTGCTCTACTACATCAAAGCCATCGCCAACCTCAACGCCTTTTACTGCATTGATGCCCATCATAGCCGACGCCAAATCCGCATCTAAACGATCAAATATTGGCTCACCTAATCCAACCGGCATATTTTTCGCGACAATTGAGACCTTAGCGCCAATGGAATCACCCTGTTTGATTAGATCTCGCATATATTCGTCGAGCGCATCCAACTTTGAGGCATCTGGACAGAAAAACGCATTAGTATTGGTCACGCTTTGATCAACACTATCAATTTTTATTGGCCCTAATTGTGACAAATAGCCATGTATTTCTATGCCATGCATTTGTTTCAGGTACTTTTTAGCAATACCGCCCGCGGCCACACGAATAGCTGTTTCACGAGCAGAAGAACGGCCACCGCCTCGATAGTCACGTAACCCATACTTTTGCTGGTAAGTATAGTCAGCATGTCCAGGACGAAAGGTATCTTTAATTTTTGAGTAGTCTTGACTACGCTGATTTGTATTATTGATTAATAAACCAATACTCGTGCCCGTAGTTTTACCTTCAAATACACCGGACAAAATTTGCACTTCGTCGCCTTCTCGTCTTGCCGTGGTGTAGCGCGATGTGCCGGGTTTGCGACGATCCAAATCTATTTGTAAATCTTCTTCGCTAATTTCAAGGTTAGGTGGGCAACCATCCACTACTCCACCGATCGCGATACCGTGACTTTCACCGAATGTGGTTACGGTAAACAGCTTACCAAATGTATTTCCAGCCATATTTATTTCAATTCCTAACGTTAACTATGTGTAGCCCAATATGCTTTAAGCTTAGCTTGGTTAATAGCGAACACGCCACTTCCGCCGTGTTCAAATTCGACCCATTGAATATCTAAATCCGGGTACTTATGGTTCATATGCACTTCACTATTACCCACTTCCACGAACAACCAACCATTGGGATTTAAATGCTCTACTGCTTGACGGAGTATGTGATCAACCAACTCTAATCCATCATCACCGGCGGCTAAGCCAAGTTCTGGTTCGTGCTGAAATTCATCTGGCAAATCAGCCATATCTTCGGCATCGACGTATGGCGGATTACTAACAATCAAATCGTATTTTTGGCCTTGCAGTGCATTCATTAAATCTGACTTAATTGGAAAAACTTGTTCATTCAGAGCATGCTCTTGAATATTAATCTCGGCAACTTCCAACGCATCATCACTGATATCAACGGCGTCTACTTGCGCTTCTGAAAATTCATAAGCCAATGCAATCGCAATACATGCACTGCCTGTGCATAAATCAAGAATATGTTGTGGTTCAGTCTTTAACCACGTAGAAAAGTGTTGATTAATCAATTCAGCGAAAGGAGAACGGGGTACTAACACACGCTCATCCACATAAAAGGGCAATCCGCAGAACCAAGCTTGATTGGTCAAATAGGCTACAGGCACTTTTTCAGTAATACGCCTTTTTACCAATGCCAAAATCTGATTCTTTTCAGCCGTTGTCAGCGTTGATTGCAGCAACATGCGTATATCTTCTTCGGGCATATTTTGCGGTAAATGTAACACTTGAAGAGCAAGGGTAAGTGCTTCGCTCCAGGCATTATCAGTACCATGGCCAAAATATAAATCTGCTTGATTAAATTGGCTCATGGACCATCTTACTATATCCAAAATGGAGGTAAGTTCAGTTGCCGTGCTTTCCAAATCAATGGAGTCAATTGATGTCATATAAAATGGTCTTATTTAAGATGTTTAGTGCCAGTCAGTATTTTGCTATGCTTCAAACAAAATTGCCTGTCGAATTACGCATAAACCATAACAAAATATGAAAAAGCAGCCCAACAACCCACTTAAAACGTTATCTGTAGCATCGGTTAAACCAGTCGAGCCAGATGACCATTCACTGTTTAGAGGTGAATTTAAGGATGTTGCGCCAATTAAGCAGGACAAAATAACGCCTCCGCGTCCTTCCAGCAAGCAGATTTCGCATTTACAGCTTAAAAAGCAGCAAGAAAACCGCGAAACGAAACAAGCAATGGCGTCATTTCATTTTTCAGATGGGTTTGAAGCCTACTTTTCTGAGCAAGGACCACTGAAATATATAAAACCGGGAAAACCGAGTTATGAAGTAAAACGACTGCGACGGGGAGAATACCCACCGGATTTAATTTTGGATTTACACGGACTTACCAGAGAAAATGCAAAATTGGAGATAGCGGCATTAATTGTTGCGGCCAAGAAACAAAATGCGCACTGTGTTTGCATTGTTCATGGTCTTGGCTCACTGATTTTAAAAAACGCCGTGCCCAATTGGCTGGTTCAACATCCCGATGTCGAAGGTTTTCACCAAGCACCATTGGAATGGGGTGGCAAAGGCGCACTTTTAGTCTTAATCGAGCAACCTGAGTCGTTTAAAGATTTATACTGACTCGGCAAGCAAACTTAAACCTCTGTTACTTTAGCTCAAAAAGCCGTGTTTTATAAATCCTGATTAGTATTGTGTAAAAACAAGTAAGTGTAATAAACACAAATTCCAACCACTACAGATAAACCTAATAGTGAACCCCAAACGACAGGATCTTTTATTAATAATTCAAACATGTCTTTTTCCTCATAGCGATGTAATTTGATTAACTAATTTATGAGCTAAGTATAAGATCGAAGGAAAAAGTCGAACTGATCTGGATCAACAAATTAACCCATAATTTGGGAGCCCTCACATGAAGTGTCTGCAAAAAGCATCACTCAGAACTTTCAAAAACCAAAGATATTCCATAAACCATTGATACAGCTACACTTTTAAACATTGGAATGAATTATGCGATACATTAAATACCGATTCTAAACATACGTTTTTAAAGTACTAAGTAGGTAATTTATCATGTATCACTCACTCCAAAGCCAAGCAAGAACACGCCCTATCTACAATTACAGACACCCAGCGACCTCCCCTATAAACTCTGCTGTCAGTTCGCAGAACGAACGTATTAGTGTAGTGGGTATCGGTTTGATGGGGAGTCTACTCAGTGTTTCTTTTGCCAACAATGATCATAAAGTGATTGCGGTTGATATGGATTCTCGCAAAGTAAATGGTATCAACCAAAATCATTCCCCCATTCAAGACGCCGAATTAGAAGCCGCTATAGTATCAGCGCGAAACAAGCGTAATTTGATTGCAACTAGCGATTTGCATAATGCAATTTTGCAAACAGAAGTGACCTTAGTCTGTATTGGGAAAATCGATTTAAAGGAATCAACAGTAGCCAAAAATATAGAAACTGTTTGCCAGCAAATTGGCGCAACCTTAGCAATCAAAGGTCAGTATCACTTGGTTGTGATTCATAGCAACTTGGAAACAACGAGTTGTGAGCAGCACTTAAAACCGATCATAGAGAAGTGGTCAAACAAGCGCTGTGGTAAAGATTTTGGTTTGTGCTATTTGCCCTTATATGTTGCTCACAAAAGCCAATATTCAACAGCCAAAATACATGATGGTATTTTGCAAGGCGCCCACGACAATAAAAGTGCAAATGCCGCTTCCAGGTTATTTTCCACCTTAGATATCGGATTGAAAAATGTGGGGGTCGCTGCAAGCCTGAATTCAGATTAAAAAATGAAACACCCAGAGTTAGTCAAATAACTTCCAAAACCAGCTTTTGTCTAACTCGGCTTCACATTTTTTAAGTTGAGTCGCGTAGCGCAGAGAACGGGCGTTGACCTTTTTAGCGACTTTTACTAACCAAGCTTTTTTATTGTAGGTACGCCTTTTGTAGCCCCCCCAACCTTCATGGTAGTTCAGGTATTGCGCGTACGCGTCCCACTTGGAAATCCCATTCACTTTATAGGTTTTAGAAATAAACCATCCCATAAAATCAATGGCATCATCAAAATCGTCGCGATCTGCACCGCTATTATTAGTTTCTCTAATGTAGTCAGACCAAGTAGGCGTCTTTGCTTGAGAATAACCATAAGCGCTACTTATTCTTCCCCAAGGAATTAAACCAAAAAATACGTAATCTCTGGGCGGCAATGCATCGTGCCTAAAGGAACTCTCCTGATACATCATCGCCATAGGAACATGTATGGGTACGCCCCATTTTTCATTCATATCTTTAGCAGCGTCGTACCAATGATCTTTTTCTTCGAAAATATTACAAATATTGCTGATATTTTTGGGAGGGGTGGTGCTACAGCCCACAAAAAATAAAGATATCGTAGCGATAAAGAAAGTTTTTATAAAAAAACTAGGAATTTTTGTGAACTTTCTCATTACTACTGACTCTATACCTGTGTGTGTTTAAGTTATTGTGTGTTTTCCCTGGTAGTAGTTTAATGCCTGACCTAGAGTCAGGCATTTTTTTGCCTACAATTTAGTTACTTGGCTAAATAATTGCTCTGAGGAGCGGCAAAATAATCCTTCAAAAAATCTTCAAAAGACACAGTGTCTTCTTTTTCCTTTTGTTTTTGTATCGCAATGGAGTCTTTAGCCTGTTGTTCAAATGATGCTTTGGAATACACCTTATAATCAGCAGACATAAGCTCGTCACGATACTTCTGTGCAAGCTCTACACCGAATCGACCATTATCTTTGTTTTGGGTAATCAACATGTCCAACAACTGTGCAGAAGGCGTTAAGGAGGGATCCGCAACCTTTTGCTTTTGTTGTTCAAGGGCTTGAGTATAAAGCGTACAATTATTAGCTTCATCTAATACAGCGGCAACTTGTGCCATTTCCGCGAACAGCTTTTCTGTCCATTGAGGAATAGATTTGGCTACAGAATCATCACTTAATTTTAATTCTGGATCTCTACCATTCACCACTACCGCTTTTAGATTAGACTCGGTTTCAGCGTATTGTTGCTGGGTCATAAAATCACTTGGGGCAATGAGACAATAGGTTAGGAATACATCCAAGAAATAAAACTGTTCTTTCGCGATACCGATGTCACTAAACGGGTTCACATCAAGGGCTCGAACTTCAATATAATTAACGCCTCTTTTCGCTAATGCATCCGTAGGTTTCTCTAGCGGCAAGGTTGGTTGTTTAGGACGAATTGGAGAATAAAGCTCGTTTTCAATTTGCAATACATTGCTGTTGAGTTGGCGATACTCTTCACCTTCTTTGGCCTCAAATTCGGCATATTTTTCCGAAGGTGTATTAATCGCTTTGCGCACCGATGAAATATAACTGTCCATTTGGTTGTAGCAGATATTCAAACCCGATTGTTCTGAGTTGGTATATCCTAGATCACTCATTCTTAAAGACGTCGCATAAGGCAAATACATAGTTCCCTTAGCCAAATGCTGAAACGGTAAATTTGTTTTTTTACCACGAATAAAAGAACCACAAATAGCTGGCGAAGCACCAAATAAAAAGGGGATTAACCAACAAAAACGTCGATAATTTCTTATCATTGCAAAATATGCATCTGAAATACTGTGTTTGTCGGCTTTAGTCCCATCAAGGTTAGCTAACCATTGCTGCCAAAACTCTGTCGACAACGAAAAGTTAAAATGCACCCCTGCGATGGCTTGCATCATACTACCGTAACGATTTTTTAATCCAACCCGATAGAGACTCTTCATTTTTGCGACGTTCGAGCTACCATAATTAGCAATAGGAATATTGTCTTCACCATTAATAAAACACGGCATACTCATTGGCCACAAACGTTCATCTCCAATATTTTCCATCACATATTTGTGAACATCACGGAGTTGTTCGATAGTAACATTGGGATCAGACTCTGGTGGTGTAATAAATTCAAGCAGAGACTCAGAAAAATCGGTGGTGATAAAATCATGGGTTAACGCTGACCCTAATTTTTCATTATGGGGAGTTTGCGCTAGGCCTCCATCGGCATTAATTCTCAGAGTTTCACGCTCTACACCATGTTTGATTTGAGGTAAAGTAGCACGCACTTCTGGGCGTTGAAGGATCGCTAACCGATCAGTAAAAGACATTGAACTGGACGTCAAAATACATTCCTAATGAAAAATCGAATTTTAAAGGTGGGGAAAAATATCTGATTTTCAAGCAAAAATCGCCAAATATCGACTAAATACATATTCCCTCCCCCCTATTTTAAAGTTAAAGCAAATAATAACAAATATTATTCAGAAACGTGTATTTCAACAATTTCACGGCCTAATTTAGTTAATTGCGGTTTAACCTTTTTAGCATCAGCCACTACAATAACTTGCATACGGTTAATATCAAGCAAAGAACGCGCTAAGCTATTTAACTCTGCCAATGTGATATTCTCAATTACTTCGCCTTGTTTATCGCGATACTCGCGCTCTAGGTCATAAGTTAATAAGTGATTTAAAAAGTTCGCTTTACTAAATGGGGTTTCGTAGCTCAACGCATCTGCTTGCGTGTATGCACTGCGCATAGACAACAATTCAGCTTCGGTCATACCGCTTTTACTAAAGGTATCTATTTCTGTGAGAATTTCCACGATACTGTCACCCGTATTCTCTTGCTTCACATCCGCTGAAGCTTGAAAACGCCCTAAGGTTTTGCCACCAATAAAGCGACTTGAAGCACCATAGGTGTAACCTTTATCTTCACGTAAATTTAGATTAATACGACTGTTAAACATGCCCCCTAATGGGTAGTTCATTAGCTTACTTTTAAACTGTTTTCCGCTAGCGTCATAAGGTAACGCAAGTTCAACAACGCGCACTACAGACTGCGCCGAATCAGGTTTATCAACGAGGTAAATTTTACCTTCATTGTGCTTAGGAAATGTCTGGTACTCAGGAATTTGATAAGGCGCTCCTTGCCAGTCAATTAAAAACTGAATATCGTTGGCAATCTGCTGTTGATCGATATCTCCCACGATGACCAAATTAGCCATTACTGGCGAATAGTATTGCTGATAGAAAGCCTTAACATCGTTAAGTTCAATATTGCTTAAGGTGGTCAAATTACCCGAGTCAGGTAAGCTAATACGATTATCCTGCCCATACAATAAAGTATCAGTGGCACGCGCCGCCAACACTGACGGATTTTTTAATTGTTGCTGCAACTGTTGCGCTAAATTTTGTTTGTTACGCTCAAAATCTTCAGGCAAAAACGCAGGCTTAAACAATTTTTCTTTTAATAGTGCCAGTGTTTTATCTAAATTATGCACTAAAGAATTAACGCGAATTTGTGTATATCGACCACCTGCGCTGAAGCTAATCTGGCTACCCAGCAATGCTAGCTCATTAGCCATTTGTTCATTTGACATTGTGGTGGTGGATTCATTCATCATTTCAGCAGTAAAGCTGGCTAATCCGGCTTTTTCTATTGGATCAAGCAGTGGGCCGCCTTCTAAACTCAATAAAAGTGTGACTGTGGGTGTTTCATCCGTGCTGTGGGTCAACATTTCAATCCCATTGGCAAATTGAGTACGTTGATACTCAGGCACCTTCACCGTAGGGTTTGGACCAGCCTTGGGCATAATCGAGCGGTCAAAATTATCATTTATCACCTCAGCGGTGACTTTTTGGTTGACCGTAGTAGTGGTAATTTGACGTTCTGGTAACTCAAAATTCTGTGGTTTTGCGACCAATTCAGTTTGTCCAACGGGCACAATACTCAATACAACCTTGGCTTTACCTTTAATGTACTGGCGATAAACGCGCATAACATCTTGTGCAGTGACATTGTTGTATCGATCAAGATCATATTGAACTAAATCTGGCTTAGCGTCGAAGATCTCATTTGCTGCTAGCGTAGAGACTTTGCCTGAAACACTCTGTAAACCGAAAATGGTCGAAGATTCGATGCTTGCTTTGGTTCTAGCTAAATCATCTTCACTGACACCGCGTGATTCAAACTCGACCAAAGACTCTTCAATGCGCTTTTGCAAATCAGATAGCTTTGTGGACTTAGCTGGGTTAGCTAAGGCAATTAATTGAAATTCGCAGGAAAGTTCTCTGCAAGGATGAGAAACCATTGCTTGAACAGCATGGTTATCTTTCACTAAGTTTTTGTAAAACAGTGAAGTTTTACCACCACCTAAAATATCAGACAGCACGTCCAATGGTGCTTCATCAGGGTGTCTGACATACACGGTTGGAAATGTTAATTGAATAAGCGGTAAATAGACCTGGTCTTCGATTGTGACGTAACGGTCGTTTTCCAATGTCACCGCCACTTTCTCTGGCGCTTCTACTGCTGGTCCTGCAGGTATGCTACCAAAATATTTTTTAACCCAGGCCAAGGTTTTGTTTGTATCAATGTCTCCGCCTATGGTTAACACCGCATTATTTGGTCCATACCAGCGTTTGAAAAATGCTTTTAAGTCATCCACGGTTACGCGGTCAAGATCTTCGACGTAGCCAATGGTAGACCAAGAATACGGGTGGCCTACGGGATATAAAGTTTCACTGTTGCGCTCACTTCTCAATCCGTAAGGTTGGTTGTCGTAACTTTGTCCACGTTCATTTTTAACAGTTTCACGTTGGATTTCGAACTTCTCTTGGGTGACAGTATCGAGTAAAAACCCCATACGGTCAGATTCTAACCAAAGCACTTTTTCCAATTGATTGGCCGGCACAGTTTCATAATAGTTAGTTCTGTCACTATTGGTTGAGCCATTCATACTGCCGCCAGCTTCAGTGATGATCTTAAAATGTTCATCATCCGCCACGTTCTTAGAACCTTGAAACATCATGTGTTCAAAAAAGTGTGCGAAACCGGATTTTCCAATCTCTTCTCTAGCAGAGCCAACATGGTAAGTAACGTCAACATGGACCAAAGGATCGGAATGGTCTTCGTGCAACACTACGGTGAGACCATTATCTAACTTATATTTACTAAAAGGGATGGAAACATCGCCATCTTGGTTAGCTAAGTGTTGCTCAACTAGTTGTACACCAGCGGGTAAATTATCGATAAATACTTGCGGTTTAGATTGATTATCAGTGGAACATCCAGCGAGAAGTAAAGTCACACTTCCCAACATCAAAACGAGTCTCTTCACAATACTGCCTTATATTAATATGCTATTCGTGATTTTTTGTTTAACTATGTGTATTAAGTCTACCTTGATGGTACAAATAAAGTAATATGTTGTTAGAAAATGTGTACGATGGGAATGAAATGAATAAAGAAGAACAAATTATTGATTTAAATTTTGCTGTTTCTCAGCTAAGTGGCAATCAATCATTACTGATTAAATTACTGTTGAAGTTCAACGATCAATATCAAAACTTAGGGCAAGAGTTAGTTGTTTTAAAAGAAAAAAACGATCTCAAAGCCTACAAGGAAGTTATTCATACGGTAAAAGGGGTATCCGGTAACTTGGGTCTAAACGCATTGCATTTTGCATCTAAAAAGTTGGAAACATCAGTTATCAATCAAAACGATTTTACTGAACTTGAAGAAAATTTTGTTAATCAACTCAACGCCACTGTGAATAA
Source organism: Aliiglaciecola sp. NS0011-25 (assembly GCF_040370605.1). NCBI lineage: Bacteria > Pseudomonadati > Pseudomonadota > Gammaproteobacteria > Alteromonadales > Alteromonadaceae > Aliiglaciecola > Aliiglaciecola sp. NS0011-25. Next base: position 165,008 of record NZ_BAABWR010000012.1, read on the forward strand.
AATTAACAGTTTAGCCAACGACGAAAACGCCTCTGCGGATACGGGTGCAGAACAAGCGGACAAAAGTAGTCAAAGTATATTAATTGAGATGTTAGAAAATAACGAATTCATTACCCCTGATAAGCTAAACTCCTTGCTCGCTGACTGCGCGATTTCCGAAATGGAGAAACAAGCATTGCACAATGCGATTGGTGACTTAGATTACGAAGAAGCCCTCAGCGTAATAAATAAAAACAGCTAATTTACTCACGGCATTAGATAGATGAAGACAATTCCCATTGTGTTTGAAAATGACGATTTTGTCATTGTAAATAAGCCTGACGGTGTAGCTGTTCAAAATGAACAGTTGCAATCAGGTATTCTGCCGTACATTCAAAAACAATTGCAGTTAGACAAATTGTGGCTGGTTCACAGATTAGATAAAGTCACATCAGGTTTGCTTCTATTAGCTAAAAACGCCAGCGCAGCAAGTCGATTAAGTCAGTATTTTGCTGAGCGTAAAATTCAAAAATATTATTTAGCGATCAGTGACAAAAAGCCCAAGAAAAAACAGGGGGCAGTGATCGGCGACATGCATAAAATACGTGATGGAAAGTGGGCCTTAAAAACATCGCTGCATCAACCAGCCGCTGGACAATTTTTTAGTGCCGGTCTAGGTAATGGGCTACGTTTGTTTGTAATCAAACCCCATACCGGTAAAACCCATCAAATTAGAGTCATGTTAAAAAGCTTAAGCAGTCCAATTCTCGGCGATAATACTTATGCTGGGACCGAATCTGAGCGTACTTACCTGCACGCATACGGACTAGCCTTCGAGGATTGTGGACAACAAATTCAGATAAGCTGCATGCCAGTCTCAGGACAACACTTTACAATTCCAACTGACAATCAAAAAGCCGTAGCTTTGTTGTCTCCATGGGACTTAGTTTGGCCTAAATTAACCATTAAAAAATCGAACAAATGATTAACAGCTATATTCGACATCCAATTGGCGTTTTGATCGCTGTGTCGATTTTTCTCACGTTTTCCATTGCCATGGTGATCCCCGTCGAATACATACCCGTTGATACCCGGTACGACAAAATACAACACGCCTGCGTTTTTCTCATTTTAACCTGCTCAATCTCAGCATGTTTGCGTATTAATCATTGGTTTATTGGTATTTTCCTAGCAATATTGGCAATAGCAAGTGAGTGTATTCAAGACTTGATACCTTACCGCAGCGGCAGTTGGGAAGATCTCTATGCTGATATTATTGGTATTTCTGTAGCGTGCCTAATTATCGAAATAGCCATTCGGATTTATCAAGCGTGGCGGAGCGGGGTTTAATGCTGACTATAGTAGGCAATGGTGCAATAGGTAACTTATTGGCCTTGCAATGCCACCACTTGCAATTTGATTATCGTATTGTAGTGCGCAATCAATCGCCATCAGAAATACGTTGCCAGACTGTACATCAACAAGAAATACTGCGCCCAGTTTATCAGCGTAGCAGTGATACTATTGAGCAAGGCTTATTCATTTTGCCACTCAAGGCCTATCAAATCATTCCAGCTATCGGGCAATTTAAGTCGCAATTGAGCGCTGAGGTCCCGTTGGTTTTGTTGCACAATGGGATGGTGGATCATGCACAGATTTTGGAGTTGTTACCAAACAATCCGATTTTAGTTGCGACCACGAGTTATGGAGCATTTAAACCCCAGTATGATGGCTTAAATGTAACAGGAATAGGTGCAACTCAAGCTGGATGGTTAAGAAACAGCGACGATAACTTGGGTTACCAACAAGTATTTGAAAAGCTATTGCCGCCCTGCAGTTGGCATAAAGATATTTTACAGATTTTGTGGCGAAAATTAGCGGTAAACTCAGTGATTAATCCACTTACCGCGATTCATAACGTTGCCAATGGTGAATTAGCTAAACAACCATATCGCAGCACAATTATGGGTGTCACTAAGGAAATCTCGGCGCTCATGAATGCTGTAAATTTAGCGGTAACACAGCAGGAATTGTTCGCTAATTGTATGGCAATTATTGAAAAAACAGCAGGCAATTATTCTTCAATGCATCAAGATGTGCAGTATAAACGCAAAACAGAAATTGAAAATATTAGTGGCTATGTGGTTAGCCAAGGAAAACAATTATCGATACCAGTGCCATTCAACAACGAGTTGTTTGAGCAGGTCAAAAAAATAGAGACTTATTACCTTTAGATAATAAGTCTCTATCTGATCCAAACTTTAAACTTATTCCTGTGGAGCCTGAGGCTTCATATGCGGGAATAAAATAACGTCTTTAATAGTTGGACTATCAGTGAATAACATGACCAAGCGATCGATACCAATCCCTTCGCCAGCAGTAGGTGGAAGACCATACTCAAGTGCCGTAATGTAATCTTCATCAAAATGCATGGCTTCATCATCCCCAGCATCTTTTTCTTCTACTTGCTTTTTAAATCGTGCAGCTTGATCTTCAGAATCATTCAATTCCGAGAACCCATTGGCTAACTCACGTCCACCTACAAAAAACTCAAATCTATCGGTAACAAAGTGATTTTCATCGTTACGGCGAGCCAAAGGTGAAACTTCCCATGGATAGGCGGTGATAAAAGTAGGTTGGATTAATTTTTCTTCTGCGGTTGCTTCAAAGATTTCACACAAGTACTTACCCGCTCCCCAAATACCATCCACTTCAGGTTCTTTGATATTCAGCTGTTTCGCCATGGCTTTTAGTTCATCCAAATGATTTTCTGGATCTTTAATTGCCGCTTCATTGGCTTCAGGCCAATATTTTAAGACAGCGTCATTCATAGTCAGGCGTTCGAAAGGTTGACCGAAGTCATATTCGATCTCACTAATAACATTGCCTTCAATGTCTTTTTCAGTACTTTTAATAATAGTGCTACCCAATACATCCTGCGCCAGAGTGCGCAACATGTCTTCGGTCAAATTCATCAAATCATGATAATCGGCATACGCCTGATAAAACTCAAGCATGGTGAATTCAGGATTGTGACGTGTCGATAAACCTTCATTACGGAAGTTTCTGTTAATTTCAAACACACGTTCAAAACCACCGACCACTAGACGCTTCAAATAAAGTTCAGGCGCAATACGGAGGTACATGTCAATATCGAGCGCATTATGATGAGTGACAAAAGGTTTCGCTGTAGCCCCACCAGGAATCACTTGAAGCATTGGCGTTTCGACTTCCATGTAATTTCTTTCAGTTAAGAAATTACGGATACCAGTAACAATTTTACTGCGAATCATGAAAGTATCACGAGTTTGCGTATTAGTGATCAGATCAACATAACGCTGACGATATTTGGTTTCTTGATCAGCCAAGCCGTGGAACTTTTCAGGCAATGGACGCAATGACTTTGTGAGCAACTGATATTCATCCATATTGACGTACAAGTCGCCTTTACCAGATTTATGTAAGACGCCTTTTACACCAATAATGTCACCAATATCCAAGCTACCGTATCGGGCTTTAATATCTTTTTGGGTATCTTTGGCAGCGTAAGATTGAATACGCCCTTTCATGTCTTGTAATAATAAAAATGGACCACGTTTGGCGAGTATACGTCCAGCGATACTAACCACTTTACCCAAGTCAGCAAGGGCTTCTTTTTCGTGCTCTCCAAACTCGTTCTGTAAATCTTGGCTATAAAATTCACGTCTAAATGAATTTGGAAAACCATTAGAGCTGCATTCGCTCCGAATTTGTTCTAGTTTACTGCGGCGTTCCGCAATCAATTTGTTTTCATCTTGCTGAATGTCAGTCATCGACTTTCCTGAAAGTGTTTATATCTTTAAAAAGACTATGTTTGTTAAAGACCAGACTTTAAGCTGGCCTGAATAAATTTATCTAAGTCACCGTCTAACACGGCTTGGGTATTTCTGGTTTCAACACCTGTACGTAAATCTTTAATTCGCGAATCATCTAAAACATAAGAACGAATTTGACTACCCCAACCAATATCTGACTTACTGTCTTCCATGGCTTGCTTCTCATCATTCTGTTTTTGCATTTCGTATTCGTGAAGTTTCGCCTTCAGTTGTTTAAACGCCTGATCTTTATTTTTATGTTGTGAACGGTCATTCTGACATTGCACCACTATATTAGTGGGTAAATGAGTAATTCGCACCGCTGAATCTGTACGGTTAACGTGTTGTCCCCCCGCACCTGATGCACGATAAGTATCTATCCGCAAATCAGCAGGGTTGATATCAATTTCTATATCATCATTGATTTCAGGATAAACAAACGCGGATGCAAACGACGTATGTCGACGGTTACCCGAGTCAAATGGCGATTTTCTTACTAAGCGGTGTACACCTGTTTCAGTGCGTAACCAACCAAATGCATATTCACCAGCGAATCGAATAGTGGCACTTTTGATGCCTGCCACATCGCCATCGGAGACTTCAATTAACTCTGGTTTAAAGCCGTGGGCTTCACCCCAACGCAAATACATGCGCAGAATCATGTTGGCCCAATCTTGGGCTTCGGTGCCACCAGATCCCGATTGAATATCAAGATAACAATCATTGCTATCGTTCGGTCCTGAGAACATGCGACGAAACTCGAGTAATTCAAGTTTCTCAACAAGCTGGTCTAGTTCAGCTTGAGCTTCATCGAAGGTTTCTTGATCTTCTGCTTCAACAGCTAATTCAAGTAAGCCTTCCACATCTTCCGTTCCTTGATCAAGTTTTTCAATAGTTTCAACAACTTGTTCTAAAGCAACTTTCTCTTTACCTAATGCTTGCGCACGCGCAGGTTCATTCCAAACATCAGGACTTTCTAGTTCGCGGCTAACTTCTTCTAAGCGTTCTTTCTTAAGATCGAAGTCAAAGATACCCCCGAAGCAAAGCATTACGTTCTCTAACGTCTGCTAGCAAATTTTGTATAGGATTGATTTCAAACATAAATCTTATATGAGTATTTTAAATTAGGGCGTGGATTCTACCGGATTTCGCGGCGTTTGGACAGATAGCAAACAGCATAAAGGCAGTATTAATCACACTGCCTTTAGCTAATCTTAAAACAATTCCTTCGTTTTAACCTAGAAGCTAAATGTATACCGCAGTTTTAGCAAACGGATAGTACATTTAACTACATCTTCTCTAATGTACTAATACCCAGCAAATCCAAACCAGACTTAATGGTTTTTGCCGTTAAAGCAGAAAGCGCGATGCGACTATTTTTTTGCTCATCAGTTACCCCATCTTTAAATATCGGGCAAGCTTCGTAGAAAGTCATAAAGTTGCTGGCCAAATCGTACAAGTAGCTACATAAAACGTGAGGCGTTGCTTCACTAGTAAGCAAGTTCAACGCTTCAACATATTGCAATAATTTAACCGCTAACGTGCGCTCTTGTGTACTTTGTAAATTAAAATTAGCCACAAAATTGCTGGTGTCGCCGGCTCCATCTTTAAATATTTTATTGGCTCGGGTGTAAGCATATTGAATGTAGGGCGCAGTGTTGCCTTCGAAACTTAACATTGAGTCCCAATTAAAAATATAATCAGTGGTTCTATTTTTACTCAAGTCTGCGTATTTAACTGCGCTTATACCAATTTTTTCAGCAATTTGTTGACGTTCTTGCTCACTGAAATCTGATTTTCTGGCCGCCATCAATTTCTCGGCACGCTCTACAGCTTCATCTAACAAATCAGCTAGTTTTACGGTACTGCCACTGCGCGTTTTAAATGGTTTACCGTCTTGGCCCAACATCATGCCAAACGGACAATGTTCATAGGTTTGTTGTGCCGAAATAAAACCAGCTTTTCGCGCAACGATTTCAGTCTGTTTAAAATGTAAAGCTTGACGTGCATCAGTAAAGATTAGGGTTCTATCTGCATGGAGCTTTTGGCAGCGGTAGCGAATTGCAGCCTGATCGGTTGTTGAATACAAATACCCACCACCAGACTTTTGGATTATGTATACTGCCGGCTCGCCTTCTTTATTGGCTAATTCTTGAATGAATACAACTAACGCACCTTGGTCTTCTACAGCGATGCCTTTTTGCTTTAGCTCGTCAACGGTAGGCTTTAAATCATCGTTATATGCGCTCTCACCCATAATATCTTTGCGCGTAAGGGAAACATTCAACTTGTTGTACACTTCTTCGCTATGCTTAATTGAGATATCGATAAAATCTTGCCACAACGACAAACAGTGAGCGTCGCCACCTTGCAGTTTCACTACGTATTGTCTAGCGCGATCGGCAAAGCCTTGCTCTTCGTCAAATCTAACTTTAGCTTCACGATAGAAATCTTCTAAGTCAGATAAAGCGGTTTCCGCTACTTGGTTAGCGGCAATTTTATCACTCAAATGGGCTAACAACATTCCAAACTGTGTACCCCAGTCCCCCATATGATTCTGACGAATAACGTTATGCCCCATAAATTCTAGGGCTTTTACAACGGCATCACCTATAATTGTGCTGCGAAGATGGCCAACATGCATTTCTTTGGCGAGATTAGGAGAAGAATAGTCAACCACTACGGTTTTCGCTTCTTGCTTTTCAACCCCTAAACGCTCATCGCTAAACGCAGTTTGTAATTGTGTTGCTAACCATTGCGGGTTCAAATGAATATTGATAAAACCCGGACCGGCAATTTCCAATTTTTTAGCGATATCATCTAACTCAACGGCATCCACAATTTTTGCTGCGATATCTCTAGGCTTCTGTTTTAATAACTTTGCCAACGCCATAGCGCCATTGAATTGATATTCACCGAACTCTGGGCGCGTGCTTTTTGCCAGAGGCGCAGGGGCGTTTTCGGGTGCACCTATGGCGACTAAAGCGGCTTTAAAACGGTCTAACAAGACAGTATGTAAATTCATAATTTAAACTTAATTTCTTAGTAATTTATAAGTATTAGTGTTCACGAGTAGTATGAAATTCAATTTCAGGATAGCGTTCCCGAGACAAATTCAAATTCACCATAGTAGGAGCGATATATGTCAGGTTGTCGCCACCATCTAGGGCTAAATTGATTTCTGCTTTACGCCTAAATTCATCCAGCTTTTTAGCATCTTTACTGTAAACCCAACGGGCTGTACTGACATTTACATGCTCATATAATGCGTCTACATTATATTCAGCTTTTAAACGCGCCACGACCACATCAAATTGCAAAACCCCAACAGCACCTACAATTAGATCATTGTTCACTAATGGTCTAAATACCTGCACAGCGCCCTCTTCGGATAATTGAATTAGGCCCTTTTGTAGCTGTTTCTGTTTCAATGGATCTTTTAAACGAATGCGTTTAAATAACTCTGGTGCGAAATTAGGAATACCAGCAAAGCGAAATTTTTCACCCCAAGTAAAAGTATCACCAATTTGAATCGAACCGTGATTATGTAACCCGATAATATCACCAGCGTAGGCTTCTTCTAGCAATGCGCGATCACCGGCCAAGAATGTAAGCGCATCAGATATACGTACATCTTTGCCAATTCGAGTTTGATGCATTTTCATGCCTTTTTCGTATTTACCAGAAACAATGCGGCAAAAAGCAATACGATCGCGGTGTTTTGGATCCATGTTGGCTTGTATTTTAAACACAAAGCCACTGAACTTATTTTGGTCAGATGATACAGCTCCAGTATCAGATTCTCTTCCCTGTGGTTTTGGCGCCCATTCGACCAACCCATCCAACATATGATCAACACCAAAATTACCTAGAGCTGTACCAAAATAAACCGGTGTCAGTTCGCCATCTAAAAACTCTTGCATATCAAATTCATGTGAAGCGCCTTTTACTAAATCCAGCATTTCACGGAGTTCTTCTGCATAACTACCAATAGCTTCGTCTAACAACGGATTATCAATACCTTTGATAATTCGTTCTTCTTGTATAGTGTGACCCATTCCCGTTTGGTAAAGAATGGTTTCATCTCTAAGTAAGTGGTAGACACCTTTGAATTCTTTGCCCATGCCTATTGGCCAAGTAATAGGTGCGCATTTAATTTTCATTACGTCTTCGATTTCGTCTAATAGGTCGATAGGATCGCGAGTATCCCTATCTAACTTATTTACAAACGTAATGATTGGGGTATCACGTAGACGCGTTACCTCCATAAGTTTGATAGTTCTAGCTTCAACACCTTTGGCTGCATCTATCACCATCAAGCAAGAATCTACAGCAGTCAGAGTTCGGTAAGTATCTTCTGAGAAGTCTTCGTGCCCAGGCGTATCCAACAAATTTACCAGATGCTCTTTATACGGAAATTGCATCACTGAAGTAGTAACGGAGATACCCCGCTCTTTTTCCATTTCCATCCAATCAGACTTAGCGTGCTGACCGGATTTTTTACCTTTGACGGTTCCTGCTTTTTGCAAAGCATTTCCAAACAAAAGCACTTTTTCAGTGATCGTGGTTTTACCCGCATCCGGGTGCGAGATGATCGCAAAGGTGCGACGTTTATCGACTTCTTGCTGATATGACATGGGCCCTTCAATCTAGCTAAATTATTACAAAGAATTTCGGGCGCGAATTGTATATGAGATAGGCGAAAAAGTCCCGTTGCTTGTTAATTGTTTCAACTTTTTCAGTAAAATAACCTCAGATCTTTAAAAATAAAGTAAAAAATTGAAATTTTAGATTTACTGTTAGATTTTTTTAGCTTATATTTTGGACTGGTAAGTTTTTTACCTGTTCATAATTTTTTAATGGAAGATCCGATGTCACGAAGAAAAAGATTTAGCGGCGAGCAACTGCGTTCTTTGAGGAAAGAAGCTGGATACACTCAAGAAGAGCTTGGTCAGCGAGTTGGGATCAGCAGAGAGACTGTGTCAGCTATTGAAAATGACAAACCTGAAACGATGAACAGTATCGGCGTGGAAGTTATTAGTAAATGGTGGTCAGTATGCCGCCAAAGGGCCTCAGAACAAACTAGAGAGTCTTTTTTCTCAACAGTGATGGATTATTTCGGCTTTTCCCATAGCTGATGCTACTTTCCCATTATTTACCCAAATTGCTAACAGCCCTCCTAGGAGGGCTTTTTATCTTTGCGGGTATGTATACTTTTGGTAACCCCCTTTTATTCGACCGATTGTTTATTTGTATCCTTGTATTTACCGCTATCGTCTGTCGAAAAAATGTCAACGTTTTAGGGGTTGTCATTATTTTGGTAATTCAAAGACTGGTTGAAGAAACCGCATGGTCGATTAGCGAATTAGAATTTGCAGATCTAATAAAAGCCTCGTTTTACCTTCTTAGTATCGCGGTCTATTGGAAAATCAAATACGACAAAGCATCCAGGTTACTGCTTTTAGGTCTTATCATTTCTTTATCCGCTGAATTTTATTGGATATTGAATCAACAACTCGCCCCTGAAATCTATTGGTATATTACCTTACAGTCTTCCTATTTATTTGCGCGGCACCTTTTTTTCATGCGTGTTGCTTACATGTCAGATATTCTGCCCAAACAAAAAATTGAATCAATCAACCTTGATTGGCAGATGTATAAATTAAATGCCCTGTTTGCCGTACTTCAACTATTTATGATTTTTGAATACATAATTCGTAGTGTATTCGAATATAAAAAAGTACTGTTGATTTGGACTTCTTATCCATACCTAGCTCAACTTTGCTATACCTACCTTATCTGGATCGTTTTCTACGAAAGCTATAAATTGTTAATTCCTAAGCTACTTCGCGCATAAATCACTGCAAAATTGTTTAAAAAAAACGCATACTGTTACACTGTTGTGGATTTAAATCCACATTTTGCATTTTGATTAAAGATGAGGAAAAGCAATGAGAAGCGAAAATATAATCAAAGTCGCCCTGCTCACGTTACTACTGACCACCTCTGTTGTGGCTTCTAACGCTTATGCAGGTTCTAAACAAAAACCCCCTATAGCCGAAACAGTTAATGCAAGCGCCTTGTACGACAGTATTATTAGCTTGTTCAACTTCTAAGCCACCATATCCATTTACTAATTTAAGGAATAACCATGAAACACAACACACTAATCAAAGCCGCTATGCTAACGCTC
>NZ_BAABWR010000013.1:0-154436 GCF_040370605.1 Aliiglaciecola sp. NS0011-25
TCTAAGAATTCTAAAATCAGAAACGATTCCTTCTGATTCTCCTGTAATATTCTCCAATGGTGGTTTTTATGCCATTTCTCAAGATTATTTTAAAGGTTGCTTGAATTATCCATATGTTAAAGAAGCATTTGAGTATGCTATTAAACCAACTAACGATAGTGAATTATATTCTTCTGCTACTCCATTTAAATATTTAATCTTAAAAGACGAAACTAAAATAAGAGGCCTTTCACTACTCCATCCTAGGTCTCAGATATTGTATTGTGACTTTTTTGAGAAGCATACAGCGTCAGTTCTTTATTATTGTTCTAGAAGTAATTTTTCACTACGAAAACCCTCTAGAGTAGCTTCATATTACAAACCTAAAATAGATGATAACAGTAACTCTCTTGGTGTATCTAGCTTTTTTTCAATTGAGGGCATTGATAGAGTTCACAAATTTTATGAATCAAAAGATTTTGCTATTCTTGAATCAAAATTCAGTGTTTTCACTACTGCCGATGTTGCGAATTGCTTTAATTCAATTTATACCCACACTATTCCTTGGGCTACACATGGGAAAGAATATAACAAAAAATATATTAATCATAAAAGTTTGTTTGCTAATTCATTCGATCAAAGGATGCAGAGGAGCAATAATAATGAGACAAATGGCGTTCCTATTGGGAATGAAATTAGTAGGATTTTCTCCGAAATATTATTTCAGAAGATAGATTTGAATATAGAAGAAATATTGCTTGAATATGAACTAGTATGGGGAAAACACTATCAAATATATCGATATGTAGATGATTATTTTATATTTAGTGTTAATAGGGACATAATGACTAGATGTCTGGGTGCGCTGACTCAGTGTTTACATGAATTTAATTTTGCTCTAAATCAATCTAAAACACAGACATTAGAGAGACCTTTCTCATCAAAAATTGCATGTACGGCTGTTGAGACGAAGGAACTCTTAGGAGATTTTGATAAATCTATGTTTGACTTAGTTAAAAATAGTGAAGGGGATTCATACTTATTGATTAGAAAAGTATTTAAGCCTTTAGGCATGGTAAATAGGTTTATTTCAAAAGTTAGATCTATTTGCTTGTCCAATGAAGGTAGCTATAAAAACATCTCAAGCTTAATTATTGGTTCAATAAAAAGGAAAGTGGCTCTATTAGAACGTGGACTTGATATGTCGGAAGAAAAACCTAACCCAATAAATAATCTAATAGTGTTGATAGAGATTGCATTTTTCTTTTATAACGCCAATCCACAAAGTTCAACTAGCCGGACACTTTGTGGAATTATTCTAAAATGTAATGAGGTTGTTGAAAAGTATGCGCCAGAAGACCTTTCTTTTTATAGAAGTGTTGTTATTGAAAAAATAAATTTGATTTTTGGCGGTATTACTAGTGCAGAGATTGAAAGTAACAATCAAGACTTTCTCCCTTTTGAAAAGCTCAATATCTTACTTTCAACACATGATTTTAAATTTGGTGAAAAATTTACTGAAGAGCAAATATTTAGACTCATCGACGGTAAGCATCTCAACTACTTCGACTTAATATCCTTACTCTTTTATACGAAAGGTAAGTCCGAGTATTCACTACTTATAAAATTCCTTGAGGTAGAAGCATTGAAGATATCTAAGCGGACTATCGATATCAAAAAATGCTCCGAAAAATGCCATCTGGTGCTTGATCTCCTGTCCTGTCCATTTGTTAGTAAAAGTACTAAGTTAAAGCTTTTCAGAAATTTTCCGTTTTATAACAGAATATCAGATGATCCTGTTAGGCGAGAACAAGCTGTAGCTGAGTTCGCGTCCGTGACTTGGTTTGTGGATTGGTCGAATTTTGATCTTGGTGAAATTATAATGAATAAAGAGTTGATTCGGGGATATTAATTGGTAAGCTATTTATGTGGACAAAATGACTTTAACCTAACGGTTTTCTGGTTGGGCTGCTTTCATCGACTAATGCACTAGTCGCGATTAGTCGGTCAAATGATAGTTGCCGTCTCAGGTAAGTTCTTTAAAAGAGAGCTACTTGCAACTAATTTTGCTTTTATAGAGTGAATGGGGAGGTTTCCTCACACATCTGTCGTCTGAGTCCACTTCAACTTCTCTCCTAGATAGAATGACTTAATTCCTCGCAAAGCCTTTATTTGAAGTAGTTCTTATGGTTCTTTCTGTCGCCGTTGAAAATCAGTGTGTGCTCTATTAGGCACTATATGTGCATAACAGTATAGCTTCTTGAATTTTTCCTCTGTTGTGTGTGTAACATAATATCGATTTTATGTAACTTATTGAATATGAATGTAGTTTCATGTCGTTGATAAATCAAAATCCAATCTCAAAGTCAACAAATAAAAAAAGTGGTGCCCGAATCAAAGACTTAGAAATTTTTTTTCATGCGTTACTGTAAAAACGAAAAAAACGGTCCTACATATATAAATAAGAAATGACGTTATAAAATTATCGGGGACGTTTCAGTAAAGAAATCGGCTAAACCCAAACACCGAATTTAAGGATTTATTGATTAAAATTGACTCTTAATAGGGATGGCAAAGGAACCAACTGGATCCTGCAAGCGAAGCTTGGCGAAAATAAAATTTTTTGATTTCAATAAACCGCACTGAAACCCATTTTTTTGAGGGGGGATCCATTTTCATAAATGCGTATACTGGGGTAGAAATCATACTCTGCATGGAAGCCCAAATGTATATCGACAACCACACACTGACTGACTTCATCGGTGAACACGACAATCTGACCCTCTCCTGTTACGCAGAAATCTGTGAGCGCTACCAATTTTTGTTTCTACGCCTAATGCGAGAGCTTAACCGGATCAGCCACGAGGGGGCGCAGATACATTGTAAAGGTCTAATTATTCAAAGCACTTTGTTGGAGGCATGATACCTAAAACCAACTATGCAAAAATCAAGAAGTACTCAGCCGAATATAAACTATAATGTGTTGAGTTAATCACTGGTAAAGGGTATCCATGCCCCATGCTTCTTGAGTAAATTGATTTCATCTTTCATAAATCCAAGTAAAAAATAATTATATTAAAATTGTACTATTTTTTGCCGTGCTCTCGTCTTTCTCTTTCACGGTCTCGCTCTTGCTGCCTTTGTCGCTCACGTTCCCTTTCCAACTGGCGTTCGGTTTCACGTTGTCTCTCACGCGCCCGCTCCCGTTCTGCGGCCAATTCGGCGTCAGTTTTTCGTTCACCACGAAGCCAAGGACGTTTATGTTCTTTTTCAAATTCCGAATCAACACGAATTTTATTTTCTTCAACCCAACGATATAAGTTCTCATTCGAAAAAACATAGTTAGCGATAGGTTCGTCTGCAAGCGGACCATTATACCTGCCAGCTTCTGTTTCTAATGGGGGGCTATACGTACCATCATTATATTCAATATAGATCACGTAACGGTAAGAGCCAGATCGCTCAGTGCGAATTGTTCCGATAGCGGGAGTTGCAGGGTCTTCATACATAAATTTAAATCCTGCTTGAATTAACATTTGTTCCGCTTCTTCAAATGGTATTGCCATATCTATCGCTCCCTAGTTGGAATTTTTGTATCTGCTTTGGCTAAGGGGACTTTTATTGTTCGCTCCCATTTAAATGTTGATTGAGTATAGTGTTTGTCAGCTTCACGCAACGGAGGATATTTAATTTTTTGTTTTCCATTAAGATCACGAGCCGGAGTGTTTGGTCCAAATATATCTGCGGGCAAAAACACTGGCGTACCGGGGTCGGTAATATAGAATTGTTGGTTCATCATCGGAGTCAGATCGCGACTGAATAAAGTGGCAATAGTGACTTCAATGGTTACTACAAATTCAAGTTCATCTGAAATATCTGGTAACTCCCAAATCCCTTGACATGCTAGTGGCATATCGGAGGTTGCGCGCTGAGGTAGTTTTGCATTTACCGGAGCACTAGTATAATCGTCGTACTCTATTCCCCCACTTAACATAGACATTCGAATACTGTGTTTAGTGGCAAATTCATTTGAATCTGAGCGCACCATGTAGTCGGTTAATTCCATGGAGTTACTATGCGAATAATCTGCGGATATTGCACCACCGGCGGTAGCATCTGTTCCAAACATTCCTAGATTAAACGAATAGCTAACAGAGCTAGATGTTGACGTACTTCCTCTTTGAGTATCGGTCAATGGGGCGTGAGTTACTAGTCTAGCTTTATCACTGTCCTTGAACTGCATTGAGACGTCAATTTTTTCGATAAAAGGCCTAGTTAAATGAAACCAATTCGGAAGATCTTCGCCGCGTCTTCCAGTTTTCTCCTGAACTCCCCACAGAATTTCTATTTGGTCACCGGCAGTTGGATTGCCATTATTCATAGCCTCTCCGGTTGCTGAAGGTTGGCCAGGAACTACTCTTGTGCCGTCGGTTTCACAGGTAAATACTTTTATAGGTGACCCTAATTGTCCTGGAGCGATTAAAGGAGTAAAGCGCCAAAGCTGGCATTTCAGATCAAACAATACTATTGGTGTGAGTTTGAAGTTGGCAATATGTTTACGAGTTAATTGATCGTCGGAAACTACTGTAAGTTCTTTATTATATACGTGACTTTCAATGGGATCTGTTGGCATTGCACCGACCCACTTATAACTATAATAGGACGCATCATTAGAAGGGAGGCTCATTACACTTCCTTGTTGAACAAAAAATGAACACTAAGGTTAGTATAAATTTTGGGCCTAAACAACGTAATTATTAATTCAATTTCGTAAAGCGTGGGATTTAAAATAATTAAATAGAAAGAGTCTATCAATCGTAAGCGGCGAGAAAAGACTGAGTTATAAATATCAACTAGGCAGCGAACTATAAAACCTTAGACAGTAACTAGAGGATATTAAGCGCCGTAATTAACATGAACCGAATTAACATGGACAGCCACAAACTAAACTCTTAGGAAAATAGAATCACCTATGCTTTAGTCTGCGTAATTCAAGGCGTGAATGATGCCTCTGGCAAGGAAGCGACAAATTAACCTATCCGATACCCCATATTATCATTGCGTATCCCGCTGTGTTCGATGGGCTTTTTGTGGTCTGCGAGGTCAGATCCGTTGAACACAACTTATATGGACAGTCATCTTAATTTGAGTCCAAAGTTTCGTTCTTGTGGGCTGTGTTTATTCGATTCTAATGCCAATTTCATTAGTGCGAACATTGTAACTCTACGTTAAAAGGTTGCCTTGCCTGCACGTCTTTTTCAGACACTTAATAAGTCAACTATGTTGAGAAGATTGCTTAGCTGTGAGGGAGGGTAATCATGATGGCTTTTGCGGTATTAACATGGCTGTCCAATTAAATGCTTTTTATCTGCTCTGGTCGCGCAAATTTTTAGTCACGAAACAATATTTCACTCAATTTAAACCTGCACAGCAAACAAGCCAGCATGCACAAAGGTCAAAAAGTAGCACCTGTTGCATAGAATAGTGTTGTCAACTACTCTTAATCTTAAAAAAGGGGATACACCGTGAAGACACACTTTTCGAAAAATGCCTTTAAAAGAATACGTTTGTTGACCATTGGTGGCTTGGCGTTTTTGACGGTGGCTTGCGTTGCTTCTAAAAACGAAGACGTCTCCCCAGTTAGCACTTCCGAAAACGTTCCAGATATTTCATGGCCGCAGGAAGAATGGGAATACTCTTCCCTCGCAGCGGAAGGTTTCAATCCCGAGCCCGTTAATCAGTTCATCGAAGATCTGGTAGCCGGAGAATACGGCCGGGTTGATCATTTTCTACTCATACGACACGGCCGTATCGTCGCCGAAAAAAAGATCGAGCGGGACTATGCCGCGTTGGCGTCTAGCCTTGATCCAGATGAGCGATTAACGCCAAACTTTAGCAATCCAATCTATAATTACGATAATCCTGAACTGCATCCTTATTATCAGGGAACCGATCTGCATACTGTCCAGTCAGTCACGAAAAGCATTAATTCCGCTGCATTTGGTATCGCTGTCGACGAAGGATTTATCGAAGGAACCGATACACTGGCTTTGTCCTTTTTAAATGACTATGTATTCGACAAGTCTGACCCGCGCAAAGCGCGAATTACGATTGGTGATCTCCTGACCATGCGTAGCGGTATCGCGTGGGATGATGAGAATGGTTTCGGCTCTGAAACCGACAGTACTTACGCCCTTGAAAACTCCGAGAATTGGATTCAGTTCATCCTTGACCAACCTATGTATGCAGAGCCCGGCACAGTCTTCCAATATAATGACGGCGTGAGCGTTCTTCTCGGAAAAATCCTGCACGAAGCGACTGGTCAACGCGTCGATGCTTGGGCGAAGGAAAAACTCTTCAGCCCAATTGGTATCGATAATTTTCATTGGAAAATCACGCCCGATAACGAGGCCGATACTGAAGGTGGACTTTACCTGACAGCACATGACATGGCGCGGATTGGCTATCTCTACTTGCGAAATGGGTTATGGGACGGCGAGAGAGTCATATCTGAAGAATGGGTTCGCAGTTCTGTAACACCTTATAATGCGGATGCCTCGAGCAAGGCGAGCGATAATTCCACTGAATACGGCTATCAATGGTGGATACCCAATCAAACAAACGGAAGCACAACGGTTTTCGGAGGGTATGGACTTGGGGGACAGCGGATCATGGTATTCCCTGAATACGACATCGTTGCTGTGTTTCAGGGGTGGGACCCTGTCGCCGAGTATTGGAAAGCCAGTTACGCCTTCCAAACGATTGTATTGCCAGCGTCTCTCAAAAAAAACGAATAGATTGAAAGACTACAAAGGGGGGATAAAGCTGATTTTCTACACGGTTACGATCGGCGTGTCTCCTGATACAACAATAAAGATTGCAAGTAGCTTGCAACGAATTACACAGAATTACATGGACCGTCACAAACGAGACTATGAAGAGCCGCGGAGTCAGGTTCGTTGAAAAAAACTTGTTATGGACAGTCATATTAATTTGAGGCTAAAGCCTCGTTCTCGCGTAAGCACTAATATCAAAAAATTGGTTTCTTCTATGGTGTTTTGCCGTGCTAACTTAGTGGACAGACTCATTAAATAACTACAGTGGAAGTTCCGCGTATGACTTTGAAAATGCCGATATCTGGAGCCAATTTGTGCTCAGCTAGCCAATGGAAATGGAAATGGAACCTGGAAAGTTGTTTGAGTATAACAATGGGGCAAGCGCTCTTCTAGGTAAAATCTTTGGCGTAGCAACGGGAAAAAGATTGTGTAAATGGGCCGCGGAAAAGCTATTCGGACCTATTGGTATCGCGTCTTATCATTGGAATATTATGCCAGATAAAGAAGTCGACCGTTTGGGATGGCTTTATCTCTCAGCTCATGATCTAGCGCGGGTTGGACTTATGATGTTGCGCAATAGCAAGTGGAAAAGTATTGTAAGTGAGAATTGTGTTCGCCAAACAACAACGAGACATGTGGTTGATACTTCACCAGATAACGGTGAAAGTAATAGGGGGTATGGATATCGGTGGACACCTGGAAATGTAAAGGCTGTACCCTTTTGCTTTTTCTGCCTATGGTTTTGGTGGTCCGCGTCTCACAGTAATTCCCTCACTCGATACCATCATCTATGAATGTTAATTGCACAAATCTTGGATTTTACAAGGCATATAAGTTAACGGCGGGGCAGGTTTAACTCTACAGTTTGGTGATTATAAAAATGCTTGGAAAGGTCACTTCTAGCAGCGGATTTTCACTTTCCAACTATTTGAAAATAGGCCAGCGCAGTCTGGCCTATATGGTGAGGCTAAATTTTCGTTTCGAAAATTTGTTTTCCGTCTTTCACCCGTTTTATGGTAATCGTCGAAGCATCGATTGTTTGGCCATCTTTATAAAGGGGGATTACTAGATCCCAAGCCACATCAACGCCCAGAGAGACATAATGATAAGGAGCTTCGCTTTGATCATCGTTTTCTACTTCTAAATAACCTGGGTCATTAACAAAAAATGTATTTTTCGGGTTGTTGTCAATGATCACCTGCCAGTCTCCCATCTGTCGCGTAAAGACTTTGGGAGCAACGGATTTGATAATTCGTGAACGCACTAGTTCTGCATTGACCGCTTCACCTTTGTCATATTTTAAGTTGATATTTAAAATCGCTATGCGTTGGTAATTTGCAGGCTTTGCCATCGGTTTATGCTGTTTTGCGGGTTCAAATTTAGGTGTTTCGATTGGCATCTGGCTAATCGTTTGCGCTAATGGCGAGGTACTCAATAAAGCCGTTAAAATCAGTAATAGATATCTCATGTTATATTCCTTTATTAGGGACGATTCCAATTATTTGGTGCAAAGATTGCGGGGGTTCCTGTTGAACTTGAGCTAGCATGTGGAAACGAAAGATAAGCCGCTTCCATGATCACCCAGTCAGCTGGACCAAATTCCCAAACTGTATTTCCCCCTGATAACATAATTGCATTGGTCGTGATATTGCCTTCTGAACGCCACCAGTCGTTTCCATCTCTATCTGAAACGAAACTTGTACAGTTTCTCCAAGCCGCGTTGATTGGATCATTTTCACATGCAGTCTCAGTTGCATACAGAATAGGTACGTTAGTACTGTAATTTGAATCACAGCAATATTCGTCGGGCAGGGCAAACACTGCGTGTGAAGTTTCATGAACAATAGTTCCATAGCTTGTCGGCTCTGCAGTAGCGAGGCCGGATTCTGGGTTAGCACAATCGCGTAAGTTATTGCTGTGTATCAATATAGTCGCATCGGCAAAAGCGCCGTCTGAACTAATAGAGCTAGGCCATGTCACTGAAGGACAACGAAAATTCCCTTCTTCATCGGGCTCGTTTTCTACGACACTTCCAGATTCGAGAGTGTAATAATAATTGAAGCGCCCTAGATTGAAATAATACGCTTGGTTTTGCCAGTAGCTATTTTCAATCGCATTGGTTAGGTCATCTACAAAGGCTTGACGATTGGCCAATTCAGCTAGATCACCATAGGATGCATCGGGAACAAATAGTATATTGAACGCGTCATCCATATCTGGTTGAATGACAAATAATTCATAAATACTAGAACCCGAAATTGGATCGTCATCTTCTGATACGTCGACGTTTAGAGTGCACGCTGACAGCCCAAGTAATAGCAGCGCGTATGGAAATAACTGTATATATTGAATAAATTTCATAACTTCTCCCTGTTATATTTCTTAACTATTGGATACGGATAGACTTCAACCGTAATATAAGTAGATAAAAATCATCTCCTTATTTGGAATAGTGTAGTTCATATCGTCCAAATAGCTCATTTTTTGTACAGTTTTGGTGAGGTTTATACTCCGGCAAATTTTTCAGCCGTTTCCAAAAAGTGCAATATCCCTTAAGTTGACCAGATAACCAGAGCGCCAGAAGGTATGGCTCCAGCCAATGGCAGACCACAATCAAAAGTGAATCCATGGGGGATCAATATCTACAAGAATTATTGTTCTGAGGTTTTTACTGAGTTCGTAAAGCAAAACGTAGATGGGGTTAGACGAAACGTCCAAGAATCATGTTTTTGGATAGGAACTATCAAAGGAATAATCAGGAAGGAATAATCAGGACACCCACGTTAAATCATAGGAAATTAAAACACCTATAACCACGTATTCATGGGAGTCTTGTTAAAATCTAAAGCAGCACAAAATAATCAGGACACCCACGTTAAATCATAGGAAATTAAAACACCTATAACCACGTATTCATGGGTGTCTTGTTAAAATCTAAAGCAGCGCAATCTAATTGAAATATAGATAGCCTGTTTTCTTTACGAAGACTTAAGAGCTAGTTACCACATAATCTCTTATGCTCGATAGATACTGTTGTTTCTCGGTTTCTGGCAACCAAGCAATGCGAAATGAATTTTCCACAAGGGTTTGTAGGTCCTGCTTATCAAAATCTCCCTCTTTTTGTAGTTCGATAAAATTTTCATTTAAGTAAGCTCGGAAGTAAGCGGGGTCGTCAGAATTTATCGTTACCATTATTTGCTCGTCTAACATGGTTCTAATTTCTTTTGCGGTAAGTGATTGCACCACAAACCTATTAGACACAGGACAAACCGTTAATCCAATTTTGCTATCGCGCAATTTAGCAACCAGTGAAGCGTCTTCTAGAGAGTTAACACCATGGTCAATGCGGTCAACCTTGATATCATCTAAACATTGTCCAATATGCGTGAGCGTGTTTTTTTGATTCACATCACAATGCATGGTTAGCTTAAGTCCTAGCTCTCTTGCTTTTTTAAATACTTGTTTGAATTTTATGGGGGGATTGTCGCGTTCATTCGAATCAAGTCCCACGCCCACTAAATAGGATAAATAAGGCTCTGCCATTGACAGATGCTCCATGGCAGACTCGGCAGACAATTCACGCAAAAAACACATGATTAACTGACTTTTTATACCGAGTTTTTGTTCAGCGTCAACTTGCGCTTTATGTATGCCGTTGATCACAATTGAAAAGTCGATGCCACGGGATGTATGCGCCTGCGGGTCAAAAAATAATTCGGCGTATACAATATTCTGATTACTTGCCTTAGTTAAATATGCCATGGTTAAATCGTAAAAATCGGACTCTGCCACAAGCACATTCATACCCGCATAGTATATTTCTAGAAACGATGGGAGATCGGTGAAGTCATATGCTTCAACCAATGCTTCGGGGGTTTTATAGGGTAGTGGAATACCGTTTTTCTTCGCCAATGCGAAACTAAGCTCTGGCTCTAAAGTGCCTTCCAAATGAACATGTAGCTCGGCTTTTGGGATGTTATCGATAAATGCTTGCATAATTT
This sequence comes from Aliiglaciecola sp. NS0011-25, assembly GCF_040370605.1. Classification (NCBI taxonomy): domain Bacteria; kingdom Pseudomonadati; phylum Pseudomonadota; class Gammaproteobacteria; order Alteromonadales; family Alteromonadaceae; genus Aliiglaciecola; species Aliiglaciecola sp. NS0011-25. The sequence goes on from NZ_BAABWR010000013.1 coordinate 10,817, forward strand.
TGCTCTCAGTAATTCAATTTCGAGCAATATGAGCAAGTTTTATTCCTTTTTCACATCTAAACTTTTGTCAGCCTAAAAGCAGTGTTTAATCGAGTTTTGGTGCTAGGGACTACATATCTATTCGCACCGACATGAAAATTTAAAAAAGTCTGCACTAAAAAGTGGCAATCATGCTCTTGGATTGGCGACCTTTGTTTTGAGAAGGGATTATCAAAATTATTAAAAAAATTATAAAATTATTAAGACACCCATGTTAACGAGTATTTATTTTAAGTTCTCGGCAATCAAAAATAATCAGGACACCCACCTTAATAAGCAAGCGTATAATCAGGACACCCACCTTAGTTAGGACCGATAACCTCGTAATGCTATAAAATTTAATCATGGGTGTCTTGTTAAAGCGTTTTCTTGTTTAACCGTTTCAGTCTTTGCCCCCTCACGGTTGCTTACAAGGGGGGCTGTTTTTCAATACATAGCACTAGGTTAAGCAAAATTAACGGTAAGTCATGGTCGATTTGGTATTTTTGACCTTTTTAGGGGATTAACCGATTGAGTAAATTATGACGCTACTCGTTATTCATTCTAGTAAACAACTACCTGGTTTCGTCCGGATTCTTTTCCTTTGTATAAGGCACTATCTGCTCGCTGCAACCACTTTTCTAATGAGATATTTGGTTCAAGGTTAGCAACCACGCCTATAGTTAAAGTGGCGCAAGTCTGTACGTTAAATTTCTTATGGATAGCTTGCTGCGCGGCCAACCTTAGCTTCTCAGCTAAAGTCACGGCTCCAGCTTGTTCTGTGTTTGGCAACAATAGCGCAAATTCCTCGCCTCCCCATCTAGCCAGTACATCTTGAGAACGTAGTATTTCAGATAAAGTATCAGCGATCAGTTTTAAACAGTCATCTCCAGCTTGGTGACCATAAGTATCATTAAACTTCTTAAAATAATCGACATCCAGTAATAAAATCGCCAATGGATTAGCTGACCTTTTTCTAAGTTCTTGTGCAAACGTAAAGGCTCTCAAAAAGCCTCGTCGATTCGTTAACCCAGTTAAATGATCCGTTTCAGCTAATCGACTCAAAGTCAGATTAGCTTCTTCTAGTTGTTGGGTTCTTTCTTGCACATCGCGCTCAAGTTTTGCGGCAACTTTTGCCAAATGCTGGGTTCTCCATTTGATGATGGTCCAAATAAGAAAAACAAAGATGATGAAAATTAAAAATATCAAAGCCTTGTTCATCCACCATGGTGCGGTGACCTTAAAGTGAAGTTCTAGCGGCTCTGCGGTAATTGTCCCTTGACTATTTTTACCTTCGATTTCCAATATGTTGTCACCAATTGGCAGGTTTCTCAGCACCAAATGATTATCTAAACTCCAATCGGTCCAATCTGGGTCTCGACCAGTTAAACGATAGCGGAACATGTTTTTGCTCGACTCTCTAAAGTCTGTCACACTAAATTGTAAACGAACCGGACCATGATCATGGGTTAACTCAAAGCTAGACTGTGAATAAATCGCGTCGTGTTTTTCTTTTTCGTAACCAATAGATATTTGGGTTAATCGCACATGAGAAGGCGATATGTCTGTAAACATGTTACTTGGGTTAAATTCAAAAGCGCCCTGTGAACTAGCCAGCGTAATTATACCTGTTTCTGAACGCTTGATTCCGTGTTCTGTAAAGGTCTCGATAGGCAAACCATGAGCAATACCCACTCGCTGAATATGCTCATTGTTAGGATTAATAGATATTAAACTTTGATTTGTAGCGACCCATATCATTCCGTTGTTGTCGTGGGTGATACCTAAAATGCGTTTTGATGGCAAACCATCTTGAAGGCTATATTGTACAGTAGCGCCTGTTTCGGGGGTGACTCGCCACAAGCCCTCGTCAGAACAAAGCCATAGCGTATTGTTCATATCAACATGGGCGCAATAGAGTTGCGAGGAGGAAACAGCGGTAGCTAATTTGGGACTCGAACCGAGCGGGATTATTCCTGAAAATCGTGTCGCAGCGTAAAGGTTACCGTTGGCTAACTGAAATATGGAATAGGCCATATTACTGCGTATATTCGAGATGCTTTGGTCAATCCAAGTTAGTCGATTTTCCTCAATAGAAAGTTGAGCAATGCCTACTCCCCAAATACCAAAATAGATTTTATTATCACTATCTTCGTATATCGCCGTCAATCGAACGTCTTTCAAGGCCAAGTCAGCAAAACCGAAATATTCTTCTAGCGCCATTGGTTTAGACACTTTGCTTCGGAACACCTTATTGTTAGCACCGACCCATAAATTGTTTGTGCTATCGACAAAAAGGACGCTAATTTCGTCTGTTTTATAGTTATTTGGGAAAGGTATAAATTGCCACGCGTTTTCAAGTGACGAATTATAACGCCGGTATACCCCGTCGTTGGTCGCTAGCCAAAGTTCATCTTGAACAAGCTGTAGGGTACGAATTTCATTCGAACGACTTTTTTCAGGGATATCTCCAGTGAGTGTATATCCTTGCCGCTTCGAGAGATCTTTTGAAAGCTTATATAAGCCATTTGACGTCGCCACCCAAAGGGCAGTATCTGACTCTTGCATCCACCATATCCTCACATTACTGAGTGGGTTTTCAGATGGCAAGCTGTGCACTAAATCAGGATTTGAAAGGTTGATAAAATTGAGTCCCGATAGGGTGCCGATCCATAACCTATTAAGACTGTCTTTGAAAAAGGTTTGTACATGGTCATTACTGATCGATGGTTTATCGGTCTCAACTCGATAATGCGTTTTTGTTTGACTGGCAGATTCCCATCTTACTATGCCCATTCCCCAAGTTGCGGCCCAAATGACTCCTTGGTCAAGGTACAGTTTGGAAATGTTGGCATTTTCGTGTCCGTTTAATAGTACTTTTGACCAAGCTTGATAACTATAACCATCGTAACGGACCAAACCGTCTGTATCTGTGGCCAGCCAGATTAAATCATCTTGATCTGATACAACATGGTATACAGAAGACTGATGCGCAACGACTGGCTGCTCAACCGAATAAAACTGGTAAGATACATTTGCTTGGTCGGCAGCATAAACCCCGTTAAAACCTACCAAAAATAAAATCAGCACGGAGATACGACAAATAAGACTAAAAAAATTTAGTACCATGACACTTATCGGTTTTTATTCATATACACAGATTAACCAACAAAGTGAGTTATTTCTAGTGATCATGGTGGTTTAGATATGTCGCCTTATAAAAGTTAAAACTAGTAACTACGAGATTTAGCTGCGCATTGGCATGACTTTCAACTACTTATTACGGTGACACATTTTGCTTTTATTCGAGATGATCAGTTTTAATTACCAACACAGTAATAAACAAAGAAATACCCTAGAGACCGAATAACAGGGCTTCATCAGCAGGGAACTGGTTTACCCGATTATCTATCTGCAGCTTCAAGCCAGCCTTAAACCGCTTAAACACATCTTGAGAATTATCCGAATTATCAGGACACCCATGTTAACGAGCAGGTAATTTAAATATGCGGAATAAAATAATCATGGGTGTCTTGTTAAGTAAGAAGCTTAGGTTATGCGCCAGATCAATGAATTGAACATCTTAATCATTTATGCTGAAAAGACAGTAAATTTCCTGACTACATCGAGGTGAATATGAATACTCAATATCAACAAGTCTATGTTTGGAGTCAATATTTGCGACTGTTTCATTGGATAAATGTTCTCACAATCACGATGTTACTGGGTTTCGGCTTAATTATTTTTAATGCGAAAACTTTAGGAGTAAGCGTTGATGGCAAAATTCTACTTAAAACCGTTCATGTCTTAACTGGTTACGTGTTTGCAGCTAACTTGTTGATAAGAGTTTTTATGGGGTTTTTCGGTAAAGGATATGAACGCTGGCATAAGACTCTCCCATTTGCTAAAGGATTTACTAAAGAGTTAGCCGACTTCAAACAACAACCCCATAAAAAATATAAAGGGCACAACCCGCTAGGGAAGCTTATGGTAGGGGCGCTATTATTATCAATGTGTATTCAAATGATTAGTGGTTTAGTTATCGCAGGTACTGATATTTATTATCCTCCATTGGGGCAATATTTTGCTAAAAGTATTGCAGTTGATAGCAGTAAACTTGATAGCATTAAACCCTATTCTAAAGAAAATGTTGATGAACAAGATTACCAAAAAATGCGCGAACTTCGAAAGCCATTTATCACTGCACATGTCTACGCTTTTTATGCGTTATTGTGCTTAATTCCATTACATATTATCGGCGTTGTTATTAGTGAGCGTAGAGAAAAAACTGCTTTGGTGTCTTCAATGATAAGTGGTTATAAATACCTTCCGACGAAAGACAATTTAGACGAATAGTTGGCTCATTAATCCACGGACATTAGAAAATTATAAGAATTATAAGGACACCCATGTTAACGAGTAAGTAATTTAAATGCTCAGAATAATATAATCATGGGTGTCTTGTTAAAAGCGACGTATAAATATTGGCGTTTAATGCTTTGTTGGATAAAGGTGAGTGACGGTAATTGTGACTTTAAAAGTAATAAATAGTACTAAAAAGTTTATATGTTTGAATATTAAGTCGCGACTAAATATTCGAGTAGTTTCAACGTTGCTTTTTCGTCTGGACTGAAATATTTGGCTCGCGAGCGTTTAAGTTGCTTGCGGAAATAAGCAAGAGTCCGTCCACTTTCGTAATGTAATATGACGTTGGGATGAATGTAATTTGAGCGGCATACTGCGGGTGTGTTACCTAATTCGCTTGCGACCTTTTTAACAGCGGTTAATACATTACTCTTATTTAGTTTCTGGTCACTTGCCGGGCCAAGTTCCTCAAGGGCGATTGTCATAAGTACGGATCCGGCCCATGTTCGAAAGTCTTTTGCGCTGAAGTCTTCACCCATAACTTCGGCAATATATTGATTTAAATCTTGCGCGTTGATTTTTTTGCGTTCGCCATCAGGCAAGGTAACGTCAAACAACTCATAGCCAGCCATTTTTTCGAGATGGGTTAAAACCTTGCTTACGTGTTTATCGTCGACTTCCCGGTGTTGAGGTTGCTGACTTTTGCCAATGTAATCAAATTGAACCTGACCATCGTCAAAACTCATGTGTTTGACTCGCAAGGTGGTTAAACCGTATGTTTGGTTGTCACGGGTATAAGTGGGGTTGCCAGGCCTGAAAAAGGCTTCATCGAGCATACGCGTCATACAAGCTAGAACGGCGTTTTCATCGATGGGACGGCGTGTTATATGTTGTCCGGTGACTCTTCGCATCGTAGATAATTCTTTGGCGAATCGTAAAATTCGTTCAAATTTTTGTTCGCTAGCTTGCTCTGTCCACTTGGGGTTATAAATGTATTGTTTGCGGTTTTGTGCATCTCGACCAAAGGCTAATATTTTGGCACTGCGATCAAGATCAATCTGCACCTCTTGCCATGCTGGTGGTATTGCTAAGCTTCGCACCCAACGCTTAATTCCCTTATTTTTAACCGTTTTCCCTGTGGGATACTGATATGTAAACGATTCGCCGAAAGGCTTTCGAACTATATAGCGATCCATTTAAATCTCCATATTAAGAGTAAATAGGGTCTTAAATTTCAAAACTACTACGGTTCAACATCTTAAATCGATCAATCTAGATAGGTATTACTTTTTGTATTCTAGGTTTACCTTATTGGGAAATTTAGAGCACCGAATGTATCGTTTTGACCTATTGGGTAGGAAATTATTCATTAAATTATCAAGACACCCACGTTAATTAGCTAATTATTAAAGTACGCAAAAAGCAATAGATTTGAGAACTTTTAAATAGTCTTCTGTCGGTTTGCTTTTTGTAATCTCAAATATCCTGATTTCAGTACTTATATTTACGGTTTTGTTATACCTTTGGTTTGCGCTATCAATAAATCAAATACAGATCTCAATTCCACTGTTTAGAAAATATTAATCTTTCCAAGGAATACTTACTCTATGTCTTTTCGTTTGTTAGGCCTGTGTGACGCGTTGTTGAATACTCTTGCCGAAAAAAGTTACACAACACCATCACCCATACAGATTGAAGCTATTCCGGCAGTGCTTGATGGACGTGATGTCATGGCTACGGCCCAGACTGGCACGGGTAAAACGGCGGCTTTTGCACTGCCAGTTGCACAGCTATTATCTGGTGGCACTAATCCACTTGCAAAAAACGTACGTGGGTTGATCATTGTGCCAACACGAGAACTCGCCTCTCAGGTTGCAAAGAGTGTAGAAAATTACTGTTGTAATATGGCAATCCGTTGTGGAGCGGTCTTCGGTGGTGTCAGGATAGAACCCCAGATATCAATGCTGAAAGATGGTTTGGATATCTTAGTCGCTACACCTGGTCGTCTCATTGATTTGTATCATCAACAAGCGATTAACTTTGAACAACTTGAAATATTGGTCTTAGATGAGGCTGACCGTATGTTGGAATTGGGTTTTATCGACGACATTCGCAGCATCCAAAACTTGTTACCCAACCAACGTCAAACTTTAATGTTTTCAGCGACATTTTCTAAATCAATAAAAGCCCTAGCTAAAAGTATGTTGAATAACCCCCTTGTGATTGAAGTGACGACGGCTAATAGCACTGTCGATTCAGTTAAGCAATTGATACATCCCGTCGACAAAGCCCGGAAAAGTGAAGCGCTGATATACCTGATCAAGAAAAATAAATGGCATCAACTGTTGGTATTTTGTCGCACTAAGCGCGGAGCCGATGATTTAGTATCCCAGCTAAAAAATGCCGGTATTAGCGCGGATTCAATCCATGCGAACCGAACCCAGCATGCACGCACGCTAGCATTAGATGGATTTAGTAACGGTAATATTCAAGTTTTGGTTGCTACTGATATTGCCTCTCGAGGTATTGATGTAAACCAACTACCTTGCGTGATTAATTTTGACTTGCCGTATGTTGCCGAAGATTATGTGCATCGCATCGGTCGCACTGGGCGTGCTGATAACACTGGCTTAGCTTTATCATTGTTCAGTGAGGATGAGTCAAAACAGTTGCAAACAATTGAACAAGTGATTGGTTGTAAGTTGCCGCGTGAAATCATCTCTGGTTTTACACCCAATAAGAAGGCATCAGTAAAAACCTCTGATGAAGAGCTTTACGGTAATTTTGAGCCTGATCCTAAGCTCAAATCTAAGCGAAAAGGTGAATTTCTAGCGCGGGGAAAACGGCTTGCCAAGTCATCTAGTAGTAAGCGCAATCGTTAATACTTACACAAAGAACCTATCAAATACCCATTATGCTAAGAATTAGTCTTTAATACCTCAGAGCCGGCCTTTAAGTTTATTTTGTGACAAATGTCACATCTTATTGGTGACATTTGTGCCTTATTCTTTGTTCACACTTTGGCAATAATAAACTCGTCTTTTAAACAACTAGCGAGTTAAAAAATGAAAATATTTACCTTAGATCAGCAACGCGAACAGTTTCGTCAACGTCGTTTTTTAGCGATGCCTTTAGCTGGAATGATAGTTTGGAGCATTATTGGCTTTATCGGCTTTTTTGTTGAATCAATGGAAATAAAAGTATGGTCAGTATGGTTAGGTTGTGGTGCTATTTTCTATTTGGGGATTTTCTTTGCCAAGCTCACCGGTGAAGACTTCTTTAACCGCAAAGGCCCTAAAAATGAATTTGATAACCTGTTTATGGCAGGAGTAGTAATGGCGTTGTTAGTGTTTGCCATCGTCATGCCTTTCGCAACTAAAGAAAATGAATCGATTCCTATGTCAGTTGGTATTCTTGCCGGATTAATGTGGATGCCGTTATCATGGGCAATTCAGCATTGGGTTGGATATTTCCATGCTATTACTCGAACTATTGCGATTGTGACCTGCTACTTTGGTGCCCCTGAGCATGTATTTGTATCTGTACCGGCTGTAATTGTAGTGGTATATATTGTCAGTATTTATATCCAAGAAAAGCGCTATGCCAACATCAAAGGTGCAACTGGCAGTCAAAGTAAGGCACTAAAGGATGCGGCTTTTACAGCAAGCCTTGCTAAGTGATGATGTAATAATCACAAGGAAATAAAATGGCTAACACTATACCAAACAGCAATATAAGCTTGCCCGCCCTTGGGCGTGGTGAGCGCAAGAAATGGTCTTTCATTTCACTCGTTTTTTCATTTTTTTATTTCGTTCCCCTGTTTATCGGTTCCAATACTCTTAGTACTAATCATTTGATTGCTTCTATCGGTATTTATGTATCCTTTATCGTGTTTTATATTTGGGCTGTTTTTGCTAGTGGAACGGCTGTGATATTGCCAATCATTTGCCTTGTGTTAGCTTGTATAGGTGGCACGTTGCTCAATTTTGCAGGGTTATTTTTATTTGGCTTTGCGACTTTTTTGATAGGCTATCATGGCGGTGGTTGGGTACGTGCAATTAGTCTTTTAATTGTTTTGAGTGCTATGGTTGCTTCGGTGATGCACTATCAAACCGTTGATTTACGTTATCTAATCCCCTCAGTTTTTGCGTGTTTGGCATTATTCGCATTTGGATTACTGGAAAGAAAAGAAGCCTTCATTGAAATACACAAACAGCATGCTGCAAATGAACTAGCGCAGGTTAGTGCCATTGCCGAGCGAGAGCGCATAGGTCGAGATTTACACGATTTAGTTGGGCATACTCTTTCAACTATTGCACTAAAGGCTGAGCTAGCAGAAAAACTCCTCCAACACGACCGCACCGACGAAGCAAAAACGCAACTTGCTGAGCTTAGTGCCGTTTCCCGCGACGTCTTGTCTGATGTAAGGAGAGCAGTTTCAGGCATGAAAAAACTCTCATTGCAAAGCGAATTACAGACTCTGACTAAATTGCTCGAAAATGCCAATATCGAAGTAGCATTAACGACAAATAAGTTGAGTGAAGTGGACCTGCCGGTAAATATTGAGTTGCAAATGGCGTTTGTTGCCAAAGAAGCAGTGACTAATATTCTGCGTCATAGTGATGCGAGTAAAGCCTATATTGAGGCGTATATTGACGGTGACATAATGAATATGCGTATTGGGGATAACGGCAGTAAGTCCAATATGCCCTATAAAGCTGGAAATGGTTTAACCGGTATGCAAGAACGCTTAGAGATGATTGATGGTACTTTGCTTATTAAGCATGACAAGGGGATGCACCTTGAAATAAGCGTCGCATTGTCTTAAGGCTAGCCGCTGGTGTTAAAAAATGAATTAATTGAAAAGGGAAATTTAATGACTACAAATTTAGTTATTGCTGAAGATCAAACCTTAGTGCTCGATGCACTGACCGCATTAATTGGTTTTGAATCAGATATAAAGGTAGTGGCGTCTTGTGGTGATGGGACAAAAGCGCTTAGTTTTATTAATAGTTCAGATGTAATCCCCGATATTGTATTGACCGATATTGAAATGCCACATATGACGGGCATCGAACTTGCCGAAACCTTGCAGAAGCAACATCCAAGCATAAAAATTGTGATCATGACGACTTTCGCCAAAGCCGGCTATATGCGTCGAGCAATTGAGGCTGGGGTACGGGGGATCGTGCTCAAAGAAGCTCCTAGTAACTATTTAATTACCAGTTTACGCAAAGTGATAAGCGGCGAGCGAGTAATTGATACCGAGCTAGCCATGATGGCGTTAGGGGATAAGGATCCACTTAACAGCAAAGAGCGTAAAGCACTAAAACTTGCGGCTGAAGGCTTGTCTACCGCTGAAATTTCAGAGAAATTATTTATTGCGCAAGGCACAGTGCGTAACTACCTTTCAGAAGCCATATCTAAGATGAATGCGACCAACCGAGTTGATGCGGCGCGAATTGCCAATCAGAAAGGGTGGTTATAGCGAGTTTGCCAGTAGATTGATTCTTTTATGATGTTTTCCGAAAAAGCTAAACCTGAGATATCTTTGTTATAAATTCATAGATATCTTTTTGAGTTTTGCATACATGGCTAAACATGGGTGTCTTGTTTACTCACGTGCTAGTTATGGCTGTCTTATTTATTCCTTCATCAATAGCGCCGAATACGAAACTTTGCGATGGGTGTCCTGTTTATTCACTTGCTAATTATGGGTGTCTTGTTTATTCCTACATCAATAGCGCCGAATACGAAACTTTGCGATGGGTGTCCTGTTTATTTCTTTTTGTCTGTAGATACGAAATCTGCATTTTCTCCACATTACCTGCACCTTCTTTCAATATTTGATCTTTAATATTGATTGCATTCTCAGTAAAAAACTCCATGCGTCTCAAGATAATCTTGCATTTGTGAATTAACTTACTGGAGAGTAGGCATTTTATTTTTTTACACCAAATTCGGTCATGCCAAATAGAGAGGTACTTATAATGTTTACAGGTTCTAAAAAAGTAGTCATCGCTTTGTCTTGCATCAGTGTTTTATTGTTATCTTCTTGTGCGGGGCGCGGAGGTATACACCATGGTCATGGTGGAGGAGCAAACCCGCTCACAGGTTTAATTATCGGTGGTATTATTGGTGGCGTAATCGGTCATGAGATTGGCAAAGGTGAGGCCCGCGCGAACGCTACAATTGTCGGCCCAACGGTTGAAATACATATAGGCGGCAATGTGGGGCGTCATATGAATCGACATGATCGAATATATATTTCCCATTCTCTAGAAACGATTCGTACTGGCGTTGCAACACAATGGTATAACCCGGATACAGGATATGAATACCGCGTGGTACCTACCAAAACGTACTTAATTGATGGTCAAACATGTCGCGAATATACTGTTGATGCAACCATTGGAGAGAACGCTGAGATAGTTCATGGAATTGCTTGCCGTGAAGCAGAAGGTAGCTGGGTTGTTAGAAAATAGTATGACTTTTATCCACAAGTGACAGGGCTATTTGCTTGCATCCCATACCTCAAACTTTGTCATTACCTTGGTGAACATCACACTTTGTAGGTAATGCTTAAGCCATTTTTTCAAATTGGGATAAGGGGATTGCTGATACCATTGGCGTTCTACTTTAGCAAATTGACGAATAAAGGGTAAAAGTGCGATATCAACTAAGCTTTCTCTGTCTGACATGATATAACTGGCTTTGTTAGTATTCTTTTTAGCGTTCTCAACTGATAATAGACCTTCTAATTCTTGAATATAAATCTCACAAGCCTGCCTGCATTCAGTCAGATTATTTTCTCGATATCGTTGTGCGCATTTATAGGCATTTAAGCGAGTTTTAAATTCGTCATCAAAACGTGCAATCATTGAAAGCATTGAAGGTAGTGCCACTGGATCATCTTTACGAAGTAGATCGTCAGGATCATTCTGAGCCAAGGCCCACAACATAACCTCAAGGCTTTCATCAACGATCAACGATGGTTGTAATTCATCACCTACAACTAAAATTGGCACAGTCCCTTTGGCTGAAGCGTCGAGCATTTCTACGGGTTTATTGTTTAAATTTACTTCGCGCACAGCAACAGATTGATTGGCTTTGAAAAGAGCTATTCTAGCTCGCATCGCATAAGGACAGTTTCGTAATGAGTAAAGTATTGGCAGTGTCATAGTTTATCGTTCTAGTGTTCTTCAAAGTTAGCTCTGATGACATTTATCTCATGTTTTGAGTAGCTTAATTTGGTACTTTGCAGTATTTACAGATAATAATCTACTCTAGTCATATTCATTGGCTAAAGATACAGGTAAAATCGCCAGCATAAAATTACAGGACTTATAATACTTCTGTGAGTATCACCCCCAATGAATCGCACCTAAATGAGTAATATCGGCATGAATAATCTCCAAACCACACAAAAAATTGAATTATTAGCCCCAGGTGGAGATATTGATGCCATTAAAGCGGCCATTATTGCGGGTGCCGATGCCGTTTATTGTGGTTTAGACAACTTTAATGCCCGTAATCGCGCGTCTAATATTTCTTTTGAACAACTTGTTGGGGTAATTCGCTTAGCCCATCAATATGATTGCGAAATATTTCTAACCTTGAATATTGTGATTCTAGAGCAAGAGTTTACGACCTTAGCTAAATTACTCAGTAAGCTAGTAAACACCACTTTAGACGGTGTAATTGTTCAAGATATAGGTATGTTTAACCTGATTAAAAAACATTTTCCCAGCTTGGATATTCATGCTTCTACACAGCTCACTACTCATAATGCGGGCCAAATAGCTTTCCTAAAAAAATTAGGGGCCTCAAGGGTTAATTTATCTAGAGAGTTAAACCTACGAGAAATAACAGCCTTAACTGCAGTTAGCCGTGAACACGATATTTTAACTGAAGTGTTCGTTCATGGTTCATTGTGCGTGGCGTTCTCGGGGTTGTGTTATTCAACTTCTGCAAGCGCTGGTAATTCGGGGAATCGTGGCCGCTGTAGTCAAGCGTGCCGTGAAGAATATGAAACCACCGAGTCGGGGCACAATTTCCCCCTTAATCTTAAAGATAACTCGGCATTCTTTGATCTGCCAGCACTCATCGAAGCCGGTGTTTATTCGTTTAAAATTGAAGGACGAATAAAAGGTGCAAGTTACGTACATACGGTAGTAGATAGTTTTCGTAAACAAATCGACGGTTTTATTGAAACCGGCGAATTGCTTGAAGATGGTGAGCGCTTGTATAAAGTCTTTAATCGGGATTTTTCAAATGCGTTTTTGCGCGGTGACTTGAATCAGTCAATGTTTATCGATAACCCTCGAGACAACTCTAAAAACCATGCCATTGCTAAAGCCACCTCTAACGACGACAGCAATCGTATATCAGTGGTACAAATACAAGAAGTGAAGCAAACTCTTTATCAAGAAAAAAATGAGCTTCATGATATTGTACGAGAAAAAATTCAGTATTTGAGTATAGATAAAGTCCCTTTAATCTTAGTTTTTTCTGGTCAGCAAGGTAGTCAATTAACCCTAAATATTCGCACCGATGATGGAGCTTTTTATCGAAGCACTGAGGCTCAAGTATCTCAAGGGCGAAGCAAAAGTTTTACATTACAATCGAGCAGTTTATTAGCAAAAAGTGATAAAAATGCGATTGACGAACAGGTCTTAGAGAAACGCTTTAGAAGTTTGGGGAATGGGGATTATGAGCTCCAAAGCATTGATACTCAGCATCTGTCAACTGGGTTAACTGTGCCTTTTAGTGAAATGACAACCTTGAAAAATGAAGCGATTAGATTGCTTAATGGTGCGCAAGCGTTGATCCCTCCTGTGACATTACCTAAATTGAAAAATTACCCAAAAACTGCAGATACTAACGTTAAGCTTTCCATATTAATTTGTGACCAAGCAGATGTTGCTTTGGCAGAGGTTTCCAGCGCTGATATTTACTTTAAATTACCCGATGCTTATAAACGTGATTGCACGAAGTACGTTGACTTTTTGGCTGACAATCCGCGCCTGATACCATGGTTTCCAGCAGTATTAATTGGCAAAGATTATGATGTGGCAATTAATATTTTGGAAAAAGTTATGCCGCCATTAATCGTTACTAACAATACAGGTATTGCTTACCGTGCTAATCAGTTAGGAATAAAGTGGATAGCAGGACCATTTTTAAATACAACCAACTCGTATGCATTGATGGCAATGAAAGAAGATTTTGATTGTAGTGGCGCATTTATTTCGAATGAGCTTAATCGTATGCAAATGAAAAACATTGCACGTCCTGACAATTTCAAACTATTTTACAGCATCTATCACCCCATTTTACTGATGACTAGCCGACAGTGTTTCTTCCAGCAAAGTGTCGGTTGTGAAAAACCGAGAATAGATAACGGATGTATGCTGTCTTGTGATAAATCCACTAGTATTACTAATCTTAAAGGGATGTCTTTTGCCATTGATAAACAAAAAGCGGGTTACCCTAGCATTTACAACGAAGACCAGTTTTTGAATATGCAGGTGATACATGATTTGGCTGACTTATTTGATGGTTTTATGATTGATTTAACTAACATTGGTGCTGGCGATAAAGTTTCTCCGGATAAAATTGCGTTAATTCATCAATTCGAACAATTACTCGCGGGAGATAAAATGGTGGAGGCAACGTTAAATGCTATGGTGCCGGAATCAACAGTTAGTCAATATCATGCTGGGCTTTAAGTAATGGAGGTATATTGACAATTAACTTTTAAATACCGATGGTTCTCTAATTAAAAGAGCTCAAAATCTGGCAGGCTAAATTTAACATCTTAAGGCATTTGTTAATTTGTTCTCCGTCAGTCACTGTCACACTGACAACTCGGTTATATACTTCAAAATTAACATTGCTTGCGCAAACGCTATCACTTGCCTCTCCAATTTGATTTCAAGCCAAACTCACTATTAAGACACCCATGCTTAGTTATTTAGGCCGTTATCAAGACACCCACCTTTGGATGACAACTTGAAGTAAACTATTTTACGGCTGGATTAAGTTTAAAACCTTTCAGTTTTGAAACAGGTTATGCTCATGCGTCTATTTCAATACTATTAAATTATCAACTCTCGGCTAAACTTAAAAGTCTTCAATCAACCAAGGAAGGATGATGTATGCCGCAAGCTCGAAAAAATCAAATAAGTTTAATCGATACTCCTTATTATCATTGTGTATCCAGATGTGTAAGACAGTCATTTTTATGTGGTGAAAATAAATTTACCGGGCAAAGTTATGAGCATCGACGAGGCTGGGTGGAATCTCGTCTATTATTTTTAGGTTCGGTCTTTGCTATCGATATCGCGGCTTATGCGGTTATGAACAATCATACTCACGTGGTGTTGTTTGTAGATAAAAACCTTGCTGAGAGTTGGTCGAAAAAAGAGGTACTTACTCGCTGGCATCAATTACACAGAGGCACTCTGCTTACGCAAAAATTCATGCGCGGTGAAGAGCTAAGCGAATATGAGCAGCTTACGGTGGATCAAATAGCCGAAGTAAATCGTAAACGTTTGTATGACATAAGTTGGTTTATGCGTAATTTGAACGAGTTCATTGCCAGAGAAGCGAACAAAGAGGATGAATGTACAGGCAGATTTTGGGAAGGAAGATTCAAATCTCAAGCGCTCTTAGATCAACGAGCCGTTATTGCCTGTATGGCTTACGTTGATTTGAACCCAATTCGAGCGAAAATGGAAAGTACGCCGCAAACCTCCAAGCATACCAGTATTTTCCAGCGTATTGCCGCTGTAAAAACGGGTAAACAACCTGATTCACTGCTGCGTTTTGTCGGTAATCATCAAAAAAATATGGCCTCAGGTATCGCCTTCAGCTTAATTGACTATTGTGAGTTAGTGGTTCGCACCGGTAGATTTATTCGAGACGATAAAGCGGGATACTTAAAGGCAAAAGAAAGCTCCATTATAGATAATTTAGGTATCAATTCAGAGCAATGGTTTACTCTTACCACTGAATTTGAACAGCATTTTTCGATTGCAGTGGGCAGTGAACATATGCTGCAACAATTTAAGCGCAACACAAAACATCAACGAATACGAGGCATGGGAAAAGCAAAAGTGTTGCTTAGACAAATTTAAAGTCATACACCTAAAATTACCAATATTGCAGCAAAAGTTGGCAATCACTGTTGTCTTTGGAATGTTAAAACAGAGACATTATCAATTTGAAAATGACCATTAGCCCTCCAGAATATATATAGAACCTCCTAAAGCTCAAGGAAACTAAAGCATCGTAGTCATCAAGTATTAACTTAGAGGAACATATAGATTTTCATATATATGGGTGTCTTAATAATTAGGTGTCTTAATAATTAACGAAGACATTACTACTCGAGCATTTTACCGCAGACTTCTTTGTATAACTTAGTGGCAACCATAGCGGTCATATCGTTTATGTCACGTATGGGATTGTATTCGACAATGTCAGCGCCTATTACGGGTACGTTTAAGCGATGAATAACATCCAATATTTGGCGTACACTTAAACCACCTGGTTCGTGGTGAGATACGCCTGGGGCATAGGCTGGGTCCAGTGCATCCATGTCTATTGTTATATATACAGGGCCGGTAATGTTGATTTGTTGAGCGCCTTTGTAGTGGGTCATTTCGTGTACTTCAACCTCAAAGCGTTTTGCTTGTTCTCGTTGGTGTTGATTTAAGGTGCGGATCCCTACTTGTACTAAGTGATTGGCCAACTTATTTTCCATGATTCGCGCAAAAGGGCAGGCGTGGGATAATGGATTGTTATCAAGAATGTCATATAAATCGGGATGAGCATCGAAATGCAAAATAGTAATGTCAGAATGATGTTTTGCCAACGCTTTAATAATCGGATAAGTAATGGAGTGATCGCCACCAAAAGTCAGGGGTTTCGCACCTTGCAAGGCTATCTTATCAATGACTTTCTCAAGCGCTTCAAATGCGTCGACTTCTTGTGTCCAAGACACTTCACCGGCATCCACTAACCTAGGATTATCATTAAGCTCTTGCCCCAATTCAGTAGCTGAATTTGATGAACCCGACTCCATCATTGTGCGTATTGCTTTTGGCCCCAATGCAGCGCCTTTCAGATG
This sequence comes from Aliiglaciecola sp. NS0011-25, assembly GCF_040370605.1. Lineage (NCBI taxonomy): Bacteria > Pseudomonadati > Pseudomonadota > Gammaproteobacteria > Alteromonadales > Alteromonadaceae > Aliiglaciecola > Aliiglaciecola sp. NS0011-25. The sequence goes on from NZ_BAABWR010000013.1 coordinate 27,336, forward strand.
TGACGAAAAAGCGTCAAATGGCATGTTCAGTAAAGCAATGTCATCTTTAGATAATGGTTTCTCTTGCGGTTTTTTCATAGTGGCGTACTCAAAGTTTCATATCATTTGCACCACTTTAAATTGCCATGAATGATAAATCCACCTGCAGGTACCTGCTATCCTGTTTGTTTTATGGTTAATCGTCAGGAGCTACTCTGCTTTGATTAAGTGGATGCTGAATCTTGCTAACCAGATAGAAATTCAGGCTCAGATTGCCAAGCCGTATATCTGCTGCACTTGATAATAACACTCGAAATATGACGCCAGTTCATTAACCCATTGTAAAACCTTGTTAAGGGTGTGGTGTCTAGTTAATACCTTCTATCATGGGTGTCCAGCTAATCATGGGTGTCTCGCTAATATCTAATATCTCCAGCTAACAATCATGGGTGTCTAGCTAATATGTCTCCAGCTAACAATCATGGGTGTCTAGCTAATATCATGGGTGTCTCGCTAATGTCTAGCTAATACCTTTACTGCAACTTCAAAGCAAAAAATGTCCACTTATGTGGACATTTTAATCTTGATTCTGGGTTCTATCTAGCGATAGCTATGGCTCATCATTGAGTAGTAATTCCTGGGCACGATGTTGATAGAATGCTGGATTTAAACCTATTAGTTGCGGGATTGTGGCCGACACTGCAATTGAAGAGAGTGTTCCAAACACAACACCTGCAAATAACGCAATGGCAAAACCTTGTAATGGCTGTCCACCGAATATCCAAATGGCGCCTATTGTAGCCAGTGTTGTGCCTGAGGTTATCAGTGAGCGCGTTAATGTTGATTTAATTGCGGTATTGACTAAGTCATTCATCTTTAAGCCGGACTTGGCGCGCATTACTTCACGGAGCTTGTCGCCTATTACAATAGAGTCGTTGAGTGAGTAGCCGATGATGGCTAGTACGGCAGCAAGCACAGTTAAGTCAAAGGTCAAACCGAGCCAGGCGGATAGCCCAAGAACAACTAAAACATCATGTACTAAAGCGACCAATGAACCACAGGCTAAGCGCCATTCAAAGCGCCAAGTTAGGTATACCATCATAGCAATTGCCGCTACGATCAAGGCTAAACCACCGTTATCAATCAGTTCAGATCCAACCTGGGAGCCAATAAAAACCGAATCCTGAGGTGTAATATCGTAACCGCTTTGGTTGGCAAATTGATTTAGCCACTGTTTATCAATTACATCCGTTGTGTCATCCCCTTGGCGAATAGTCCAATGGGTATTTGTCATGCTGCTATTGAGTTCAAAATCGCCAGTTAACTGCGCAGCTAATTGGTTTTGCATGTGTGATTTGTCGATATTCTGGTTGGTGGTAAATTCGGTCATATAACCGCCAGTAAAATCTAATCCCAAATTTAACCCGCGCAGACCTAAGCCCAATGCAGATATCACCATCAAAGCCATAGCCAAACAAAAGCCCGCCAAACGATACTTGCTAAAACGAGAAACGGTTTGAGTTGAACCTTTACCTTCATTGGACTCATTATTACTTGATGAGTTGTTGATTAAATGTGTTGTCATTAACTGAGCTCCTTATGTGATACCGCAATTTGTGGTTTCACCAAATAGGTTAAAACGTGGGAAACAAATACACCGGTAAACATACTGGTTAAAATACCTAGACTTAACGTCATGGCAAATCCTTTTACTGGGCCATAGCCAATACTTAAGAGTATTAACGCGGTGATCATCGTGGTGATATTTGCATCTAAAATCGTCGAAAATGCTTCTTTATAGCCAGTTTCAATGGCTGAGAAGTTACTTTGTCCACGCCTTCGCTGTTCTTTTATTCGCTCAAAAATTAGCACATTTGTATCTACGGCCATGCCCACGGTTAATACCAAACCAGCAATGCCTGGGAGGGTAAGCACCACATTTGGTAACAATGCCATTAAGCCCAATAAACACACTAGGTTAAGCACCAAACTGGTGTTAGCAATTAAGCCGAGTTTTCGATACCACAAGCCCATAAATAACAACGTAATGCCTAAACCAATGGCTAATGCCATGATCCCGTTGTTGACATTGTCTTGCCCCAAAGAGGCTTGAATTGTGCGCTGTTGAACTATAGTAATGGGAGCGTCTAACGAGCCTGCGCGCAAGAGTAATGCAAGGTCAGATGCCGCCTGATGACTTTCTAAATTAGTGATGCTAAAACGGTTACCCAACTGACTTTGAATAGTCGCAACGCTGATGACTTTGCTTTTTTTGATCATCTCATCAGCAGCGTTTCTGTGGTACTCAGAAAAAACCACTACCATAGGCTTGCCAATATTGTTTTTGGAGAACGCTGACATTTTTTGACCGCCAATAGCATCTAACGACAGGTTCACCAAGGCAACGCCCATTTCGTCGCGACCTGTGCTGGCATTTTCGATACTCGCTCCTGTAAAAATGGGCTTTGAAGCTACCCGCAAATGACGACCGTCTTCATCGCGAAAGGTTTTAGTTCCAATTGCACCATCGCCAGCTATTTCATAAAAATCTAATGAGGCTGTCGCTCCTATGATTCGTTTGGCTTGTTCTGGATCTTTAACCCCAGGTAATTCCACACGAATACGATTCTTTCCTTGTCGTTGCGTAACTGCTTCGGTAATTCCTAACTCTTCAATTCTGCCACGTAGAGTTGTAATTGCCTGGGCCATAGTTTCACTGTGAAATGTGCTAAGGCTTTGTTGGGAATACATTAAAATGCCGTTGTTATCATCGACAGATGTGTAAGTTATGCCCGGCAAACGTTTCTGTAATTCGTTTACTACTATTTTCACATTGCCGGATTGATGACTCAAAAAATGTAAGTTAATTTTGCTCGTCAAATCCTCGTTATCAGCAGCAACCTTGACAGTCATACCGCGCAAACTATTTTGATGAATGATCTGCAGGGCTTCGTCTTTGGCACTTTCTATTCTTTCTTGATCAGCTTTGTGGATATCCACTTCCAGTACAAAGAGCACTCCACCGCTTAAATCTAAGCCTAATTTAATCGGCGACATACCTAGTTCGTCGAGCCACTTAGGGGCCGCAGATTGGCTTCCCAAGCGGACTTGGTATGCCGAACCTAAATTATTTTTTAGCTGCTGCTGTGCCCGTGACAGTGTTTCATCGTCTCCTTCAATAACGATCTTACTGTCTACTTCGCCGTTGATAATTTGTTTAACTTGAATGTCTTCTTGTTGCATTAAATTACGCAACTGTTGTGGCGACGGCAGTGATTGAGTTGGGGTTTGCGCGCTAATCAATAACGCGTTGTTGCTCCCGTATAGTGTTGGAATCGCATTTAATCCCAGAATGAGTACAGTGACAATGATCACTATTATTTGCCAAGTATGCTTGGGTTTTGCAGTTGTTTTACGCATATTCGTTCTCTTTTTACCCAAATGAAGCGCTTTGAAGCGACTATCATTTAGGGGGCAAGGGCGCGGATTCGCGCCAATGCAAAATAAAATTCAGTACTGAAAGTACAATTAATAAAAGTGCGCTCTAATCAGCGCGAGAACGTTTTAACTTAGGTAGGTAATGGTGCCGGTATAAAGCGTGTTTGCGTCTTTCCAGCCATTTAATTTGCTTTGATTACTTGCCGCATCGGGGCGCAAATACCAAGGAACATCAACACTTGGTTTTAATGGTGCTAAAAAGTGCTGGCGGCCCAAAATTTCGGGGAGAAATTCGTAGGCTAAAACAAATATAGGTTCGTTTTGAATTGAAGAGCTAAAAGCGCTATATGCTGAGCGTTCGAATGGGGGCCAGCGTATGTCACGATTAAATCTAATATGTTCAGGAGGAATTTCCGAGCGAAAGTCGTCGTCTTGTTGATTATTATGCTTTTTTAACCTGTTATTTCGTTTAATAAGCAGGTAATCCGACGACAAAATTTGAGTGGTGTGGTTGAGTTTAGCAACACTGTTTGGATTATCGATGTTGTGATTATAAACACTAATATGTACTGTTTTATTTTCGGTATGCAGTGAGATTTCTAAACCGCGGGCAGGGGAGCTTAGTACCGCAAAAAGTGCAATAAACATGCTTAAAATAAACGCCCGCCAAGTCCACATGAAACTGTTTAATATACTCTTGTTGAATTGTTAGCTTTAATAAGGACGAACTGAAAAAATGCAAGGTCACTTATAAATAAAAAATAAACAAATATTACTCAGAAGGTGCAGCCTATGCTTTCGTTGAACCTAAATAGCGGGTTCGACGATTTCAAATCTAAACTAAAGACTTGGCACCAATTGAATCGCACCTTCTACCACTTTTATATTCAAAGGGACTTTGCTCAAAAGCGCAACTTTAGGGTCTGCCATATCTAATTTATACACTGGCGTGGTCGCTAAAAATGTATTAATCAGATTCATTACTTGGTCATTTAGTAGGTTCAAATTACCTTTATATTTACCCGCTTCAACCGTTGAGTCGACGAGTTTAAGGTTTTGTAAATAGACTGCTTTTTTATCACTGTCGTAAGAAGGGCTACCTTCGATTTGCAACATTAAACGTACTGGATATTTAAATGCGAAGGCGTTTATTTCTGCACCGGAATCAACGCCAAGGGCGATGACATCACGGTTGTCCGGACCAATATTAACACTTAGATTGTTAACGTTCAGCTCTACAGGCAACCCCATTACATTGACCTTTTCGCTTAAATTGGGGAGTTGTTGGCTTAGTAATGATTGCACTTGAGCGTTTGAGAATGAAAAAACCGATAAGCCTTGTGTGCTGGCACACCCAGTTAGAAATAAAGCTCCAATTACAAATAAAATTTTCATGACAAACCTTCTGGTGATTTGATAACAATAAAGTGGCACAACGTTAGCGACTAAATAAACAATATGATTGTAGCGTTTCACAGCTTAAGATCGACGAACGCTTAGTTCGTATTGTACGAGCTTGCAGTGCGTAATGCTATTAGTCTTAAACTCGGGAGGAGGTGAAAAGAAATAAATGCTAGTAAACAAAATTTTAATTGCAGCGAAGCTAGATATTTGTTTTTTGCGCTTAAACTTGAAAATAAGTGCTTACGACTAACACTATTCACTAGTAGTGATATATCTGAATCGATAACCTTAAATTTAAAAACAGCCAAATATGGTCGCTCAATAATATCTTGGGTATTATACTTAAGTATATGATAGAGATGAGATTTTTTGTCAGGTTTATTTACAATAGATTTTTATTCTAAAACGTGAATTGATAAATAATCGTTATTTATCAATCGTTTAAAATATTGGCCTGACTATTGCTTTTGTTTTAACAGTTGTATCATTTATGAGGTTTTAAAAATGAATAAAGTGTTATGTTTAGTTGCTTTACTTTTTGCGGGCGTGGCTAATGCCACTATTATTTCCGGTGATTTTCGCACTGAAAGTGACCTTCCATATTGTTGTTTCGACGCTGGCCCATTAGTTTATGAAGACTTAAATGCATCTGTTGGAGCGGGTAACGAATTAGACAGTAGTAACTTGTTAAGTAATGACAGTGGCTGGTCTGGAGGTTTAGTTCTAGTTGACTTAGACCCTACAACAAACATAGTTACCCTTAACTCACAAGATGACTTAGATTTTGAAATTTTCACTGCCTCTATAAGTAATATCGTTTTTGACGCTGGTGAAATGATTACGGGGTTGTCATGGATATCAGGAAATTTAACCGATATCGCCGTTCCTGAAGCATTGTCTTTTACCGCCAATAGTATTGAAATCAGTTATGATGTTGGTAGCGGTAATGACGTTTTCAACTTCAACGGAACCCAAGCACAGTTTCAAATTGAAACTCAATCTGGTTCTGTAGCTGTACCTGCGCCAGCTTCCGTTTTATTGCTTAGCCTAGGTTTATTAGCGTTGGTTGGAAGAAAAAGATATCACGCTTAATTAAGTACTATTCAAATTAATCAAAGCCTCGATAAAATCGGGGCTTTTTTATAGCTAGAATTTCGCTTTTTAGGTGAGAGTGAATAAAACCCTAGTGTAAGTTGCGGGGTTTGTTGAATAACAATTTCAAAGCACAAGAGGCACTTTTTTGCTGTCTTACTTTGTTAAATAGTATTCGCCATGGTGTGAATACCACATCATAAAATGACACCTTGTATTGACGTTCAGTCACGCCATAATTTGGAGCTTCGCCATCGCTGCTAACGAAGGTTCCGAAAATTTTATCCCAAACAATGAGTACACCAGCATAATTTTTATCAATATATTGTGGATTACTGGCGTGATGTAAGCAGTGGTGAGTTGGTGTATTAAACACTTTACCAAGTACTTTGAATTCGGGACCAAGTTCGGTATGCACAAAAAATTGGAATGCCAGATTCAAGGCTACCACTGCCAATACTAATTCGGGCGTATAACCCAAAATAATCAATGGAAGCCAAAATATCCACATGCCAACAATGGGATAGAAAAGACTTTGCCGCATAGCAGTAGAAAAATTCATATTGGTGGAACTATGATGCACAACATGAGCTGCCCATAACCAATTGCATTGATGACTAGCACGATGAAACCAATAGTATAAAAAGTCTTGTAATACGAATGCTAAAACTAACCATAGGGGACTTAATTCAATAGTAAATATAGCAAAATTGCTATGTACCCAATAAAAAAATGGCATTAATGCGAGCATAGCAAGTATGTCTGTTGCTTGATGAGACAAGGCTAAACCTAGGTTTAAACCAAACTCTTTTAATGAATAACTTTCTCTGCGTTTACGCACTTCTATGCCAATAGCAATAAGAAATAACGGGCTGAGCAATAACAAGATATATTCAACGCTCATAGAGTAACTTCCTTAGTCGTTTGCCGGCTAATTTAAAGTCGTAAAACATCACTACTTTTAGCAACCAATTGGGGACCCACGTATTGCTTTGGCCTTCAATTAAATACTGTAAATGTGGTTTTGTACTATTGCTAATATAATTAATTTGACCTTGATGCTGTTGTATCGGTCCGTTACCTACAATCTGATATACAAGCTTAGTATCACTAAGTTGAATGATCTCTTCAACAAACTGATGACCTCGCATATCAACTAAGCGCCGAGGTTTTCTGCCAGTGTTATCCAACTCAATGATTTTTGTAGCAAATACTTTGCTCAAAAACTCACAGTCAGCTAGCCGATGCATAGTGAATGCAGCATCTTTGGGCAGCATTATTTTTATATTTAATAAAGCCATCTAAGTTGAACACATTTTACAAAAGAGGCGCTAGCTTAACTTATTAAATACGGATTGTTTACTCGTGGGGGAAATAATAGAGATACAGTGTATATTTCTAGTTTATTTTAGTGCTTGATTGAGAATGAGCTTTGAGCTGCTATATGCAGATGCGCCCAACCCAATGGGCGCAATAAAATGATCAGTGTTAACGATTATAAATCTTGATGAGGACCAAATAGTTCATAATGAATACGGCTGTTATCAACGCCTAAATCTAGTAGTTGAGTTTTAATAAAAGCCATAAAATTAACCGGACCACAAAGATAAAATTCACCATTATTTATCGGCAACTCCGTATCTAAATCGCGAAGATTCATTAAGCCGGTATAGTTACATCCTTCTCCACCTTGATTAAACCAAGTCGCGGTTTGTAAGCGATTGTAAAGGCGACTAAGCTCATTTAAATCATTGGCAAATGAGTGTTGCTCTGGGGTTTCGCATGCGTGTAAATAGATAATGTTTTCGGTGTTTTTATCACTCAACAAACTTTGTAGCATGGCCATCATGGGAGTTTGCCCGACGCCTGCAGACACAAGCACTGTTGGCGTTGCATTATCACGTAAATAAAAGTCTCCGGCAGGCGGGTATAGCTCTACAACACTGCCTTGAGGTAAAGAATGCAAATAATTAGAGACTACGCCAGGTTTGGGGAATAACTCTTTTTTAACGCTAATACGATAATTTTTGCCGTTAGCTTTTTGCGAAATAGAATACTGCCTAATTTGTTCATACTGACAATTATCAGGTTTGATTTTGATCCCTAAATATTGGCCAGGTTTATGGGAAATTACTTCCTTACCATCTACGGGGGTAAGTTCAAAGCTTGTCACTAACTCTGACTCTTGCTGTTTATTCGTAATTTCGAATTGACGTGTGCCAGACCAACCACCTTGGGTATTTTTGTTATGGGCGTACAAAGCTGCCTCTTCAGTGATGCATATATCACTTAACACTGCGTAAGCTTCGCGCCAGGCATACTCCACCTCGGGGGTAAATTGGTCAGGAATGAGCTCTTTGAGGGTAGCAATTAAGTGTCCACCTACAATTGGATAGTGTTCCGGTAAAATATTAAGACTGGCATGCTTATGATTAATCCGTTCCAGTGCATCTTTTAGTACAGCCAATTTATCAATATTTTGCGCGTAAGCAGCTAAGGCGTTAAATAATGCAAATTGTTGTTTTCCTTTTGCTTGGTTTGTCATATTGAAAATATTTTTAAGTTCTGGGTTGTGACTAAACATACGTTTATAGAAATGTTCAGTTATGACTGTGCCAGCTTCCGCTAATAGCGGAACTGTGCTTTTAACTATTTTTATAGTGTTATCAGTTAGCATATTTGTATCCTAAAGTGTTGTGACTATTATCCACGACGACCATCAATGCGAGGCCGAGTTAAAATCGGTATGCAATGAATCAAAAATAATAAAAAGGCCACTAACCACAACACAGCACTCAATTGCCACGCAAGGTATGACTCAATAAATAGGGGAAAAAGCGAGCGAATAATTCCTGCGACCATCACGAGCGCAAATGCGACTGCCATAAAATGTGGGATCACTAAGGGTCTACCTGTATGACCGTGGGATACACGGGTCATCATGGCTAAAATCATCATTCCAATAGTACCGATGGTGATAAGGTGCAGCGCATCTTGGAACGGTATTAGCTCGCTACTTAAACTTAAAGCGACTAAAAATAATCCCACACTCAATGTGAAGTAAGAAATGTGTAACGACCATAATAAAGGCACGTTTAACACTCCTTTATTCCACCAAAAATACGATCGAATCAGATGCAGCACGGCAACCAAGGTGAATCCTAAAGCTGGATTAATATCGTTAAGAAATAACTTACTGATAAAAAATAAAGCAATGGCAAGTATTGAAGAATACAAAAGCGCGATATCGATTTTAGGCGTGCTTACTTGCTTGGCGAGCTGCAATCCTTTGGCGGTAAAAAAGGGGATAACTCGGCCAGCAACAATACCAATTAACAAGGTCATAATTAATACCGCTGTATCGACGGTGGCCAGAGCATACTGCAGATCATGGTTCAATATTAACGCCAAATAGAAGGTGTTTAATGCGCAAAGCACAACCAAAACGGCTAACAAGGGATAGTTATTTTTATTTTTTGCTTTGAACAACATGTTAGCCAGAGTCGCTATCGCGCCTAACCACCAAATTAACTGCAGCATCATGACTAAATATAAATTCAGGTTGGCAAAGTCTGGTACAAGGATAAAAAAACAAAATCGCGCAGCTAACCATATAAAGGTGAGCCAGATTAAAGGCGTTCCACTGATACTTGGAACTCCTGTCCAAGTTTGTGCTGCTGTCAGTAAAAATCCTACCGCGACTACCCCAGCGAAACCAAATAACATTTCGTGAGCGTGCCAAAGCGTTGCGGGAATTGTTAATTGCCACGCAGTGTATCCAGTTAAAATCAGCAGCCAATAACCCACAGATACCAGTGCGAGCATCGCTCCCATCAAAAAGAATGGTCTAAAGGCAAGCATCCAAACAGGACTTTTGGAAAACGCTAGAATGCCTTTTTTCGGTGTTTCTGGCTCCTGTAAATTGATAGGGCGCATTAACGTACCTCCTGACCTAAGCCGTGCTGCGTTATACAGCGAACGACGTAGCCGACTTTCAAAATGGCAGCCACAATAATCGTACTAATGTGGGAAAATGTTTGCGTCAACATTGAAAAATGCTCGGCAAAGGGGTAACTAATTAAAATACTCAGAATGATTAAAAAAACACTAATAATCAGAACTAAATTAGCGCCTAACAATAATGATTTAAACTGTGTATCAAAGGTTAATTGACTATTTACTGTGTTCATAACTTCCTATTAAACACTTACCTTGGTTGGAATATTGCAGGTGTTGATTACACTTACTTCAATAATGACTTTACAGGTTTCGTGCCAACAAATTTTACCGATAAATTTCAATTGGTTAGGTATTTGTGCTTTACATTTAGAGTCGAAATGACCTATTGTTTAACGTGTTTATATAACTCGAATGGGTCTTTTTGACATGGCTAGGCAAGTTGATTTTTCAAAGGTAGCATTGCAACTGGCACAAGCAACTTTGCACCAGCAAGTTTATGATCTGTTACTCAACACCGTTCAACAAGTTGTTCCCTGTGATGCTAGCGCGTTGTTACAGTTCCAAGGTGAGCAACTAAAACCGCTTGCCATCAAAGGTTTGATGGCAGACAGTTTGGGACGGCGCTTTAACATATCAGAACACCCCAGATTAGAAGCCATATGCAGTGCTAAACAGGCTTTACAGTTTGCTCATGATTGTCCCTTACCTGATCCATATGACGGTTTACTTTTAGCAAAAGAGGGAGATATTCCAGTTCATGCCTGTTTGGGTTTACCATTATTAGATGACGATTTGTTATTGGGGGTGCTTACATTTGATAGTTTGAATGCCAGCGCCTTTAATAATATCGGCAGTGAAACCTTAAATAAGTTACAAGCACTTTGTAGCGCCCACTTTAAAATTGCCTTGCAGCTTGCGCAATACAAACATCATGCGCAACAGTCTACTGCTCTGGTACAAGAGCTCAACCGCGAAGCATTAACCCGCGATGGTGGCGAAATTATTGGTCAAAGTCCGGCAATACAAACCCTTAAAAATGATATTCAATTGGTCGCTGGGTCTAATTTTAGTGTACTTATTTTAGGTGAAACAGGCGTTGGAAAAGAATTAGTTGCACGTAATATCCACTTGCATTCTGCGCGAAACGATCAACCTCTTATTCATCTCAACTGTGCTTCATTACCTGAAAACCTTGCGGAAAGTGAGTTCTTTGGACATGCTAAAGGGGCATTTACCGGCGCGCAGAACGCACGTCAAGGCAAGTTTCAATTAGCCGATGGTGGAACCATATTTTTAGACGAAATTGGCGAGCTTCCTTTGGCAATGCAAAGTAAGTTACTTCGCGTTTTGCAAAGCGGTGAAATACAAACTGTTGGTGAAGACACCCTGAAGTATGTGGATGTAAGGGTAGTGGCTGCGACCAATCGGGATTTGAAAAAAGAAGTGGCACAAGGGCGTTTCAGGGCTGATTTATATCATCGGTTGAGTGTCTATCCTATCAAAGTGCCACCACTGCGAAAACGCGAACATGATGTGACTTTATTAGCCGGTTATTTTATTGAGCAAACAGCCCGTAAATTAGGCATAAAACAACTTAAACTAAGCACTGAAGCACAGTTGCTACTCAATCAATATGGTTGGCCTGGTAATGTTCGGGAGCTGGAACATGTGATTAGTCGCAGTGCATTAAAAGCAATGCAGAGTCAGTGGCAAAACCCGATAGTTACGATTACTCGTGAACATTGTGACTTAATGCCACAGATACAGCAAAATGTGACGACTGCAGAGCAAAACATTGTCGATTATGCAGCCAATCAATCGTTGAAAAAAACCGTTGAGTCATTGCAGTACAACTTAATCACTGAACAGTTAAAACTGCACAATTACAATTGGGCAGCGGTTGCTCGCGCACTTGACCTAGATAGGGCGAACTTAGTTAGGCTTGCTAAACGTTTAGGTATAAACATCAAAAAAACACTGTAAACAACGTTGTGCTAAGTGCAGGTTTTAGTCATTCTACTTTTCTAGCAACGGCCTATCATTAGGAGCCAAGCTGAAAAATGAAGCGACAATAAAAAAGATGCCGAAGCATCTTTTTTCACTGTGGTTATTTACTCACTCTATTTTTCTTCATCGTATTTTATATATTCAAAATCGTGCTCTGACTTGGACATATTAAATGAGTACATTTCAGATAAAACATGGATTCTAAAGTCTCTTTCAACCACGGCTTTCCATGGACGAACACAAATGTAATGGGTCAGGCGGCGGCATGAACGACTTTTAGTCATAATGTTGCGGGCTATTTCCCAAGCACGATCTACAATGTTCTCGCGCTCTACTACTTCGTTTACTGCGCCAAGCTCTAAACAGGTTTGAGCATCCATAGCTTCGCATGTCAGCATCATATAGTTACCGCGTTTCACACCTAAGATTTCCTGTAGACAAAGACCCATACCGTCACCAGGTACATGGCCGCTATCCATGCCGTAGTGGTCATCCTGCAACACGAAATCAGGAGTACAAAGGGTGATGTCACTCATCATACACATTTCCCAATGAATCCCTTTGCCGTTAATTACAGCTATTGTGGGAATTTCGAGATCATTAATAAAGTTCTCTACAATTTTGAGAGTGTCGTAGATTTGCACATCAAAACGTTTGTCGTCATCTGGTGATTGCTCAACTTCTTTGAATGATTCAACATCCCATTCGTTGATCCACTTATCGTCAGTTGAGGTGAGGATAAGTACTTCATTTTCTTTATCGTGACCAATGACTGTCCATAATTCAGCAAGTGCGTGGTGGAACTGATAACTCCACTTTACTGGACCGTTTTTGGTATGCATTTTCACTTCGAGAATGCCATTTTCACGTTTGAACTTGAAAAAGTCCTTAAACTTTTCGCTGTATTCTTCCAATTTAGGTACTTGATAATATTGATTAATAGCCATTATGTTGTCCTCTTTAGGTTGCGATTTTCGCTCAATTAGTTGTTGTTTGTTTCGCTTTCGCGACTAAGTGTTCACGTACGCGAGTGCGCACGTCGTCTGCGGCTTCAGGCGTCCATTGGCGAAAACCGCCACCCGTCTTCATGCCTAATTGTCCAGTTTCGACTCGCTCAACCAATGCGGCTTGCGGTGTTGAACTGGTATCTAGTGATGGATAAATTGTGGTTAAAATACGCAGGGTGAGATCCAGTCCGACTAAATCAGATTGCTCCAGTGGACCGAGCACCGCTAGGCGTTGGCCAAATCCGTACTTCACCACGTCATCAATGGTTTCTGCATCGCAGACCCCAGCTTCAAGCATGGCAATGGCTTCGCGTTTCATTGCATGCTGTAAACGATTGCCAATAAAACCTGGAATATCCCGTTTAACGTGAACTGATTTCATGCCTACCGCATCAAGTAATGCAATGGTCTGTTCCACCGTTGTTACGCTAGTCTCATCCCCTTGCACCACTTCAACCAATCTCACTAAGTGAGGTGGGTTCCAGAAATGGGCACCCACAATACGTTGTGGATGCAAAATACCTTTGGCTATCTCAGAAATCGGGATGGCCGAGGTGTTACTCGCTAATATGCATTTTGGGCTGCTAAAGCGGGCTAGTTGGCTAAAGATGTCTCTTTTTACATCTAGTATTTCTGGTCCTGCTTCAATGACAAACTCAGCGTCTTCCACCGCAGGTTGTATCTCTGTGTATAGGCTTAAAAGATCTCCCTTATCATAAGGTTGTTCAAGCAGTGTAAAAATGTCACTGATTTGCTGCTCAGCTTGCTCAAGCACTTGCAAATTGGGGTCAACTAAATTGACTGGGTGACCAGCAGCTAAAAAGCGCTGAGCAATACCGTGTCCCATTAAGCCTGCACCTATTACGGTGACCTTAGGTTGATCTGCCATTGTCATTACCCCGCTGTAAAGCCGCCATCAACGTACATAATTTGACCTGTACAAAAATTTGAAGCAGGCGACAATAAATACAGCGCCATACCGACTAAATCTTCTGGTTCGCCGAGGCGTCCCAAAGGTAAACGAGACAAAGAACGCTGCTTAGTTGCTTGTCCTAATTCATTGTCTTCGTCAAACATCCAAGCGGTGAGTTTTGAGCGGAATACCGTAGGCGCAATTGAGTTGACGTTGATACCATGTTGTCCCCACTCAGTAGCGAGTACTTTGGTCAACATATCGGTAGCACCTTTACTGGTGCAATAACCTGTGTAGCCTGAAATATTGCCGTGGCGACCGCGCACAGACGACACCATAACTACTTTACCGCCAGTTAAGTTATTGTTGATGCGATAGGTGCCATAAGCTTTAGCCATGAACCAGTTACCACGCACATTAGCATCCATAACAGCTTGCCAATCTTCATAATCTTGTTCGTGAATAAAACCTGCCTTGTTGTAACCTGAACCGATAAACATCAATTCAATATCGCCATAGGCTTCTACCGCTGCATTCACTATCGCATTGGCGTCTTCTAATGTATCTGGACGCAAATTTAGAGTTTGTACAGTGCCGCCCACTCCGCGACATTCCTCTGCAACTGCTTCTAATTCTTGTTTGTTGCCAGCCACTAAAGTCAACTTTGCGCCAAGTGATGCTAAGGTGATGGCCACAGCGCGACCAAAGGCCCCGGATGCACCTGTAATCAATGCTGATTTGTTACTCACGTCAAACAAAGATAATGGATTTTTCAACGTTTCAGATATCATAATCTGATCCTCCTAGTTGGATATCACTACAAGCATAGTGACAACTTTATTACTGCGATTTTCAACTGCGCGTTCTTCATTAAATTCAATGACGCAAGAGTCTAGTGGACCTAAAACCGTTTCTTTTTGAGTTCCATTTTCCTTGGTAAGAATAGTCACTTCGCCGTCGAGTACGATATAAGCTTTCTCGTTTGGAGAAGAAGCCCATTCCGCACCGCCACCGGGAAGGAAATAAGATAAACAACAGCTAAATGCGTCGATATTGGTGGCATCTGCGCCTTGTAGTCGTAAACCTGCCATATCCCAATGTTGTCTAGCTTCATAGATTTTGGCGTCTTTCAATTTAGTTACTTGCATAATCGTCTCCTTTATCGATCACATAAGATTGTTCTGGGTCAATAATCGCCACAAGTCGAATACCGCAGCCATCGCCACCAGGCCAGCGCCATGGGAAGCCCATAAAAGTACAGCGTTTTCCGGTGACTTTATCGATGTCTCCACCAACGTTTTCGATACCGGGGATCCCCGCCGCAAGTAGTGCTTTATGAGATGGTTCCCAATGTGGGAAGTCCTTCATCACATCGCGACCTGTTTCTTCTTTGTATTCTTTAAATAAGTGGTGGTGAGTAGGGCCAGGACCATGATCTACCAATTTAGTCCCAAGAGGGTGGTCTAAGGCTTGTACATCAATGCCCAATAATTTTATTTTGTGCTCAACCAGCCATTCAGCGCCTTCTTTATAAAGTCCCGGGGAATATTGATAATATTCATCGTTATCCCCCAAGTTTTTGTGGCTGCCAGTATTGATTATCACAATGTCGTTTTCGCGGATTTGT
The DNA here is from genome assembly GCF_040370605.1 of Aliiglaciecola sp. NS0011-25. NCBI lineage: Bacteria > Pseudomonadati > Pseudomonadota > Gammaproteobacteria > Alteromonadales > Alteromonadaceae > Aliiglaciecola > Aliiglaciecola sp. NS0011-25. The sequence goes on from NZ_BAABWR010000013.1 coordinate 42,763, forward strand.
GGTCTGGCTTTCTCTAAATCTTCGGGTGTTACTACGCCCCATTTTCCTTTCGGTATCGACACTACTACGCCGGTGCCAAAAAAGCGCCAAGGCTCAAAGTCATCTAAATGTGGCGCGTTTTCGGTTACATGAATAGGTGCATCCATATGGGTGCCGCGGTGCATAATGCCTTCCCATTCAAGTACTTGGCAGCCATTCATGGCATGAAATTGTTGGGTGCTAATGGCGATACCTTTAGGGCTAGATGGCCATTGAGGCATACCATGTCCCCAACGATTACTTAAATCAAAAAACTGTAAACCTTGTGTTGTTTGTGACATTACGCTCTCCTTATTCCTGATTCGTACCGGGTTCGATACGGTATTGCCCATTTGGATCTGAAATTGCCATTAATCGAATTACGCAAGCATCTCCTTCATTCCAACGCCAAGGCATGGCATGGAAGGTAGTGCGTTTGCCGGTGACAGAGTCAAGGTCGCCGCCTACATTCTCGATAGTTGGAATGCCGTTCTGTAACAATAATTTGTGAGCTGGTATCCAATCAGGAAAGTCTTCACTTGCACTTCGGCCGGTTTCAGCTTCATATTCTGGGGCTAGTCGTTTCATTGTTGGGCCATTTCTGTGCAACCCTAACGAGGTAGCAAGAGGATGGTCGACTTGCGGAGTGTCTACTCCCAACATTTTGATTTTTTTATCCACGAACCATTGAGCTGCATCTTCTGTGATGCCTGGAGAGTGGCCAAAATAGGCTTGGCTATCAGCATAAAGGTGATGCCATCCGGTGTTGATCAAAACGATATCACCGGCATTAATATATTGATCAAATGAAGCTAAATCAGCGGCGCTAACTTGCTGCCATTTTTGTTTGGGTATAGAAATTACGACGCCTGTACCCCAGAATGTTTCTAGCGGCAATTCGCCGATGCCTTTGGCACCAGAGACTAAATGAATAGGCGCATTAACATGTGTTGAAGTATGAAAAGTCGTTTTAAATTTCTGGCTCATCACACCATGTTTCGCGTGATTCACTGAACGGTATAGAATAAGTTCATCGTGTCCAGGCAAAACGGGTTGATTGTGATGCCATGGGTGGCTCAACTCTACAAATTGAAGGCCAGTGTTTGGTTCTGTTCTAACGGTCATTTTGTTATCCACAGTTGCAAGGTGTGAAAAGAGTATTGCACGGGAAAAGGGACGCTTCGACAGGGTTGTCTTAACTATTGAAACACTATTTAAATTTAAATGGTTTTTAGGCTTAGACTGCAGAATACTTGGGTTGGAGGCAATTTATTGTCAGTTTGAAACTTAAGGGAGTTACAATTATGCAACAAACTTCACCAGCATCTTTATTTAGCCTTGATGGCAAGTCAGCCCTCGTAGTTGGTGCTACGGGTGCGTTAGGATCGGCAGCAGCAAAAGCGTTGGCCGCAGCAGGTGCAAACATTACATTAACAGGCTCGAATAGTGAGACATTATCGGCCCTTGCACAGGAAATTCAGTCTTACGGGGTAGAGGTTTCCTATTTTGTGGGCAGACCGGAAAACGAAGAAGTGGTAGAGCGCATGCTCAAACATGCAACGCATAAACATCCACTCGATATTTTAGTCTGTGCCTCAGGTACGGCTGTTGTAAAACCTATCGCACAAATGAGCCCAGAAGAATTTGATAGAGTCATGGACGCCAATGTAAAACAAAGCTGGCTGGTATCAAGGGAAGCCAGTAAAGTGATGACCGAGCAAGGTCGTGGCGGAAAAATCATCTTAGTTTCCTCGGTGCGTGCTCAGTTTGCTACCGCTGCCGGTACTTCCGCGTATGGTACATCTAAGGCTGCAGTCAATATGCTTACTCGTTCTTTAGCCGTGGAACTTGGACCACATAATATTTGTGTTAACGCCATCGCGCCTACAGTATTTCGCTCGGCATTAACGAGTTGGTTGTTTGAGCCAGAAGCTGCCGGCAAACGCGCCGATGTGCTAAGTCGAATCCCGTTAGGACGCCTAGGAGAGCCTGAAGACTTTAATGGAATCTTTATGTTTTTAGCATCCGCTGCTTCAAACTTAGTGACTGGCGAAGTGATTAATATCGATGGTGGCTTCTCTTGCAATTAAAGGCCTTGCAATTAACGGTATTGAAGAATGCCCAAGCGTAACAGCTCGGGCACAACCCGTTGATTAAAAGCGGGTTGGCTTTGAGCAATAATTGCTGCAAAGGTTTGTTTCGTTATCGGTTGACCATTTGCATCATGAAACGCATTCTGCAAGTCGCCTAATTTATCCCATGCCGCACCAACGTCACCGAATACCAACGCCCATAAATACAATCTATCTTTGATAGGTAACAGCAAACGTGTACCAATCAACGGCGAAGCAAGGGGTCTTCCATGCTCAAGATGAATATCTTGTTTTAGCAAGGTTTGATTCAATAAAGAAGGCATACATAAAGTACCTTGTGGCGAAGATGGGGCAATTGGTTTCGCCAATGACATAACCCGAGTAGCCAGCAATTGAGTCACTAGCTTTTCAGCTTCTAAAAAAGGACTGGCTAGTTTCGCTTGGAAACGGTCACATAATTTATTGATCAACGCGTTTATCGTACTGCAATCTGCATGATCTCTAAGCAAAGATACAATAGTCGGGGTGAGTAGGTTGGCGGCTGGAAATTGAGTCGTAATGTGGCCAATCATGTTATCGCTAAGGGCGCCTGGCGCAAAATAAAAATGACATTCTCCAACTCTTTGTAACAATGACGAGGTTGAAGGTTTGGCCCCTTTACAATAAATATCTTTACGTTGTGCAATATTCCAAGCTATATCTTGCAACATTTGCTGTGTTGCCACTGAAAACTGTTCGCTATTAGCTGGTAGTCCCAAGTGTGCAGAAAATTCGGCTATATTATGATGTAGGCCCGCACTGCCGATAAACTCAAGCCCAACACTTTTTGCTTTTGCAATAATGTCGCGACTCCAAACGCTGCGAGGTTGCAGGTTGAGCACTTCGTGGGCTTCATCCTCTGGGGCATTTGCAAGTAATCGGGAAAAACGCTCGTTTGCTTGACCATTTTGTTGGAAGAATTGGCCGTTATTTCCTCTGACTTCAGCCAGTAACTGACTCGCCCCTTTGAGCTTCTCAGCACTAGATCCAGAATACTCGGTGGAGAGTTGTTGCAACATGCCATACAAAGTCGCGTTTTGAGTAATACCCGGTAAGGCACAGTAATCTAAAAAGAATAAGCCTCCTTGTGCAAGTGCACGGGTCGCAACATCGAATAAATCTGTTTGGCGTTTTTCATCGAGCCACGAAAATACGCCACTGGCCGTGCAATAATCAAACTCCTTCAGGTTTAATTGCCCAGCATCGGCTATATCGCTGCAGAAAAATTGTAGATTTTTTAAATTTGCTTGGCGGGCGAGTGTTTGCCCTTGTTCAATGTGTGTTGGATTGATGTCTACTCCAATAAACTCAGCTTCGGGGTAGGCATCCGCTAATAGCGTTAAGGTATGTCCATTCCCGCAAGCTAAATCTAAATACCGAAAATGGCCTGCAAATTTATGTGCAGGCCAACCCGATAGTAGGGCTGCAGTAGTGATGTGAACAGGTGTTTGTAATGCACCAAAATCTGAATTAAACGCGACGTCTTGAGTGTATTCTGAATTCATTACTGCACCTGTTAGCTAATTATTATTCTGCTGTTTCCACCCAAGGAGCACGGGTTTCGGGTTTACGTATATCGTAGATAAAGTTACCGTCAGGTCCATAAAAAAGCGATTCTGGAGGAGGACCTTTCGCCGCTTTTGAAGGGAGCGCTGTTCTTGAGGTTAACTGTTTTGACAAGGCAGCTACTAAATCTGGGTGCATTGCGGCTAAATTATGTTGTTCAAATTCGTCCTCTAGCAGATTAAACAACAAAGTATCAGTACCTTCTTTTATCAGTTTAAACGGCCACTGATACACGGCTTTTGATTTTGCCGTACCAAGTAAAACTGTCCTTTGAGTATTGTCTGTGGTTCCTGTTTTTAACAGCGTAAACATACTCTGACCATCAAAATTAGCTGGATCATATTGGATGTCCGCGGCGTCTAGTAAAGTGGGCAGCCAGTCTTGCGTAAAAAGTGGTGATTCTGCAATATTCTTCTTACTCAAACCTGCTGGCCAGCGCACAATGGTAGGTACACGAACCCCGCCTTCGTAGGCGCTAGCTTTGCCTTTTAACAGTTGGCCGTTGTTCGCTCCCGCTTCCAAGTTACCTCCATTATCGCTCATAAATACCACTAAGGTGTTGTCGGCAATACCTTTGTCTTCAAGTGCTTGAAGTACTTCACCAATACGCTGATCAACATGAGATGTCATGTCAGCAAATACACGACGGTCAGCCGATGGTATCGCGCTATAGTCGTAAATTGGCTCAGGCACATATTGCAAAGGCGTATGTGGTGCATTTAATGATAAATACATGAAAAAGGGAGCATCGTTGTTATAATTTTGGATTTTTTCGATTGCCTTGTGGGCTAACAAATCAGTGGCATGTCCTTCTTCTCGCAGTGAGGTGTCATTGTGTTGCCAATCAAGACCACCAAAATACACATGAGTATAGAAATCAACAAAACCACCTAGGAAACCATAAAAATCATCAAATCCTCGGTTGTGGGGCATTGCAGACTTCTTAGCCATGCCTAAATGCCATTTCCCTACCATCCAGGTTTGGTAACCTGCATCCCGAAACATCTCAGGCATAGTTGTCAGGCTCTCAGGCAGCATAGCATCGTTTTCCATTGGCCCATCAATGCCAAACCCTAGAGGGTTTTTTCCGGTCATTAAAGCAGCCCGAGTGGGGCTGCATATGGGATAAGCATAACTATGACTTATAACCACGCCTTGATTGGCCAACGCGTCTATATTAGGCGTTTTAATCTCAGACCCTAAATACCCCACATCACCGTAGCCTAAATCGTCTAGCAGAATAAAAATAATATTCGGCTTAGGATTAGTTTGTGACGCAATTTGAGTTTCAGCTTCAGCTTCCGTTTTAACACAACCATTAATACAAACGCTTAAAACCAACACACCAATAAGGTGCAAAACAGACTTAGTTATATTCATAATACTTAATACCTCTTAAAGCACTAATCAAAAGAAACTGTAGGCTAGATTAATTCCAGCGGTTCTTGGTTCACGCAAGCGAACACTAGTGTTGTAAGACATACCTGAGATGCGTCCATCAAAAAAGCGCACTGCGCCTGCAGGAGAGTCTTCATCAAACAAATTATTGACGTACAATTCGATTGACCAGTTATCGGCGCGAATACCACTGCGCAGATTAACCATAGAATATGCAGGTAAGTAGTCGGTATTGATTTGCTCAACATAACGTTTGGAACGATATTGGTAGTCAACTCGGCTATAAGACACTAAATCGCTGTTTAGTTCCACCGTGTAGGTAGCATTTAAAGACCAAGTGAACCGCGATAACATAGGCGGCGCATTGCCACCAATAGTTGCAGCACAGTTATAAGGGTCAGTAGAAGTTGCAGCAACACCATAATCTAACGGAATGGGTGAACATGCATCATCTTTAAATTCCAGTCCGGTGTAGGAGATAGCAGTACCTATGTCAAGATAGTCGATTGGTTGCCATTCACCTTCAAATTCGATCCCCGCACCACTTAAATCTCCGGTATTTAGAAATAATCGAGAGTAGTAATCATCTGCAGTCGTGCCTTCAGATAACTCGCCATCAGAGGGAGTCCAGTTAGCTGTAGCTGGCTGAACGTAGCCTTCCCAATCTAAATAGTAGAGGGCTAAAGAATAGCGGAAGTCGTGGTCTGGCAAATACCCTTTTACGCCTAGCTCATAACTCACAATCACTTCTTCTTCATAGGTTTGAAATGCATCTAAATCGAAGCCTTCTTCTGCGGCAGTTTGCAGCAAAATTGGATCAAGGGCATTGGCATTGAAGCCTGCAGGGTTAGTACCTCGAGCTAACTGAGCATAAACATTATTGTTGTTGTCTAATTCATAACTTAGGGCAATACGAGGCTGGAACGATTTAGTATCGCTACTGGATTGAATATCACTGTCAACTCCTCTGGCTGCATTTTCTGGATAAACACTGTCTATCTCATCAGATTGGTAACGTCCTTCGATCGAGCCAGTTAAACGGTCGGTAAATTGATAACCAAGGTTGAAAAATACGCCGATATTTCTTGCGCCTTCAGAATATAAGTCCATCACCGCACCGGTAGATTTATTCGCATATACCGTATTCAAATAGTCGTACTCATATAAAGAAGCACCGACTAACCAGTTAAAGTCTCCTTCGTCTGATGAGGCCAAACGCACTTCAGCATAAGTTTCATCGCTTTCTGGTGAAGAGGCCACATGTATGGTGGTCACATCATTGTAGGCATCACGATCAAAAGAGGTATCACCCACTTCGTCAGTGACAGCGCCTAAGACTGTTAACGCCATGCCGTTATCAAACTCAATCTCTACTGAGCCTTGAATCCGTTCACGATCAACCCGTGTACCAGGATTAACGACGGGGTTAACCGCGTGATCAAAGTTGTAGTCAAAATAAGGCTCTATATGATCGATTTCGCCGTTTATCACACAGGCGTTACTGCCGCCATTGATGACACATAAACCGTCACTATCAAGGGCGTAGGGCTCAAGTTGGTCAAGGTTAGCAAACAATACAGCCGTGTGACCGTCATCAATTTTTTGGTTGAGGTACATCAATTCAGCTTTAATATTATCGGTGGGTGTATACACTAGTTTCACAGAACCTAGGCTGTCTTTTCTCGCGCCTAATTGATCACCCGATGTGGTTACCCATTCACTTGGACCACCATAGTTATTTGACTCTAAGGTGACTGCCACGGCCAGCTTATCTTCTATTAAGGGGGTAATTAATGACAGGCTAACATCTCGGGTTTCATCTGTTCCAAGTCTGCCTCTAACATCAAACTCTAAATCACCAGAAGGATCCGGATCGCGGGTAACATAATTAATCGCACCACCAAATGTAGAGCGACCAAAAGCGGAACTTTGTGGGCCACGAAGTACTTCTACTTGCTGTAAACCTGCAAAAGAACTCATCCCTTGAGCACCGACAATGGGAATGCCGTCAATAAAGGTGGTGACCTTAGCTCTGATTGATGAGTTTTCGGTAGAGCCTACACCGCGAATGGCAGGTTTGTTAGCGATACGACTGCCGTCTGCGTTATTTTCCACTCCAGGCATCAGGGCAAATAAACTGGTAATGTCAGAAACACCAGCTTGAGTCAACTCATCACCAGTCATTGCGGTGAGAGAAACGGGAACATCTTTTTCCTGTTCACCGCGTTTACGCGCATAAACAAGAATTTGTTCTACCGCTTCTTCTTCAGCGATGTTGGGTTGTTCTTGTGCAAATAGCTGACTATTACCAACCATGGGATTTAGCAAAAGCGTACAAACCGCTAGTGCCAGTGGGTTTCTTTTAAAACGTCTTTGTACAACATTACTCATAAGTACTCCTCAATGCGCCAATGCATTTTCGTGAAACGATCAATGTAATAAATTTGTTAAATCTAGGTTACGAATGGTCGATTCTCCGGTCAATGCATGTGTTTCACATGTTGAAACGCTTTGAAAGTAAACTGTGGGCCCTGTTGTGGCATTATTTGCGCATATACTGCAGATTGTCTCATATGGTGAAACGCCTATCTTGCTGATGAATACTTATCACCCTTACTATTGTTAACGAAAGTTTAACAAATTAAATCCAAAAATCGGGTGATTAGTCATGGTTTCTCAACAAATAAAGCAAATTAAGCGCGTCGCGGTAATTGGCGCGGGCGTAATGGGTGAAGGAATTGCGCAAGGTTTTGCGCAAGCCGGTTTACAAGTCGATGTATATGATATTTCGGAAGAAGCCTTAGTGCGATGTGAAAATGGCATCGCGCGTAATTTAGAGCAGTTTAAAAAACATCAATTAATCACCGAAAACCGAGAATATATACTTCAGCGAATTAGCTACACAGCAACCACCGATGTCGCTGAGTATCTCTCATCGACGGATGTGGTGATTGAGGTGCTACCTGAGCTTATTGAGCTTAAACAATCATTGTTCGAGCGCCTAGATAAGTTACCTGAAAATATTATTCTAGCCACTAATACCAGCAGTATGACGGTGTCTGAAGTCGGCGCCAAAATGGCCACGCAGCATCGTTTGATTGGCCTGCATTACTTTAATCCTGCACATATTATTCCTGCAGTAGAAGTGCATAAATGTGCGCAGACCTCACAACAGACTATTGATTTAACCCTTGAACTAATGAAATCAATTGGCAAACAGCCGGTTTTGGTTAGAAAAGAAATTCCGGGATTTATCATTAACCGTCTAACCGGTGCAATGGAGCGAGAAATCGATTATTTGTTGGAGCAAGGGGTAGTCTCACCTGAAGACTTAGATACTGCTGTAAAGGCCAGTTATGGTTTCAGGCTTGCGTGCCTTGGACCAATGGAAGCCGAGGATATGATTGGCTTAGATACCGCAGCTAGGGCATCAGCCAACATTTTCCCAACGTTAAGCAAAGCCGATTTACCCTCGCAACAACTTATCGATAAAGTTGAGCGTGGGGAATTAGGATTAAAATCCGGTGAGGGCTGGTATCAGTATCACGACGGGCGCGGTGACAAAAAAGTGGCAATAAATAACGAACGTTTGCTGCGTCAACTAAAGCTTTTCATTGCAAACAATTAACCCAGCTTATCGAAACTAAAACTCGTTTTTATTAACGACAAATATTATTTGGCAAGGATTACACCTATGAAACTTATTTCTTTTTCTGTCGACTCTCCCTTTGGACCGATCAACCGTATAGGTGCGCAATTGCGCGAGTATGTTGTCGATCTTAATTTCGCTTACGCGTTTTATTTGAAACAGCACACTGATACTGAGCGTTGCCAGCAAATAGCCGATGCAATTGTTCCCGCTGATATGTTGTTGCTGTTACAAGGCGGCAGCTACAGCATGGAAGAGGCGAAAAAAGGATTGAATTTTGTTAAATCTCGCTACACAAATAATCAACCCATGTTTGGACCTGACAACCAGCCTTTACAATTTTTGATGTCGCAAGTTACTTTGCTCGCCCCTGTGTTACGTCCAAATTCCATACGCGATACTATCAGCTTCGAAACCCACGCCAAGAATTTTGAAAAACGAACGGGTAAACCGATTCCAGAGCTTTGGTATCAACAGCCGCTTTATTACAAAGGTAATACAAGCACGGTTTGCGGTAATAACAGCATCATCCCATGGCCAAAGTATACTAAAAAGCTCGATTTTGAATTGGAATTCGGTATTTATATAGGCAAAACGGGACGCAATATAAGTGCTGAAGATGCAGCGTCTTATATTGCCGGTTACACCATATTTAATGATATTAGTGCAAGAGACGTTCTTCAGCAGGAAATCACTATGCTTTTAGGGCCTGCGAAGGGAAAAGATATGGATATGGGGAACGTAATGGGACCTTGTCTGGTTACACCCGATGAAATTGATCCTGCAAACCTGAAAATGGAAGCACGAATAAATGGAGAAACTTGGTCGTCGGGCAATACATCTGACATGTATTGGAGCTTTGCCCAAATCATAGAGCATGTATCAAAGTCTGAGACACTCTATCCGGGGGACTTTATTGGTTCTGGTACCATCGCCTTTGGTTGTGGTGACGAACTTGAGCGATGGATAGAACCGGGAGATAACATTGAACTGGAAGTTGAAGGTATCGGTATCCTGCGCTCTCAGGTCGGTTCACCCGAGTAATACGCTGTTTTTTGCCTGTAGCAGAATGCACCCTGCTATGGGCTTTTGCCGCTCAATGATTAATTTTCAAACCTCCCTTCTTACAAAGTGTTCACAAATTAAATACACTATATAAACTTTTTGTCTCAAATAGTGAGACACCTTTATTGCGGAATTTAGCGTCGGCAGTAATATCTGTTTAACCAATATTAGGGGGCGCTATGAAAGAATGTGACTCATCGTCTACCGTAGACAAAGCCATTCGTATTCTCATCGAACTGGCCAAAGAAAATCAAGAAGTTGGCACTACGAGTCTAGGCAGGAAATTGGACATTCATAAAGCAACCGTGTCTCGGTTGTTAATGAAGTTGGCCGAGCATGAATTTGTATATAAAAACAAAGAAACAGGCAAATATTGGCTAGGACCGGCTATCTATCAGCTTGCAATGACCATGGCAGATGTCAATTTTGATGAAATTCTGCATTTAGCAAGACCTCATATAGACGAGCTTAGAGACTCATTACAAGAAACGGTTACTTTGGAAATATGGTTAGGTAACTCTACTGTACCTACTTACTCCGCTCCTTCTAACCTGCCGTTAAAAGTGGTGCTTCCACCGGGCGAAGTCCTGCCATTACACACCGCAGCCGGTGCCAAAGCAATACTTTCATACATTCACGACGAGCGGGTAGATATGTTGTTGAAGGGGGAGCTTGAGAAAATAACCCCCAATACCATTACGGATAAACAACAATTACGCCAACGACTGATTGATTACAACAAACAAGGGTATGCCACGGATGAGGAAGAGTTGCATTTAGGAATATGTGCAGTGGCGGTGCCAATCTTTAATAGTATCCGTCAGCCAATTGCTGCCATTGTGGTGTTAACACCGTCTTCTCGCTTTAGCCAAAAACTAGAGCCGTCGTTAATCAGTAAATTAAAAAAGAAAGCCGCTGTTATCGGCACGGAGATGATGAAACGTGGAATCAGATATTAAACTCGCGCAACACAATCCTTTTGTAGATGAAACTCATAATCCGTCACTAATAAGTTGGCTGAAAAGTGCCAACGGGCACCCGAGTTTCCCAATTCAAAATTTGCCGTTTGGGGTCTTTATTGACGCCGAACAGATACCACGCTGTGGCGTCGCTATTGGTGACTTTGTGATTAACCTTCACACCCTCGGATTGCAGCGGATTTTCAGTGGTAAAGCGCAAATTGGACTCGACGCGCTAAGGGAAACCTGTTTGCAACGTTTTATGTCTTTAGGGCGAGAGTTCTCTGTGGCGTTTCGGCAAGCGTTATCTAATGCCTTAACGGATGGGTCTCAGCATGAAATGGCCGTTAGGAAGGCGTTAATTCCAAGCGCTGACGTAAGTTTTTGTCTGCCTTGTCAAATCGGTGACTACACTGACTTTTATTCGTCAATTCATCATGCGACTTCGGTAGGGAAATTATTTAGACCAAATAACCCTTTGCTTCCAAATTATAAGTGGCTGCCCATTGGTTATCATGGCAGAGCATCAAGTATTCACCCTTCTGGTATACCGGTTTTTCGTCCTATCGGGCAAACCTTAAATGCCGATACTCAACAACCAGAATTAACAGCCACTGCGAAACTCGACTATGAAGTTGAACTGGGAATTTTCATCGGTCAATCTACGGAGTCATTTGAGCCGGTTTGCATTCAGCAGGCCGATGCTCACTTCTTTGGCGTTAGTATGCTAAACGATTGGTCAGCGCGGGATATTCAAGCTTGGGAATATCAGCCTTTAGGTCCGTTTTTGTCGAAGAATTTTATAAGCAGTATTTCGCCTTGGATTATTACCGCTGAAGCCTTGGCACCATTTAGAGTGCCGCCAACGAATTACCAAGATAGGCCTGAAGTTGTAAATTTACAAAGCAATGAGAATAGCCTTTTAGGGGGATTCGATATTCAAATGACATGTCACATTAGAACTGAACAAATGCGACATCAAGGAATTCCAGCATTCAAGTTAAGTCAAACCACGTTTAAACATGCATTTTGGACTATAGCGCAGATGATAACCCATCATACGCAGACTGGTTGCAACCTTAATTCTGGTGATCTTCTTGGGTCGGGAACGCAATCTGGGCCCACCGAAAGTGAGGCCGGCTCTTTACTTGAAATTACCCAAGGCGGGCAACATCCAATCCATTTACCCAGCGGTGAGAAACGTTTTTTTCTTGAAGATGGGGATGAGATTGAAATTTCCGGTTATTGCCAATCAGAAAATGGATTACGCATTGGAATTGGTTCTGTTAGTGCTGTTATTTATCCGCCCAAAAACACTAAACCGACACAAACTATCAAACCTGCTGCAAGTAGTGACTCTGCGCTTTGTCACAGCGATCCTGTCGCGCATTTAGGAGAGTAAATCCGTGAATATAACCCTAATTATCTGTGTGCTTGCTTATGAACTGATTCTAATTGGTGGAGTCGGTTATTACGTATCAAGGCAATCTAAAAAGAGCACTGTTGCCCATGATGCCGAGTTTACTCATGGCGGACGCCAGTTAGGCGTCACTGTGATTGCCGCCACTTTGGCTCTTACTGTGCTAGGTACGCCGCATATTATGGGCATTTTCGAACTGTCATGGGATATGGGAGCGACCTCGTTGTGGTTCTCAATAGCACATGTCATTTTGTTGGTGATAGTTTGTTTGAGTACCGGCCTGTGGATGCGTCGCACTGGGGTGAATTCTGTACCTCAATTGCTCGAAGATTTATATAACCCAGGGATTCGAGTGGTGGTGGGCTGCGTGATGGCTGGCTCCATTTTTGGCGTATTAACCTTAGAAACCCAAGGTCTGGCGATTTTGCTCTCGGCTATGACCGGGTGGAATGTGCAATACAGCGCAATCGCTGGTGGAGTATTAGGGATACTCTACGTGGTGTTAGCGGGTATAAAAGAGGTGGGTTGGATAAATGTGGTAAACGCCATCCTCATGTATATAGCTGTTATTCTGGCTACCTTATTTATTGCCTTCCAACTTCCAAACAACGATTTTAGTTCGGTTGCCGATTTTTATGTCAGCAGCGGTAACGAAGAAGCCTTGTCGGTGTTTGGAAATCCACATTTATTATGGACATTCGCGTTTGGTTTGGTTGTTGCGTTGGTATTTAGCCAACCGGCCAATCAGCCGCTATTGCAAGTTTGCATGAGTGCAAAAGATGAAAAAACCATCGTTAAAGCACTTTGGATTGCTGCGCCTATTAACGGCATGTTTGGGGTTTTCATTTGCGTGATAGGCCTAACGGCTAAATCAATTCCAGAATTTGCAGCCTTGGGTCCGAAGACAGCGGCCACGACCATGTTGGTTAATATGCTTCCTGGTTGGTTGGTGATTCTATTACTGGGTTCATTTATGGCGGCAATACTTTCGTCTTTTGCGATGACTGCCTTGGCACCAGCTACCATTTTTAGTAACGATATTTATCGTCGATTTTACCGTCAAAACGCGACAGAAAAAGAAATCGCCAAGGTGACACGAATCGTAATTGTGGTGTTATCCATTATTGCCATTATGGTGGGCTCGTTCTTACCGCAAATATTGGCGTCTGTTGGTTGGGTTCTTGCGTGGTTAATGCCGGTATTGTGGTTGATCGTAAGCGGCTTATTTTGGAAGCGTTCAAGCATAGGTGCGGCAATTACATTAGCTTGTGTGTGGTGCGTTAATACCGTCTGGTCTTTTACCAACCTGCTACAGGTGCTAGGAATGGCAGATATTCCTAACTCTTACATTATGCTGATTTTGACGGTATTTGTAGGTGTTACTACTAACTTACTGTGCCCTGGTAAAGATAAGTATTTCAATTCAGTGGAATATAACGCGCAAGTTGTTGCAAATAGTAAAACAAATTGAAAAAGGAAGTAACATGTTCTGGCATATTTTTTTACAAGTATTTATCATCATAATAACAATCATGTTAATAGGTTATGCTTTTTACCGAATTTTTTATGCGGGTAAGTGGTAATAACCGATTAAAAATAAACGAGGGTAATATCATGCAAGAATTCGAAATCACTCATTTTTGGATGTTAGGTGTAATGTGCGTTATGTTTATATTTTTAGGCGCGGCACTTATTGGGCATTATCACAATCAACCACGTTAAACTTTATTTCTGTTCATTCAATATAATAAAAAGGGTCATTATGGGTTTCACACTGACCCTTTTTGTTTTTAGCTATTTAAGATTTGCGGCGACGCAAACCCATAGCGAACATGCCTAAACCAAGCAGTGCAATTGCGCCTGGTTCAGATACCACACCATAAGTTAGGTTGTCATAACGCACATCAAATGAATTTCCATCATTCTTAGCGTTCAAAATAATATCACCAAATGAGCTTGTACCAGATGCTGTTTCTGAGTACACCATAGTGCCATTAACAAAATACTGCACTCCGTTATTCGCAGCTTTGTAAGCAATCGTGTTGAATTCATCTAGATTAAAAAGCGTTGATAGGTCAACCCACGCGTTATCCCATATTGCTAAACCAGCGCTAGGATCGGTAACTCCGGGTCCTTGAAATTCTATAATGGGGTAGCTAGATATATCATTCGTATCATTTTTGCCAACTCCCCACATACCAGCGAAACGCTCGCTATTAGACCACGCCGAATCAATGTACATATCTACTGATACGAAGTTTGAGCCAGTAGTGTCGATTTTCATACCTTGAGTATCGTAAAATGCACTGGGGCCAGTACCAAAAGTTGAACCATCAATACTCATCACAAGTTCATTATTTATAATTTGGAATCCCGCTGGCGCAGCACGGTCTACAGAAAAATCTGCCAATGAGTCGCCATTATCAAAAGTCTTAGTGACCAATGTTGCTTGACTAGACATTGTCATAAACGCCGAACCTAAAACTGCTAATTTCATTAATTTAGAAAAATTCATAATACTTCCTTTTTAATTTAGATTTTCACAAATTTTTAAATTTGCACTCTGGTTTTTTTGCATATTCCAAGCCAAAATAAAATATTATTAATATTCAGTAGCTTAATTTTAATTTGTTATTTAAATGTTAATTTTTTTGACAGTTTATCGGAGTGTTAGGGAATAAAAATATGCAGAGTTAACTCAACTCGAGAGCATAGAGTTTGTTAACGTTATCGTCTTTACTGAACAGAAAAAATCCTAGATTGTCTTATACTATTAAGCACAATGTTGTGAGTAATTAACTTACTCTAATGTGAGTGTGACTATGAACCCGAGACAAATAAAAAAGCTGAAAAAAAGCATACAAAAGGTGGAAGATGCAGTTGATGTTAGTTCTTCACCTTGTGATATGGCAAGGTTTGCTGATTATTTTTTGGGTTTGGATAAAGAACCTAAAAAAACGATAGAAGCGAAACTGCCCATCAAACACCAAGAAGAGCCAGATTAGTCATCTGCTATGCTGATTTGTTTAATACCTTTTATTGTTAATACTGCTAGCCGCAAACAAAAAACCAGTGCTGCAAGAGCACTGGTTTATATGTATACAAAGTTTACAAATATCTACTAGCTTTAAAGTTGAAACGATGCACGAATGTATAGATTGCGCCCATCGGTATCGTATGGAGCGTTACGGGAATATATTAAGCCTCGGTTTGCTTGATAAACCGCTTCTTGTGGATATGAGTCAAAAATATTCTCTGCCCCAAAGTTTAACGTCAGTTTTTCACTCACATTATAAGAGGCCGATATATCAGTGAAAAACTCGCCATCAAAATCTTGGAAAACGTCTCCATCACTGTTCCCTGAATAGTCAGTCCAAGAGCCGTAGTAGCGAACTCGCGCCATCACACTAACGACGTCCATTTGATAATTTAGGCTAAGGTTCGCGGTATTTTGCGGCAGGATATTTTCGAAACGGTTACGGGTGGTGTCGTTGCCAACTAGACTTCCATTAAGTACTTCAGTTTTGTTGTGATTCAGCGCTGAGGTTACCGATAAAACACCTTGGTTTAGATCAGTGGTATAACCTATTACTACATCTATCCCTGTGGTGCGCGTATCAAAGTCATTTTGATAAAAGTTAACGCGGGTAATACTCTCGCCACCCGGTACACCTAAAGATGCAAATTGTATTCTTTCCTCATCGCTTACCGTGTAAGTAGAAGAGGTGCTCAAGCGATTATCTACATCTACTCGATAGAAATCTAATGATGAGTGAAAGCCGCTGTCATGACGATAAACTATTCCTGCGCTCAGATTGTTTGATTCTTCCGCTTCAAGGGGGTTGATTGTCACGTCTTCACGTTGTGACAATACCGCTGCCACATCACCTTCAGGTGAAAAACGTCCGGTTGTGAAAATATTTAGGGTATTGGTGTCTAGTCCTTGGGAAGTACGCTCACTAAATAGTTGCCCTGGTGTAGGCGCTTTGAATCCTGTGGATACAGTTCCTCTAAGCGCTAAGTCACTATTGATTTCATAGCGCGCAGAGAGTTTACCGGTCAATTTACCGTTGCCATATTCTGAATATTTTTCATAGCGTGTGGCTAAGCCAATCGTTAATAGTTCGCTTATTGGTAAATCTATATCCACATAAACTGATTGGCTATTTTGACTGGATTCTCCTGATTGATTTGGCGAAAATCCTGGGAAACCATTTGATCCAGACGGCAAACCCACAACTGCTCCTGGGCCTATTTCATAAGAGGCCAAATCACCGGGTTTTATTTCATAAGTTTCTTTACGATATTCTGCGCCAAATGCAATATTCGCTGCGTCATTTAACATGGATGAAGCCCATAGATAATTAAAATCGGCATTAACGTTGGTTTCGGTTTGATTTAATTCACCAATATAGAAATCGGTTGGACTTGCTGGGCCTAGCGAGGCATTAATACTATTGGACATGTTATATTCGATACGGTTTTGTCCAAAACCGACACTAAGATCCCAATCAATATCGTTAGATAAAGTGCCCTTGATTCCAAGATTAACTGAGTGGTCGCTGTCTTCATGACCAAACTGGGGAGAAAAGCCGGCAGGATAGGTTTCCCTTAGATCAAAGTCAGGAAAGACATCAGTTAAATTAAAAGCGCTGGTGCTGTCTGGATTACGCCAGTTAAAATCAGTTAAGCCCTCACCTTGACCAAAAGTTGCAAACAAATAAGTCATGCCGATTTGGGTGTCTAAACCTGAATTCAATGCGATTCGCCAGGTTTCTGTCTCCGGCTGTCCCCAGTTTTGTACTGGATTAGGGACTTCCACCTCAGGGTGATCTGCTGCGAACTGGATCGCGTCAGGACGTTGTCGGCTGCGGGAGGTTTTCTGCGCATCTGCATATTCAAAACTGATGGTGACAAAACCATCATTGCCTAATTCCATTCCGCCTTTAATACCTGTTCTGATATTTTCTCCGTCTCCTTCGGCATATTCAGAGTATTGGACAAAGCCTTCAAGTCCTTGGCTATCATCCAATATGATGTTAATTACCCCTGCAATCGCATCAGAGCCGTATTGGGCCGATGCACCGTCGCGTAAAACCTCAATTCGTTTAATTGCTGAAGCGGGAATTTGCGATAGGTCGGGCGCTTGTGCACCATTGCCGCCTAAAAGGGCTGAACGGTGGCGGCGTTTACCGTTGATTAATACCAATGTGTGATCGGCTGATAAACCCCGTAAAGACGCGGGGCGAACAAATACTTGGCCATCGGCCATAGGTAATCTTTGTACTTTATAAGAAGGCACCAATTGAGCGAGGGTATCTGATAAGTCTTCCGATACTGTTGCCATCAATTCATCTGCAGCAATTAGATCAATTGGGGCGCTGGAATCAAATACGGTTTTTTCTGAAGAACGAGTTCCTGTAACAATGATACTTTCTAAGTTTTTATTTGTTGCGGCATCAGGTGCCTGCTGAGCCTGAGTTAAAGACGGAATTGCGGCACTAATACTGCAAACAAGACATACAGAACGAGAAATTTTTGACAACGTAAACATAAATTAAACCCTAATATCATTTAGATGTGAATTTTGATGGGCGCTACTGTTGCACGTTTAAATGACAAAATGGTTAAGGAAAAATGGCAGTTTTATTTATACTTAGTGTTTGATTTTATTGGATTTTAACTTTTGGTAAAATAAACTCTCGCAGATCAAATATCGATTTCAGATTCCTTATTTTATCAAAGTGTCATAAATTACATTTATCCTAACCGTCTGATTTAAAATAATAAGAAAGCACATGAATCACTCTAAATTTTCATTGAGCCGTCGTAATTTGTTAACCGGAGTTGCCACTACTGCTGTTGTTTCATCATTTTCGGCGACAGCTCAAACCGCAAATTCAGCCCTTGCGCTGCCTTCTTTGAGCAATCGAACGGCCGATAGTTTAGCTTCAGATGAAGCATATTGGGCTGAAATTGCGAGCTATTACAATCGCACTCAAGGAATTATTAACCTAGAACATGGTTATTGGGGGAAAATGGCAAAGCCGGTAATAGAGGCATATCAGCGCGCCACTAAGATGGTAAATGACCAAAATTCATTTTACGCACGCAAACACTTCCCTGCTGATATTCGTGATGCAATGAGTCGGGTGGGACAAGCTCTTGGTACCCAAGAGGGAGAAATAGTGTTAACTCGCAATGCCACTGAAGCCATCCATAATTTAATCCGTCAATATCAAGGTCTAAGTGCAGGTGATGCGGTGTTATTCGCCGACAGTGATTATCCAAGCTTTAAAACTATTATGCGGTGGCTAGAGCAGGATCAGGGAGTCGAAAGTGTTGAAGTGATAACACCGGCTTTGGCTGATCAGCAGCAATTATTACAATCATACGTTGATGCTTTTGATCGCAAACCCAACATTAAGCTTATGTTACTCACCCATGTAAGCAACCAACATGGTTTAGTTTTTCCAGTAAAAGCCATTGTCGAAGAAGCACATAAGCGAGGCATTGATGTTATCTGTGATTGCGCGCAATCTTGGGGCTTAATTGATTATAAAATTACCGATCTTAAGGTTAACTGGGCAGGGTTTAATTTACATAAATGGATCGGTTCTCCGGTCGGAGTAGGGGCTTTGTACATGCGAAAAGGGGCGCTGGATAAAATTGCGCCTTATCCTGGCGAGTATGACCTTGATAACAGCCGAGCGTACACCCGTGTGCACACAGCCACGGCTAACTTCGCTGCATTTTTAACGGTACCGACCGCACTGGATTTTCATCAGGCCATTGGTGGCGAAAACAAACAAGCGCGACTTCACTATTTGCGAGACTTGTGGTTTACAGAAGCCCAATCCATGAACCATATCGAGGTGTTAGGTGGAAAAGACAGTATGTCTTCCACAGGCATGAGTTCATTTCGGATTAAAGGAAAAACCACAGTCGGTGATGCGAATAAACTGCAACAACGCTTGGAAAACGATTTTGGAATTTTTACGGTTATTCGTAAAGGTTTAGATTCAGGTGCATGTATTCGAATTACACCGCAAGTATTTACAAGTGCCGATGAAATTCAGCAACTAGTAGACAGCTTAAAGCAGCTTGGTTAGCGTTTTGAAACGACAAAAATTTGAACAATTAAAGGAGGTGTCAATTGTCAATGATTTTTACATTTTGATGATGAAAGAATATTTTTTTTACATAACCTTTTGATTTTATTTGTTTTAAATTTTGGCCTGAAAATTGTATTTGACCAATTAATAAAAACAAAAGAGTAAAAAAACATGCAATACAAAAAGTTAATCGGTACGTTAGCTACCACATTTTCACTTGTTCTTTTCAGTGCATTTAGTCACGCTACAATCTTAACGCTAAACGATATTTCTGCAAATTATCGATTTGAAAACCTTCCTTCTTATTCTGAATCTGGATTTAACATTTCAGTTAATTGTAGCAATTGCGTCAACGTGTTTTCTACTGAGGAAGCAATGAGTGGTTTTGGTGCTCTTACTGCATCAGCTGGCTGGGGAGCAGATGGGCGTTTCCTTGAAACTTGGAATACGTCGTCAGTGTTTTCGTTAACACTTAACTCAGGGTTTGCGTTTGACCTCATTGGTCTAGATATTGGATGGTTTAGCAATAGTGTAAGTAACGCGAGTTGGAACGTAAGAGCTTTTGATAAAGCAGGCAATCAAATCGGTGCTCAAGACAACTATACTGGTATTGGTACGTTTGCAATGAATTATTACAACGTTTACAAAGTAGAACTTCAGAACAATGATGGTTATAGTTCATTTGATAACCTACAAGTGGCTCCCGTTTCCGTTTCCGTTCCAGAGCCAGAAGGCTTGATGTTGTTGGGCTGTGCATTGTTATTTGTATCGTTTACAAGACGTCAGAAAGCACAACGTCGATAAATACAGTTAAGTATTTATTTGATAGACAAATAAGCATTTTTTTAAAAACCAGAGTGAATCAGTGAATTCACTCTGGTTTTTATTTATAGGATGGTTTGAAATATTTTTTATACAACTAAGTTACTTAGATCAGCACAAAGTTCATAGCCATTGCAATTAAAGATAACAGTGAAAATTATCACCATGCTTTGCGGGTCACTTACCAATTCTCTACATCCCTTAAAGTCACAGAGTCTTCATCGATAATAGACTTCAGCATACTGGCACAGGCAGGGTCAAACGAGGGTGAAATTATTGATTTTAATGGGTGTCTTGATAGTAAAAAATTTATGGGTGTCTCAATAATTTGCACCGCTTTTAACATGGGTGTCTCAATAATTTGTACCGCTCTTAACATGGGTGTCTCAATAATTTGCTGTAGCAGGGTTATCGCTGGCTAAATTATAAAAAACTGCTAGTTTTAGATTAAAAATAGTACAGTCAGACAATAGCCATAGCGCTAGTACGGGCTTTGGAAACTAATTAAGGAATGATTTGTGTCCATTAATAATAATAAAAAAGAGTCTAAAGACGAAGTAAGTCAAAATGATACGCCCATAAAGTTAGTTACCGTCCATGGTACTGGGGCGGGGGATGTCACTAGTTCAGGAGATAAGTGGTGGCAACTTGGTAGTGTGTTTATGGATGAACTGCAAAAGCGCTTATCCCTTGATCCCACGCAAGTAGAAATTGTGCCATTTCAATGGGAAAACGGCCCTAATAGTGAAAGTAAAAGGCGAGAAGCAGGGGCTGAACTAGCTGAACAATTACACTTCTATGACCAAGCTAAGCAAGACTATTATTTAATTGGGCATAGCCATGGGGGCACGGTTATCTATAACGCCTTATTAAAATCAGTTGCGAATAAAGCGCCTTTTGAAAGATTGAAACTGTGGTGCACAGTTGGCACCCCTTTTTTAGATTACCGACCAAACACGTTTCTATTTCAACGTCTCAAAAGCATAGGCTTGACCATTTACACTACGGGTTTAGTGTCATTAGTGTTGGGTATATGGATCATGCTTATGACGTTTTTTAAATCTGAGTTTAATGAAAATATAGTGACTTTGGGTTATTCAATGACACTTTATGGGGTTATTACTTATGCATCTCTTTGGTTGTATGAACGTCGAAAAAAGAGTTGGTTTACTAAAAAACAAAAGCAGCAAGTAGAAGAACTTTACAGGGCATCGTGGTGCGGTTTGTGGCACAAAGAAGACGAAGCGATTAGTGCACTTAGCAACGTGCAAAATATAAGTGCACCGATTATTCCGAACACATTTCTTCTCCCTGTAGTTGCCGGCTTTCAGTTTGGATTAGTTATTTTGGTTGGGTTGATTTTTTCGTTTGATTTGGCTGTTAATGGCGGTGACCTATTAACCTATTTTGTCACCTCTGAAGATGGCTCTGAAGGTTTCAGTGTGGGCGGAATTACTTTCTCAATCGCATTCGAAATTTTACTTATTTGGATACCGTTAACCTGGGTTCTTACCAAATTATTAAGTTTATTCGCGCATTTGTTTGGTCGACCACTGGCTTTTCTACTGAATAAAGTTGTGTGGGCATCCATTCAAAAACGCGCTTGGGGCGATGATTTACTAAAAGAAGATGTACATGCAATCAGCTCGCATCCTCCTGAGTTCAAACACAAGTGTGATTTTCTTTGTGATTCAATTGCAGATCCACTGCGCAAACACAGCGAAAAAAATGCGATTAAAACCCTGCACAAAGTGCGCTTAGTGTTAGGCATGTCTGAAAATGCCGGCACGACACCAGACATTCGCACAGAATTGAGTGATAGCCTCAATTGGCAAGAGTTAATACATACTTCGTATTTTGATGTGCCAGCCTTTATTGACTTACTCGCAAAGTCTTTACAAGAAGCGGGGCTGGTTACTAGTCATAAACAAACCTTGACTGGCTAATCAAACGCGCAGCTAATCTTCGGTTGTTATAAATTAGCAATCCAATCTATGTTGGTTGCATAGTGCTGTTATTGTATTTATGCTTCTGCAGGTTAAATTTTCTCACTACTAATTAAAAAAAAGGAAGTAATAAAAAGTGAAATTAATCAGTGTGTTATTAGTCATATTTTTGCCTTTCATGGCATCTGCGCAGTTTTCTGATCCATCTCCATGGCCGGAAATACGCAAGCAAAGAATTGCTACTTTACTGCCATCGGCACTGACTAAGGCAAAGGTGGATGCATGGTTGGTAATTTGTCGCGAGAACAACAATGATCCGCTGGCTGACCATGTGGGGTGTGAAAATGCGGGACAAACTGCGGTATTTTTATTCTATAACCACAATAATCAATTTCACTCCATGGCGTTCTCTCCGGCTGGCGAATCTACTGCTCTCAAAGACGTGAACTTGCTTGATGAAGTTGTATCAGTAGAGCGAAGTGGTTCTGCTATTCAAACTGCAGCGAATTTTATTATCGACAAAAATTTTGCCAATATTGCAATTAATATGTCGACTAAAAATGCGCAAGCTGATGGTATTAGTTTCACCCAATATCAGCAACTTACGCAAGCATTAGGAACTAAATTCAGTCAACGTTTAACCTCAGCTGAAGAAGTGATCTATCAATGGCTGTCGATTAAACTGCCCGCAGAAATTGATATTATGCGTAAGGCGGCCGCGCTAACAGCGCAGTGGCAGATTGAGGCTTATGAGCAAGTCATTCCTGGTGTGACTACCGATGCAGATGTGGCGCGTTTTCTTAAGCAGAAAATGCGTGAAGCTGGCGTGACCGATGGTTGGGCTGCAGCACAAAATCCCAATGTGAATTCTGGAACAGATCGCGGTCATTCTCATCCAATGGAAAAAATTATTCAGCCTGGGGATGTGATTCAAACTGATTTTGGTATCCGCGTTTATGGCCGTTGGGTGACGGATATCCAACGTTTTGCCTATGTACTCAAAGATGGTGAAAACACGGCACCAGCAGACATTCAAAGCTACTGGGAAAATGCTAAGCAAGGCCAACATGCCGCTTTCACTGCAATGAAGCCTGGCGTGAAAGGGATTGATGTGGATACTGCGCAGCGTAAAGTGATGGAAGCAACGGGCTCAATCCCTTTGATGTGGAGTACAGGTCATCCGGTTGGATATGTTGCCCATGACACAGGTCCGAATCTAGGTGGCTCCCGTGCGGTTAGCGTTAGACCGTCTTCACTAAGAACGTTGTCGAAAGGAATGACATTCGCCTTTGACGGTTTTTATAGTTGGTCATTAGATGATGGGCAACCAAAAACCATTTCGGTTGAAGAGATGGTAGAAATCACTGACGATGGTGCTGAGTATTTAATTCCTCCTCAGCAAGAACTTATTTTGATTAAGTCTCAATAGGGTGAATGCCATTAGATATATTTTCTTAGTCACAAACAATTGATGAACAGTCGCGGATTTTACATTACAATCCGCGACTTTATTTTTCACTAGTGTTGGGCACAAATGGCAGCGATTGGTATAGATTACGGAACCTCAAACTCAGAGGTGGTTTATTTTGATGGTGAGAAACATCATTTTATTAAACTTGACCCTGATCTTGATGCAGCTAATAAAATTCGATCCTCAGTCTTTATTTATTATGAAGACGATTTGCCATTGCCACCGGTCGGGATTATTGAAGCAAAAGTTGCGCAAATTAAACGTGCGATAAATGACCAGATTGAAAAAGCCAAGCAAGGTTATTACGAGGCTGTCGATCCAAGAGAACAGCGAATTTACAGTGAAAAAATAGACGACTTGCGAGGTGAATTACACAACCTGCCAGCCTTGCAACGCAAAGCTATTCAGCTGTTGCTAAAAGACATGACCGTGCAAGATTTATCTTTGCAGCAACTGGTTGAAACAGGCAAGTTTGCATTTGGCGAAGAAGGGTTTAAGCGTTATTTAAAAATGCCTGATAAGGGCCGTCTTATTTACTCACCCAAAAACTTTCTTGGGGCGACTTTAATCGCTGGTCAGCAACAAGCGTTTGTGGGAATTATCGCTAAACAACTTGAGTTCTTCCGACTCAGTGCCGAAAAACAACTGCAAACTTCTGTGCACACTGCTGTCATTGGCCGTCCGGTTAAATTCCATGGTACACGCGGCGATGCGGGCAACAACCAAGCAATCGATATTATGACCCAAGCCGCTCAAAAAGCGGGTTTCAATAAGGTGGAGTTTCTCGAGGAGCCCATTGCGGCAGCCTATCAAATTGAACGTACTCTTGATAAACCAACTAATGTGTTGGTGGTTGATATTGGCGGCGGCACAACGGATGTTTGTTGTATCAAATTATCCCCTGAAAAACGTGCAAACTTAGATCGTCAGCAAGATGTACTGGCTGTAACAGGAACCCGCTTAGGGGGGATGGAATGTGACAAAAACCTGATTGTGAAATCTATTGCACCGACTATGGGTCAGGAGCTATTAACGCAAAATGGTTTACCGATTCCACCTACTTACTTTTCTGATATGTGCGCGGTTGATGATATTTCAAAGCTAAACCGCTTTTTTTCTGAAGATTACGGCTTAGAAATCGCACAAACCATGTCTATTACCAAAGAGCCTAGGCTATTAGAAAGATTGTTAATTGTACAAGAACAAAAATTATCAGCCAGATTAGTTAACTCTTCTCGATTAGCCAAAGAATTGTTGTCATCTAAAAATGAAGTGACGTTACCGCTATATTATATTGAACCAGACTATGATGTAGAAATTACCTTGGCAGATTTAAACCGCTCAATGCAAACCTGGATGCGCAGAGTAAAACGTTTAGTCACTCAGTGTTTGGAAAATAGCAGTGAACCGCCTGAAATGTTATTTATCACTGGTGGCATGAGTTTGTCGCCCATCGTTAGAAAAGAACTGCAAGAAGTGATGTTACCTCACCTGCCCGTGATGGAAGGGGATGCTTTTAATTCAGTCTGTGAGGGACTGGCAATACAAGCCAGTAAATTAACGCAAACTAATTAATTGAGTAATGCGTGTTTATTTAGAATATTGAGCAATCTACCACCACAACTTTGTCGTGGCGGTAGATTAACCCAAGGTATCAAGGTTGCTATTAGTGCTGCAATACGATGCGGTAATGAGGTTTACCGTTGCGTAATCTGTCAAGGGCCTCATTGACTTGGTCGAATGGGAAATATTCAGTTATTGGCTCAACTTTATGCAGAGCTGCAAAATCTAACATCGTTTTGATTGTCGCTGGGCTTCCAACTGGCGATGAAGATACTGAGCGCTGACCGGCCATTAATGGGAACAAGCTTAAATCTAGTGGTTCTGTTGTCGCTCCAACAAAATGCAAACGACCCTTTGGCGCTAGCGTTGCCACATAAGCATTCCAGTCAAGTTTTACATTTACCGTCGATATAATTAAGTCAAAGCTGCCTGCTGCTGCTTTTAACTCTTCTTGTGAACTGCTATTGAGCACTTTGTGTGCGCCCAGTTTTATTAGCTCGTCTTGTTCTTTAGTATTGCGAGTAAAGGCTGTCACTTCGCATCCCCAAGCATTCAGAAATTGCAAAGCTAAATGACCCAGTCCACCAATGCCTAT
Source organism: Aliiglaciecola sp. NS0011-25 (assembly GCF_040370605.1). NCBI lineage: Bacteria > Pseudomonadati > Pseudomonadota > Gammaproteobacteria > Alteromonadales > Alteromonadaceae > Aliiglaciecola > Aliiglaciecola sp. NS0011-25. Next base: position 68,482 of record NZ_BAABWR010000013.1, read on the forward strand.
CACCGCAACTTTGTCTGTTGGTTTGATATCGAATTGTAATAAAGGATTAAATACCGTGATGCCACCACAAAACAATGGCCCGGCGCTTTTTGGATTAATATTATCTGGCAGCGCCACAACTGCACTTGCTTGAGCGCGCACACGATCAGCAAATCCGCCATGTCGACCACCTAATGTCAGTTCAGCCGATGAACATAGGTTATGGTCGCCAGACTGACAGGTTCTGCAAGTATTGCAATAACCTGATTGCCAACCTAGACCAACCCGTTGACCTACTTTCAATGAGCTAACGTTTTCACCTACAGCGTTAATAATTCCAACAACTTCGTGTCCAGGAACGAAAGGATATTGGGTAAAGCCCCACTCATTGTCTAACATGCTTAGGTCACTGTGGCAGATACCGCAAGACTCAACGGTAATATCCACGTCATCGTGCTTCAAAGGACCTGGATCGTATTCAAACTTTTCTAATTTGTCTCCAGCGGCATTAGCTGCATACGCTTTAATCATTTTAATTCCTCGCATTTAAGTGGTTATTGCCTAGTAAACGGCATCGATGAGACTATTTTATGGATTTATTAAGAAGTGACAATCCATTGAAAAGAAACTCTGAGTTTCCAATATGGAAACAATGTTGTAAAATCTTCGAAAATAAAATTCCTAAATCAGTTGATTAAGCTTTGAAGATATCTAAATGACGAATAATCAGGTAATCGATTTAAAACTGTTACGACATTTTGTGGTAACTGCGGAAACGCTGAGTTACACCGAAGCGGCTAATATACTTAACGTAACCAAGTCTAAGTTGAGTAAGGATATTGCTAAACTCGAAGGGGAGTTGGGCAGTAAAGTGTTTGAGCGCTCTTCTCGCGTTGTGCGTTTATCTGAAACTGGGAAAATTCTTTATAGCCGTGCTCTGGTGCTGTTAGAAGACTCAAATCATCTGTTAAATGATATCAAAACACTGAATAGTAGTGTGTCAGGAAAGTTAAGTTTAGCTGCACCTCCGGCTTTGGGAAGGGTATTAAGCAATAGTCTTTTGCCTAACTTTTTGAAAGATTGGCCTCAAGTTAGCCTAAGCCTTAAACTTTCTTACGAATATGAAAATTTATTTAAGGAAGGCTTAGATTTGGCGTTTCGGATGGGCAAGAATCAAGATGAAAACCTGATTCAACGGCAAATCGGTAAAGCAAATAGAGTATTAGTAGCCTCGCCTAATTATCTTAAACACCATGCAATCAAAACCGTTAAAGACTTAACGTCGTGTAGAAGTGTTCAATTTTTTGAACCAACACAAAACACATGGACACTGCAAAATGGTGAAAAAACTGAATATGCATCCGTTCCTGTGGCATTTCAATGTGCTGATTTTGTAGCGGTTTTAAACTGTGTGAAAAATCACTTAGGGATTGCTCAATTGCCTTGGTTTTTAGTTCGTGATGGGATTAAGTCTGGTGAATTACGGCAGGTTTTGCCTGCATGGGTAAGTCCCAGTTTACCCATTTATATGGTTTATCGACAAGGTTTTAACAAACCCAATAAGCTCGCCGAGTTCCTAAGTTACATTGAAGCTCATAAATCCATGTTTGATTTAGAATTTATGAGCTCATGAGACAGGAAAAAATACGCTTTTAGCTTGCACTTATAAATTTAGCAACAGCATTGGCTAACGATGGGAATGCGATTGCACTGACATCAACATCTTCTATTGCTATCCATTTAGCTTCCAGTATTTCAGTTTTTTCTAAGTGTATCTTCGGTTTTTCGTTTAGCTCACAAACAAACGCGCTATCTATGGTGTTGTAATTGATATTTTTATAAAGATATTGATTCGGAAAAGAGCATAAATACTGCCACTGTGACGGAGCAATCGATACATTTAACTCCTCCATTAATTCTCTACTTAATGCTTGTTCTAAAGTTTCATGGAAATCCACAAAACCACCCGGTAGATCGAGTTTTCCTTTACAGGGATGCTTAGCACGAACTGTAAAAAGTAACTCGTTGTGGCAACTTATAATTGCGCCAACGCCACCGGCGGTGTTATGAAAATAAACAAAGTCACAGTTGGCACATTTCCAGTATCGCTGACTTACAAAACTAATCTCGGTACTTTTACATTGAGGGCAATGTTTAAACATGTTCTGGCTTTTTCGTTGTTGAATGTATTTATTGCCGATTTTACACAAAATGTGGCGACAAGGTGGAACTCATACGCCGTTTTGTTTGTATATTCGAATCAACATTATTTACTTGCGATAGCCGACTGTTTTGTTGTTGAGAGGTTTATTCATAGGCCTGTAATGGTAGAATTTTACCTTCACTATCGTGTATTAATTCTGACATTTTTACACAGCGTAAATGGGTTTGGCCGCCTGATAAGGTACTGTCATGATAAAACAAAAACCACTTGTTGTTGTATTGCACTATGGAGTGATGATTGGTCCAACCCAATACAGGGTTGAGAATGACCCCTTGATAAGTAAATGGGCCGTAAGGGCTCTTTCCGGTGGCATAAACTATTTTATGGGTGTCGCCTGTTGAATAAGAAAAGTAATACTGCTGATTATGTTTGTGTAACCATGATGCTTCAAAAAAACGTCGTTGGTTATCGCCAGCGCGTAGTAGTTTGCCGTTTTCATCATAAATAAGTATATCCTTGGGCGATTCAGCAAGGGATAACATGTCGTCAGATAATTTGGCGACTAACGGAGCGTAAGCAGGTTGATCATCGGCAGGGTAGATATCCCTTGGATGGAATTGACCATCTCGCCAGTTTTGTAGTTGTCCTCCCCAAATTCCTCCCCAATACAAATAGTAACTACCATCGTCATCTGCAAACACCGCAGGGTCGATACTGTATGTGCCTTCAATGTAATTATCTTGCGCCGTGAAAGGGCCTGTTGGACTATCACTAACGGCAACACCAATACGAAAAATACCGTCGTACGCACGAGCCGGGAAATAAAAATAATAGCGCCCATTTTTTCTGGTTGCATCAGGTGCCCACATTTGCATTTGAGCCCAAGGCACATCCTCAACACTCAAGGCAACACCATGATCTGTCGCCTCAAAGGTATCCCTATCTAACGACAATACATGGTAGTCCCGCATAGCAAATTGTTCACCGTTATCATTTATCTCAGCGTCGGTTTGAATGTCGTGGGAGGGATAGATATAAATTTTACCATTGAATACATGGGCAGAAGGATCTGCGGTATAAATATGCTCTACTAATGGTCGGTGTTTCGGCTGTAAAGATTGAGCGCGAGCCAAATCTTGTTGCTGTTTGCTCTGCGCGTCACTCAATTCAATTTCGAGTGGACTGAGAGGCTGCTCATTGTGGTTGCTCATGAAGGCTCCAAATAGCGATACATATTCGTTTTCGATTGTATGTTGAATGACCCCGAACCGGCTATTTGACTAGCCTCGGGATAGTTTGAGATCAGCTTCGATACGCTGTTCCATCTTCTTGTTTATCTCATAGAAAAATAGGCATCCACAGCCGAGTAAGAAAGGTATGGCGGCATAGATACTCACTGCAGTTTTAATTCCATTAATTGTGTCTGGAGCTTGTACCACCAAGTCTGCGTTGTAGTGATAATAGGCCAAGATGCCTGCCACTAACGAACCGCCTATTGCCAGCCCAGCCTTGAGACCAAATAACATAGCTGAAAAGACAATTGCCGTAGCTCGACGATTATTTTTCCATTCAGAGTAATCGGCCACATCGGCAATCATTGCCCATAAAATTGGGGTGGTAATGCCGTAGAAAAAACCATGAAAAATTTGCGAGCCAAACATCAAGGCGATAGATTCTGGCGAGTAAAAATAGAAAAACAGCACGAACAACGTGGATAAAAACAATGCACAACCAAATACATCGCGTTTGCCAAATCTGTCTGCTAGTGGCTTAGAAAAACCAATTCCAATTATCATAAAAATGATGCCACAGGCGTTAAAAATACTGTTGCCTGATATTGCCGTGTCCTTAGGCCATTGGAACTCAGCCAATCCGGCATTGGTTAATAAGCTGTTTAGCCCTGCAATGAGATTGTTAAAACCGATATTCTGGTGAAATTGAGCAAGGTGGGCTTCGTCGACGTAATTTTGGAAATAATAGATATACATGCCGCCTTTAAGGGCAAGGGTAATAAAAACAAGAATAGTGAGTATCAACATAATCACCCAAGGTTTGTTTTTTAATAGATCAACAATGTCTTGTTTTATCGATGATTTTTGTTCGACTTTGGTAATGACCCTTTCTTTTGTGGTGATAAAGGTGATGAGGAAAAACACGATTCCCACAATTGAAAATATCATCATGGTATTTTCAAATCCCACCGCTTTGTCACCATCACCAAGAATAAGTACTAAAGGCAGTAACAAAACCTGAATAATAAATTGCGCGATCATAACTGCAACAAAGCGATAAGCTGACATACTATTGCGCTGTTTCATGTTGCCAGTAATGACGCCACTTAGTGCAGAATAAGGCAAGTTATTAGCGGAATAGACCAGTACTAAGGCGATGTAGGTAATAAACGCATATAACACCTTACCTTCAGGCGCAAAGTCAGGAGTTGTAAAAGCCAATAAGGCTAAGGTTCCAAAAGGGATGGATGTCCATAATATCCAAGGTCGATAACGGCCCCAGCGGGTTTGGGTTCTATCGGCAATAATTCCCATAACCGGACTGAAAAATGCGCCAATCATGCCGCCAGTGAAAATGATCATGGTTGCTGTTTGTGCTGGAATTTTGTAAACGTCGGTATAGAAAAAAGCAATAAAGGTAACAAAAGTTTGAAATATCAGGTTGGCAGCTAAGTCACCTAGGCTGTATCCAACTTTCTCTACTATCGATAATTTGTCAGCAATAGGTGCTTTGTTTAACGAGTCTTCTGTTAGGTCGATATTATTCATATTTTTATAATTCTTTTAGTTACCGCTTAACTATGGAAAGTAACAGGTAAATCAGTACCTATCTAGCGAACAACTTAAAACAGTAGGGCGAGATTAAAAAAAGTAAAAGATGTAATTAAAAAGTTAAAGATAAATGAGGTGGGAAGCTCACAGGTCTGGATAAATTAGCACTGGGAGCTTGGTTAGCACTTTTAACGTTGTTAACACTGAGTTAATTTTGCGCAAGTAATAACAGATTGTTGACGGTTATAAAGAGCCTGCTGCTTAAGGATTTAAGCCTGCAGGCTAGGGTAAGTTTTACAGTTGTTTTGTACGGAATAATCTAATTATTACCAATGGAGTAATGCTTAATAACCAGAATAAACTGCCGCCTTGGCGCTCAACTTCCGCTTCTAGCGCATCACAATTATCTATAGAGCCGCCTGAAATTGGTTCTAATTTTACCGCCACATAATGGGTGGTTTCAATTTCAGCGCCATAATCATCATAGATAATCTCGCCAGATAGATTGCGACTCGCCTCTGTTACTGTGGCTGTGGCAACAATGGTATTGTCATCGTTGATGCCGTGAACTTCTACGATGTTGTACTCGCTATTACATTCAAGCAAAGTATTTATCTCATTGAAAAGGTCATTTCGATAATCGTATAGAAAAGCGCCGGTACGACTTGTACCCGAAGTGGTGAGTTCCGAATCTCCGTATCCGATAATCATATTTTGATTATTGATATCAGTAGCATAGCTATTGGCAGTCGTATAAAAATCATCTGGGTATTCGGTGACGTCAGCATCCACATCGTGAACAAAAAACTTATTGACTAAACTGCCTTGAACTAACTTTGAAGCATAACCTACCACTATGTTGTCATTATTAATTGCCGCAGCAGAACTGGAATAAACGCTCTCATCTTGGTTAATTGTAGTGACTTCATCATCTATATAAATAGCCGCCGATGTAATAAGGGTTGTGGTATCTAAGTAGTAATCAGGGGATTCTCCCACGGCAACCCCATAATCATTGATTGCTACCGCTGTGCTGCTATATACGGTTTCATCACTGCTATCGGGTTCGATTAGCATGGGTAAAACATAAGTGTCAGTTACGCTCCCGCGTTCATCTACTTGCCATATAATTCCTCGGCGTTGTGATATTGTGGTGACGCTGCTGTTCAGTTCAATGCTCAAGCTGCGTAAACAGGATTCTTCTGGCACATCAGCACGTACTTCATCATCTGCACAGTCTTCTACACTTTGCGCAAACTCATCTGATACCAACTCAGTGGTTCCATAGCCAACAACTTGGTTACTATCATTTATGTCGAAGGCGTAACTTAGACCGCCAGCCGTGGTGTCAGGAGGAGGCAGGGCAACTGTATCGCCATCAATATAGGCAAAACCTCTGACATAAAAGTCATTTAGTACATAGGTAACATCGTCAATATCTTCATTGATATAATCGAGGGTGTAAAATCCGTCAAAACCGTATCCTACGGCATAACCAAAGTCGTTAATCCCTTGCAGATCGACAAAGGTACTATTGCTATAGTCATCGGTGGAGGAATCAATACTGTCAAAACCGTGTAACTCTTGACTGTCTGACTCGGTGGCAATAAAGCCGTTTTGTGTGGAAATTTGTTGGTATAACTGGTTCTCAGCGAAAGATTGAATATAGCTATATAGAAATGCGTAGTCATCATCATTGAAATCACCTACTTTTGCTGATTCTACGTCTGTTAAATAACTAGATAATGAATCGAAGTCGAGTAGCGATATGTCTATCGGTGGATTATATTTAGTCACTAGATTGACGGTGACCTCACCAATACTGTTAATGTCCGTGGGAGACGAATTCTCTCCTAATTCGGCTACTGGTAATTCTACTACTTTGTATTGCGCCCCATAGACCTTAATACCCAATAATAAGGAGCAAGACAGCGCTAGTACAAGTCGGATTGTTTTCATTGAATTTCCTGTTTACTGCTTTTTAGCTACGCTCACATGCAGATTTCACGCATCTCTTATGGCAGGCACAATTAAATTGTGCCTGCACTTATAAAGGAATTACGGTAATTTTACTTGCGAGGAGTTGTCAGATTACTCGTCAGATTTTTGGTTAACTAAGGTCATCTCATAACCTGAGGGCATAGACTCATTTTCTGCGAATATCAGAAATTGCTCAACACTGTCTTCATCTAATGTCATCGTTAAGCTGTCCATTATGACGTCGGTACCGTCTATAGTGGCAATGGCGAAAATATCGTAGGTATTATTGAGCAATGAAACTGAACCACTGCTGGTTTCTAAAACTGATAATTTACTTTCAGCCGTTGATATTATTTCGTCGCTCAATACAAAGTAAAAAGTCACACGGCTAAAGTCATCAGAATCAGACAAGTTAACCACTTTGATACCATGACTATAGATACTTGAGCTGTTGCTTTTGGTAATTGTGAGTGATTTTATGGTGGCTTCGTAACCGTCTACAACACCATCACTATTTTCATCGATGTCATCATCTTCGTCATCATCAATAGGATCAACTTTGCTATAAATGAAGATAGTACTGTCAGCATTTTCTTCAAGGCTTAACAAGGCATCACTAATAAAGGTGTCTTCGGTATAAGTGTCTAATACATCAAATCCGTAATCGCCATTTGCAGTGGTTGTTGAAGTACTGAATTCCCCAGTGGCTAAACCTTCTATCAATACCTCTGAATCATCATTTAATTTGACATCAATATTCATGTATCCACGATAGTTAGGTAAATAATCGGATTCATCAACACCGTTATAAAATCCAAAGGAGGCTTCTGAGTCCACATCATTTAATAGGGTCACGCCGTTGGTGCCAATGCTATCGATAGCAAAAGGTGAAGAGCCTACCCCAACGTTTTCACGTAACACGATGACATACTGGCTCACGGTGGTATACGACTGATCCGTAGAGGTATAGATAACCTCATCACTGCCAGCTTCGGTGATGTAGAAAATATATTGGTCTTGATCCATTTTTATATTTTCAGACAACTCGGTATAACTGCTACTAGTCACAAATACCGCTTCATTAAAAGTTTCATTATCTGCAGACATATATACGTCAACATATTGGTAGTCAGGGTGCAGATTTAAGAACCTAAGGTTAAACAAGTCATCGTCGTCGTCATCATCGTCATCGACTACCGCAATATCAAACTTCAGCACCTCGGGATCTCTAATATCACCAGTCATGGCAAGAAAAGTGATGCTGTCAGAATTGATACTTAATTGCTCCTGATAGACCATTTCCAAATCGCTTCGATCACTACTTTCCTCATCTTGCCAAGCTAATTCAACGTAGTAGCTTCCAGTGTCCAGCTCATTGTTCGCGCTTACCTCAGCAAATTCTACGGCGCTATAAGTAAGCTCTACTTCATCGTCATCGTCATTGTCTAAATCTTCATCCACAGTGAGGTAAACCCCAGGTGCATTAGTCGATGCATTATAGAATTTAATGTAACCGGAACTTTCGTCGTCACTGCCACAGCCTGCTAAAACGAATAACATTAAACCCAAACATACCCAAGGGTAATTCGTTAATTTAAGGGGTGTACTACTGAACTTCATGGAATCTCCACTTTAATTATTGTTAGGAAAAGTGAGGTACTGATCAAAGCGGTCATGTTTCTCACAATGGCGATTCGGACTGATTTTAATTTCATTTAGTTCAGTGCAAAGAGGCGTCTTTACAGAAACTTTACGTTGTAAATTGTTTTGTTATTGATCTGAGGAAAAACAATCAAATGTATAAAAAGACGTTTCGCTTGTTTTAACTATCGATAACTAGCAAATCGGCAAGGAATCACTGTCTGATAATTTATTTGAATAGTAAAAAGTCAATTCATCCAGCAACCTTTGTGATCATGCTTGATTCGCAACAACATTGATAATCGAATGGGCGAGTATATTGTTGTTGAGTTTCAAATTTGAATGGCAACTGTTCAATTCTCTAAATGTTACATATTCCAAATTGGTGCAACTCCAATTAGTGCCGAATAGTTATTCACTTTTAGGGGCGTTTTTAATCATATTAGGTCACCTAAAACTAGCTCTACTGCGCATTTTGTTTAGTTTTGGAGTGAATCTCGGATGGTGAGTTGTTTATTGCTTTTTGTTACTAATAAAGCATTTTTAGAAAAATTTATCATATTAAATGTCATAAATTAGGATGATTATAATTTGATATTGGGTAAAAAAGTCCGCAAATGCCTAATTAATACCCGTAATTCTATTTAATTGCATCGAAATAGTGCGAGTTCGAAATTTGCATAAATGAAGTTTATTTTTGCATAAGTTATTTTAATCAAGATTTAAAAATATTAATTTTTCTTATCTTACTTAGAGATTTCAGATAAGATTTTCTTATATGTTACAGTTTGTAAATAAGATGTTTTTATGTTTTGCAAGCCCCTGTAATCACTCGGTTTTTTTACTTGTATTTTCACTTAATTTTTAGCTTTCCCAAAATTAATCTAATAATAATTTTTTAAATCAAGGTTTTAGGTACGACTTGTGCTTTTAACTCTTTGCAACTGTAACGACGTGAAAACGCATTTATGTTTTAAGTCGCAAAAATAATTAGCAAATAAAAATAACTATTACATCCTTTGTACAGGAGAAGAACACATGAAAAGCCCCATTAAATCAAAAACGCATAGAGTCACTTATCTGGCTACATTGATTTCTAGCATGTTGGCAGTGAACACCGCTCTTGCTCAGGAAGCAGCTAGTGAATACGACAGTTTGAGTGAAGATTCCAAGTTGGAATCGATACAAATTACAGGATCACGGGTAGCAAGGGACGGTTATGATACGCCAGCACCAGTGACCATAATGACTCAAGATGACATTAATGCTTACGCTCCAGGAAGCGTGGCTGAATTCGTCAACACTTTACCTTCTGTAACTGGTAGTAGCACAGCTTCTACTTCTTCAGGCTCACTGAGTAACGGTGCTTCGGGTATCGCCGCATTGAACTTAAGAGCCTTAGGTGTGGGTCGTACCTTGGTACTATTCGACGGCCAGCGTAACGTTGTTTCTGCATCAACAGGTCAAGTTGATACGAATACCTTTCCTCAATCTTTAATTAAAAACGTTGAAGTCGTAACCGGTGGTGCTTCATCTGTTTACGGTTCTGATGCAATTAGTGGGGTTGTGAACTTTATTCTAGATAAAGAATATACAGGTTTTAAATCTCAGGCTGAATATGGTGAAACCACCTACGGCGACAGAGAAAACGGTAAAGTGGTACTTACTTATGGTACTGAATTAGCCGACGGTGCCGGCCACTTACTATTAAGTGGTGAATATTACTCAGCAAATGGCATTCACTATACGACTCGTGAGTGGGCAGAAAGAGGTTATGTTGGGATGATTAATCCTGATACTAGCGAAGGCGCTCCGTTTTATTTAGTAGATGAAAACATCGGTATTTCTAACTATACCCCCGGTGGTTTAATTGCCGATGGCCCACTTGCGGGTACTTATTTTGGTGTCGATGGCGCTGTTAATCAATTGGCTTACGGTGACGTATCTGGTCAGTGGATGCAAGGCGGTGATTGGCAATATACTTCTTCAGGTATGGTCGGAACCAATTCTTTAGCTGCCGATGAAGAGCGTAAAAACTTGTTTGGCCGCTTAAGCTATATGCTGGGTGAAACAGAAGTTTATCTTCAAGGTTCATACGCTGAATATGAAGGTTTAGCTTACTACATCAATCCTACTACTAAAGGCGTTACTATTTATGCTGACAACGCATTTTTACCAGATGCAGTAGCAAGTCAAATGGCCGACCAAGGGCTAGAAAGTTTCAGCTTAAATACCAGTAACGTTGATATGCCAGCATCGGGTGCTAACAACTTACGTGACACCACTCGAATCGTTTTAGGTGCCGACGGTGAATTTGAAATGGGCGGCAAATACTTTAGTTGGGATGCCTATTATCAATACGGTAAAACCAACACTGATGAGCACATGACTCCAACCTACAATTCTGCGCGCTTAACTCAAGCCACAGATGCTGTTGTAGATTCTGCTACTGGCGAAATTGTTTGTCGTTCTACCTTGACTGATCCAAGCGATGGTTGCGTGCCATTGAACCGCTTTGGTGTTGGTGTAGCGAGTGACGAAGCATTAGATTATGTTTTAGGTCGCCCTCGTCGTGAGCAAGAGTTTATTCAAAATGTTGCTGCGATTAACTTTAGTACTGGTGACTTTGAGGGATGGGCAGGCCCAATCTCTGTCGCTTTTGGTGCTGAGTACCGTAAAGAAGAAATGGATGGTTATGTTGAAGAACAGTATCAAACTGGCTGGAAATACGGTAACTATAAAGTCACTCAAGGCGATTACGATGTTGTTGAAGCCTATGTTGAAACATTAGTTCCAATTACCGATGATTTGGATTTTAACGGTGCAGTGCGTTATACCGATTATAGTACCTCTGGTGGCGTAACCACCTGGAAAGCAGGTTTAACCTATCAACCAATTGAAGATGCAACTATACGTTTAACCAAGTCTCGCGATATTCGTGCGCCCAACTTGAGTGAGTTATACGCTGCAGGTACTGCCCGTAGTAACTCTGTCACTATCGATGGTGCTTCTGTACCTATGATCCAGAATCTTCAAGGTAACCCAGATGTTAAGCCAGAAGAAGCTGATTCTTGGGGAGTTGGGGTGATTTTGCGTCCTAGTTTCTTAGAAAACTTCTCTGCCGCAATTGATTATTATGATGTGGAAATTGACGGTATTATCAGCTTCGTAACGGCTGATTCAACGGCTGAATACTGTGTTGAGTTTGGTGTGCAAAAATACTGTGACAACATGATTTATGATGAATCAGGAACACTACAAACGATCAACCTTTTATACGACAACCTAAACGTTATGACCGCTCGCGGTATCGATTATGACTTAACCTATTCTTTTGATTTAGGTGATTTGTCCTCAGATGCCCCAGGTAGTGTCAAACTGCGTTTCTTAGCCACTAACTACCTAGAAAATATAACTGATAACGGCGTAACTGCGATTGATTCCGCTGGTTCAAATGCTTCAAGCACACCTGATTGGAAATACCGCGCATCAGTTACTTACACATTAGAAGATATGACCTTTGATCTTACTGCTCGTGGTGTGAGTGATGGCGTATTGAGTAATGCGTACATTGAATGCGCTTCAAATTGCCCTGAGAGCATTGCGCCAAACTACACCATTAACGACAACAGCGTTGATGGCGAAGTTTACTTTGATTTATATGCAGCTAAAACCGTTACCTTTAGTAATGACGCAGAAGCTGAATTTTATCTATCGATTCGCAACATGTTTGATACCGACCCCGCGGACGTTGCTTTTCCTGCATCTCAAGGTTCAGAAAACCGCCCAGGTTATTTAGAAACAAACCGTGGTTTATATGACGTATTGGGTCGTCAGTTCAAAGTTGGCTTTAGAGTCGAAATGTAATGAACAAAAAGTTAATCAAAAAGGACAAAAGCATGTTTAAACGCACAGTTTTAAACACCGTAATTGGTTTAACCATGGCGTCTATTGTTGGGTCTGCCGCTGCTTTCGAAGATATGTCTCAGGTTGAGCGTATGGAAGCAAAAATGACACTGATTGATGCAGTAGGTGCTAAAGCTAAACAAGCGCAGGTCATGAACGACATGATCTTCAGTTTCGGAGAGCTGGGGTTTCAAGAATTTGAAACCTCTGCTTACCTGACCAAAATATTGGAAGACAATGGATTTACTATCGAACGCGGTATTTCCGGTATTCCAACTGCATGGATGGCAACCTGGGGAGATGGCGGACCTGTCATCGCTCTAGGTTCAGATATTGATGGCATTCCTAAGGCTTCTCAGAAGCCTGGGGTGGCTTATCACGATCCTATTATTGAAGGTGCTCCTGGCCATGGTGAAGGCCATAACTCAGGCCAGGTCGTTAACATCCTTGCGGCGTTAACGGTGAAGGAGTATATGGAAAAAAATGACATCGACGGCACCATTAAAATTTGGCCTGGTGTGGCTGAAGAGCAGTTAGGGACTAAAGCTTATTACGTCCGTGACGGCTACTTTAAAGATGTTGACGCAGTATTGTTTTCACATGTATCCAATAGTTTCAGCACGAGTTGGGGTGCCGGTCGTGGAAACGGTCTAGTGTCAGTGCAATATGACTTCTTTGGTGAATCAGCGCACAGTGCTGGTTCTCCTTGGCGCGGTCGCAGTGCATTGGATGCTGTAGAATTAATGAGTGTTGGGGTGAACTATCGCCGAGAGCACTTACGTTTATCACAACGTATACATTCTATTATCGTTGACGGTGGTGACCAACCCAATGTTGTGCCCTCTAAAGCAAGTATCTGGTACTTCTTTAGAGAGACAGATTTTCCACATATAAAATCCTTGTGGGAGATTGGTGACAAAATGGCGGAAGGGGCTTCTCTTATGAGTAATACCTCTTGGTCATCTACTGTGTTAGGTTCAGCCTGGCCACAGCATATGAACAAAGCCATAGCTGAAGATGCTTACGAAAATATCAAAATGGTGGGAATGCCTGATTGGTCTGCTGATGATATTGCTCTGGCTAAAGCTTTACAGTCTGAAATTGGCGTTGCGCCAGAAGGTCTGAAAACCGAACTCAATCCGTTATTAGACCCACCCGATCCTGCCAAACTTACAGGCGGTGGCTCAGATGACATTGGTGATATTTCTTGGCAAGTACCAACAATAACCTTGCGTTATCCAGCTAACATCCCTAATTTGCCGGGTCATAACTGGTCTAACTCAGTCGCTATGGCAACCCCAATCGCGCATAAAGGAATAGTGGCTGGGGCAAAAGCTCAAGCCCTAAACTTATTCGATTTGTTGACTAACAGTGCATTGATGGATGAGGCGTGGGACTACTATAAAAATGTGCAGACCAAAGAAGACAAATATACTCCTTTGTTACGTCCAGAAGATAAGCCCGCCATTCATTTAAACAAAGAAATTATGGCGACGTACAAATCTGAACTGGAAAAGTACTACTACGATCCTGACAAATACGATACCTATCTCGAACAATTAGGTATCGAATATCCTACCGTTAAAAAGCCGTAAAACAAGTCATTCATTGGCAGTGGTAACGCTGCCAATGAAAATTTTGTTCGAACAGTAGTGATCTTCATTAATCACTATTAGCAAAGGTCTCGGAGCACTTCAACATGTTAAATTTCAGTACAAAGAATTTCACCAAAAAGACAGGCATAGTATTGCTTGGCTTAATTTTTTCACAAGGCGCATTCGCCACCACTTTCACCGAAGCACAGCGCGAAGCAGCAAAAGAGCAGGTTGTCGCTGCAGTCGATAAAAACGCAAAACTTGCGCAAGTCATGAACGACATGATTTTTTCATTCGGGGAACTTGGTTTTCAAGAGTTTGAAACATCCGCTTATCTGACTAATCACTTAGCTGAACAAGGTTTTAAAATAGAAAAGGGTATTGCTGGTATTCCCACAGCATGGGTCGCGACCTGGGGTTCTGGTAAGCCCGTTATTGCATTAGGGACTGATTTGGATGGCATCCCTAAAGCTTCACAAAAACCCGGTGTGGCTTATCATGATCCTATCGTCAAAGGCGCACCCGGCCATGGCGAGGGGCACAATTCCGGCCAAGTCGTTAATATTCTTGCCGCCATGGCATTAAAAGAATACATGTCTGAAAACAATATAGAAGGCACTATTATGCTGTGGCCTGGGGTAGCTGAAGAGCAGCTTGCCACTAAAGCCTATTATGTGCGTGAAGGTTATTTCGACGATGTAGATGCGGTTCTTTACTCTCACGTTGGAAACCGTTTTGGTACCTTCTATGGCAATCCATTTTTCTCAGGTATGGTGTCAATTCAATACAATTTTTATGGCGAATCTGCCCACAGTGCTGGAGCGCCTTGGCGCGGCAGAAGTGCATTAGATGCTGTTGAGCTGATGAGCGTTGGTATTAACTATCGTCGAGAACATTTACGCATCGCACAGCGCACCCATTCTGTTGTTGTAGACGGTGGCGATCAACCAAACGTAGTGCCTTCTAAAGCAACTTCTTGGTACTATTTTAGAGAATTAGACTATCCACATGTAAAAGCACTTTGGGAAGTGGGTGATAAGATTGCCCAAGGCGCAGCGTTGATGACTAACACCACGTGGGATTCTACGGTGATGGGCACAGCATGGCCAGGTCATTACAATAAACCTATGGCAATGCGAGCGTTTGAGAATATCCAAAAAGTGGGTATGCCTGAATGGTCTGAAGCTGATATTACCCTTGCCAAATCACTGCAAAAAGAGATTGGCGCGCCAGAAACTGGTTTACCGTCAGACGTTATGCCAATCGTTGCGCCACCTGATCCTAAAACTATGACCGGTGGTGGTTCTGATGATATGGGTGACATATCTTGGGTAACCCCTTCAATGTGGTTGTCATATCCATCGAACATTCCTAATTTGCCCGGACATCATTGGTCAAATGCGGTAGCAATGGCAACGCCTATTGCTCACAAAGGTATTGTTGCCGGAGCAAAAGCCCATGCAATGACCATGATCGATTTATTCACCGACCCTGCGTTAATGGCTGAAGTGAAAGATTATTTCGATAATGTACAAACCAAAGATACTAAGTATCAATCATTTTTACGTGATACCGATGTGCCGCAAATTCATTTGAATAAAGAGATCATGAGCGAGTTTCGTGAACAGATGAGACCTTTTTATTACGATCCTGAAAAGTATGACACTTACCTAGAGCAATTAGGTATTGAATACCCAATGGTGAAAAAATAATGAAAAGTCGCTTTATCTCAAAATTTCTGAACCGCAAAACACCGACAACCTTGAGTGTGATGGCAATTTTAATTGCTGGAATCAGTCAAAGTACGGCGGCGAGTTTAAGTGACAGCGAGCGTCAAGCGGCTAAAGATCAAATTGTGGCTAAAATCGATAGCCAAGGGAAGTTAGCGCAAGTTATGAATGACACGCTATATTCCTTTGGCGAGTTGGGTTTTCAAGAGGTGGAAACCTCGGCTTACCTTACTCAGTTTCTAAGCGAACAAGGTTTTACCGTTGAAACGGGCATTTCTGATATTCCTACTGCATGGATAGCAAAGTGGGGTTCAGGGAAGCCGGTCATTGCTTTGGGGACTGATTTAGATGGCATCCCAAAAGGCTCTCAGAAGCCGGGTGTTGCTTACCATGCACCTATTGTTGATGGGGCGCCTGGTCATGGTGAAGGCCATAATTCAGGCCAAGTAGTGAATATCATTGCTGCATTGGCGCTGAAAGATTATATGACTGAACATGCAATCGAAGGCACTATTATGCTTTGGCCAGGGGTCGCTGAAGAGCAACTTGCTACCAAAGCTTATTATGTGCGTGACGGTTATTTTGATGATGTCGATGCGGTGCTTTACTCCCATGTAGGCAGTGGTTTTGGAACTTTTTATGGTGAAGTCGGCATGTCTGGCTTGGTATCTATTAAGTACAATTTTTACGGTGAATCGGCCCATAGCGCAAGTGCTCCTTGGCGAGGTAAAAGCGCTTTGGATGCAGTAGAGCTGATGAGTGTTGGTATGAATTACCGTCGAGAACATTTACGTTTGGCACAACGAATTCATGGGATTACGGTAGATGGCGGAGACCAGCCTAATGTCGTGCCTTCTAAAGCCTCAGCTTGGTACTATTTTCGTGAAATGGATTATGACCACATAAAAGCATTGTGGGAAGTGGGTGATCAGATAGCCGAGGGTGCTGCAAAAATGACTGACACCAGCTGGGATTCAGTTGTTATGGGAACGGCTTGGCCAGGTCATTTTAATAAACCTATGGCACTGCGTGCTTATGAGAATATTAAAGCAGTTGGCATGCCTCAATGGTCTGCCGATGACATTACCTTAGCAAAAGCGGTACAGATTGAAATTGGTGCCGATGCTGTGGGGTTGCCTAACAACATAATGCCGATTCGCGAGCCCATCAAACCCAGAGTACCGACCGGTGGCCCATCTGATGATGTAGGTGATGTCTCTTGGAGTGTACCTACAATCTTTATGTTGTATCCATCTAATATTCCTAATTTGCCAGGTCATCATTGGTCTAATGCCGTGTCGATGGCTACGCCAATCGCTCATAAAGGTATTATTGCAGGAGCGAAAGCCCACGGGATGACCATGATCGATCTATTTACTGATCCGCAGTTAATGAAAGAGGTGTCTGACTACTTTACCGATGTACAAACGAAAGAGGTTAAATACCAGTCGCTACTGCGCAAAGATGACAAACCGCAAACTCAGCTAAACGAGGAGATTATGCAGCGTTATCGAGCGAAAATGCGGGCTTATTACTATGATGCGGATAAATATGAAACTTATATGGACCAGCTTGGTGTGAAATATCCAACCGTTAAAGCTAAACCCTAGTTAGGTCTGATAGGAAAGTGTGGTAGATAAATAATAATAGCAATTTGTGTTCGTGTGTGTGCTCCCTAGAGCAATTTCCAGCACCCAAGGTTTACCTTGAGGTGCTGTTTTTTTAGATAATTACTTTTAATCTGCGATCATCATCAACTTTCATCAAGCTAAATACTCAGTTTGTTTAAATCGCCAATTGTGCAACCATATCTTTGGCCAGTAACTCAATGGCTTCGGAGCGCACTTTCTGTGGATTCAACAAGCATACGCCAATGTAACCTAAATCAGGTAAATCGGCTTGCGGTGGCAACACAAAAAGGCCGGGTGGCACTGTGCTTCTTGCTAATACTGTGATACCTAAATCTTCGTTAATTGCCGCCTGAATACCGTTTAAATCGGAGATGGTATACACAATTTGCCACTGTTTTTTGCACTTGCCTAAAACATTCGTTGCCCGTTTGCGATAAATGCAAGGGGCGGGGGCTGCAATAAGCGGAAGTTTATTTGGCACTTTATTAACGTATCTTTGGCTGCCCACCCAAACTAACTGATCGGTAATGATAAAACCTTCCTGATCAGGATCGGGTTGTTCCTGTAGGGATAATATTAGATCAAATTGACTTTTAAGGGGCTCACAAACCAAGTCTTTGCTTAGCGCACAATGCACTTCTAAGGAGACTTCCGGGTAAGTGTGGGTAAATCGGCGAATTATCTTAGGCATCAAAGTTGTGGAGAACTCACTTGGAATTCCCAATTTGATGTTTCCGCTGACTTGCGGTTTACCAAATTCGGCCATTGCCTGATCATTTAGCATAAGTATTTTCATGCCAAATTCTAATAGCTTACTGCCGGCTAACGTTAGGGTAAGTCGATTCCCTTCACGCAAAAAAAGTTTTTCACCAACAACTTCTTCAAGTTTTTTTATCTGCAAACTGATAGCAGGTTGCGTGCGTTTAAGCCGCTCTGCGCACATGGTATAGCTGCCTGTTTGCGCAATAGTCACAAATGAACGTAGAAAATCGATAGATAAATTTTTCATGGCTTCACTCCTGTAAAGTGGGGTGGCATTTTTTTAGTTTATGCCTTATTAAAGCCATATTAAAATCTTATGAGCTCATATTTATTATTAATTTTATTTATTGCCTGTGTAGTTCTAGCATAGAGTTTCTGGAAAGGCAATGGACATATAATGATGCAACTAAATAACCCGTTAAAAGCTGTAGACCCTGAGATTTTCGATGTAATCGAAGATGAAGAAAAACGACAAGAAGCGCATATCGAATTGATAGCTTCAGAAAACTATACAAGTAAAGCGGTGATGGAAGCACAAGGTAGCGTGTTAACCAATAAATATGCTGAAGGCTATCCTGGCAAACGTTATTACGGTGGATGTGAATTTGCCGACAAAGCGGAAACGTTAGCAATCGAGCGTGCTAAACAACTATTTGCAGCAGACTACGCGAATGTACAACCGCATTCTGGTTCGCAAGCAAATGCCGCTGTTTACATGGCACTACTTAAGCCCGGCGATACAATTTTAGGTTTAAGTCTGGATCACGGTGGTCATTTGACCCACGGTGCAAAACCGAATTTTTCTGGAAAGTTATATAACGCGATCCAATATGGTTTAAATACCGACAGCGGTGAAATTGACTATCAACAAGTGGCTGAATTGGCGCAAGAGCATCAACCTAAAATGATTGTTGCAGGATTTTCTGCTTATTCCCGTGTGGTTGACTGGCAGAAATTTAAAGATATCGCACAAAGCGTTGGTGCCTACTTGTTTGTAGACATGGCCCATGTGGCAGGTTTGGTTGCAGCGGGTCTGTATCCTAATCCTGTGCCAATCGCAGACGTAGTTACTACTACTACTCATAAAACCCTTCGTGGCCCCCGTGGTGGCTTAATAGTGTGTAAGTCAAACCCTGAACTGGAAAAGAAGTTTAACTCTTTAATTTTCCCCGGTATTCAAGGTGGCCCATTAATGCACGTAATTGCCGCAAAAGCAGTGGCGTTCAAAGAAGCGTTAGCCCCTGAATTTACGACTTACCAACAACAAGTGATTGATAATGCGCGGGCGATGGCGGATGTTTTCTTAAAGCGTGGTTATGGTGTGGTTTCTGGTGGCACTGACAATCATTTATTTTTAGTGGATTTAATTGCCCGAGGAATGACAGGAAAAGAAGCTGACGCGTTGCTTGGTTCGGTGAACATAACCGTTAACAAAAATACCGTGCCCAATGATCCACAATCACCTTTTGTGACCAGTGGAATTCGCATTGGTACGCCGGCAGTGACCTCTAGAGGGTTTAAAGTTGAGCACGTAACCGATTTGGCAAATTGGATATGTGATTTATTAGATAATCCTGAAGACGCTAGCATAAGCGAAAAAGTTAAGGCTAACGTTGCTCAACTTACCGCTAAATTTCCGGTATACGGATAAACAAAAAAAGCGCTGGATCCAAAGGATGCAGCGCTTTTCTATTATTTACCTTTAAGGTTAAGTCTAATTATCCTGCTGTCAGCCTATTGAGCTCCTGCTAACTTTGTAGAATTAGATAACGCTTTAGGTGAGTTGGGGTCTTTATTAATAATTTCGACTGCATATTCCAATGCGCCCAGCAAATTATCAAAAGACTCAACGTCTGTTTGCGCGGCATTAATTCCTTTCAACACCTTTTTAATCGCATCATTAGCACCACAAATAATCAACTTTCTACCAGCACTTTTAGCATCGGTGGCAACCGTTTCAACTGCCATCCCAGCTGATACATCAACTGTGGGGACTCGGGTAAAGTCCATGATTAATACCTGTGAACCTGGTTTTACTTTGTCACGCACATGGTGTCCAACATCGGCCGCAGCACCAAAGCTAAGCGGTCCGCCGAAACTAAAGATACTTACTCTACCGTCAGCTTGTGTAAGTAGCGCATTTTCTTTAGGGTCGTTCAGCGTGTCGGGGATTTTCTTTAAATCTTCGATCTGTATTTGAGCGATTTGACGAACAAATGCCAATGCCGCCAATACAACTCCCACACCCACAGCTGTGACAAGGTCAACAAATACAGTTAGGCCCAATACAAGAATCATCAATGCAAAGTCCCAACGAGGACCATTATGAGCTCGTTTTAGGTAACTCCAATCAATAATATCCAGACCTACTTTCACCAATAACCCAGCTAAAACTGCATGGGGGATACTCGCGGCAAGTGGGCTTAATCCTAGCACTACAGCAAGTAATACAAGGGAGTGAACCATCCCAGAGATTCGGGTTTTACCACCGGTTCTGATATTTACAACAGTACGCATTGTTGCGCCAGCACCAGCAATACCACCAATTAAGCCAGCAACCGTATTACCTATACCTTGACCAATAAGTTCTTTTTTACTGTCATGGCGAGTACGAGTCATGTTGTCAGCCACCAAAGAGGTTAACAAGCTGTCTATGGCCCCCAAAATAGCAAGTATGAAAGCGGCTTCTAAGATTAGAAAGAATTGGCTTTGTTCGTAAACCGGCAGATGCAAACTCGGTAGTCCGGTAGGGATATTACCTAGTGCTGGTACGTTGGAAAAAGCAAAGCTTGCTAGCGTTCCAATTACCAGTGCCGCTAATGGTCCAGGTATGTATTTACCTAAAGTTGGCGGCCATTTGTAAGCGATGAGTAAGGTACCTATACCTAATATCAAAGTGGCAATGTTAATGTCTGCCAAAGCTGTCGGAATATAGCTTAATGCACCAATAGTCCCGCTTGGAGGCTCATGCCCCAACAGTCGACCGAGTTGGAGAATAATAATAATTGCGCCAATTCCAGTCATAAAACCAGAAATTACCGGGTAGGGAACCAATCGAATGTATTGACCGACCCCTAATAAACCAAACACAATTTGGAAAAGGCCAGCTAACATAACAGCCGTAAAAATTAACGCAGCATCACCAGATAAACTGGCAAAAAGACCCGCTAACACTACTACCATCGGACCCGTTGGACCTGATATTTGTGAAGGTGTTCCGCCAAACAGGGCGGCAAAAAAGCCTAAGGCAATAGCACCATAAAGGCCTGCCATTGGCCCTAAACCTGAGGCGACACCTAAGGCTAAAGCTAGTGGAAGAGCAACAATACCAGCGGTAAGACCGCCGGTAATATCACCCTTCAAATTGGATAAATCTAGTTTCATATAAGTACCTTGTATGTCTTTACGCTATAGACAATTTGGCTTCGGTTTGTGTCTGGCCCAATGGTGTAAACTTAGCGCTTTGTGGATCATAACTAAGGACTTGACCGCTTTCGATATTGTAAACCCAGCCGTGCAGTTTCACTTGACCGGTGGCTAACTTGGCCGCAACAGATGGGTGAGTACGAAGATGTTGTAATTGTTGTACTACATTCTCTTCAGTTAACTTTTCCAAATGGTCCATACATAGGCTGCCATATTTTTCTTTGACTATTTCCGACGCACAGCGACTATGGGATAACCATTCTTTTACGTGGGGTAATCCATCAAGTTTTTCAGGGTACAAAGCACCTTTCATTGCGCCACAATCAGAGTGTCCACAGACGATAATATGTGAAACACCTAACGCTGCTACTGCAAATTCAATGGATGCGGTTATTCCGCCGGTGACATTGCTGTGAGGAGGGACAATGTTGCCCGCATTACGACAAATGAAAAGTTCACCAGGTTCAGTTTGAGTTAATAGATTTGGATCAATGCGCGAATCGGCGCAGGTAATAAATAATACTTCAGGGTTTTGCCCATTCGCTAACTTTTTAAAAGTTGCTTTCTTATCAGGAAAGACTTCTTTTTGAAATTTAGCAACACCAGAAATTACGTGGTCCATGAAAGTCACTCCTATAAAATGTTTAAAAATACTTGTTACGAATCGAACAACGTTTTTAGTTTTACCTGATAGTCAGATAGAAGTATACTTGTTGTCGCGATAGCTTTTTGCTATCAGGGGTCTCTAAGAGAACTCCATGAGAACTCATTAATACCAACAGGTTACAAAATGACTACAGACAATAAATATCCCTCCATAAATCAACTAAAATACTTTGTGGCAGTCGCCAAAAGTTTGAGTTTTCGACGCGCTGCACAATCGTTGGGAATCAGTCAACCTACTTTAACTACACAAGTTCAAGCCCTTGAAAAAAACATGAACTTGAGTTTATTTGAACGCAATCGAAGCGGCACTTTACTGACCCCTCAGGGGAATACTTTACTTGCGCTTGCAGAAGAGGTTTTACGCGCAGGTCAACGTTTTAACGACACTGCACGTGAACTCATTGATGGAGCCTCAACTACCTATCGCTTGGGCGTTCCGCCTACGTTGGGACCCTATTTGTTACCATTTGTATTGCCTGAATTACATCGGCGTTTTAGTCAATTAAAATTCTACGTGCGAGAAGAGTTTCCGCAACAGTTGGAAGAAGGTTTACTTAACGGTCAATACGACCTAATTATATCACCGTCAACTCATGAATCCACGCAATTCATCGTTTCTGAGCTATTTACAGAACCGCTAAAGTTGGTCATGCCTGGAGATCATCCTTTGGCAGGTCAAGAGTTTGTAAAACCCTCTGATGTGCAAGGTGAAAAGGTGCTGACGTTAGAAGGTCACCATCACTTCCATCATCAAGTTCAAACTATTTGTGCTCAAATTGGTGCACAGATGTATCGGGATTACGAGGGCACAAGTTTAGATACGCTCAGACAAATGGTCGTGATGGGAGTGGGTGTCGCTTTTTTACCTGGGCTATATGTGCACTCTGAATTACATCGTCCAAATGAACTTCATGTGTGTGAGTTGTTAGACACGCCAATTACTCGTGTGCAACATTTTATCTGGCGAAATACCGCGCCAGGTCGGGTATTCTTTCGCGAACTTGGGCAATTTTTTAGAGAGATTGTTGCTGAAAAACTCGCCAATGCGGTCTACGTCAAAAAGTGACAGTATTGGCTAACTTGGCAGTCTTCAAAAATTACCTGTTCAGTCAGTTTTCGATAATCTTAAAATACGTGAAATTCTCTCGCATCTTGTTGCGCACTAATTTGGATGTAATGCACAAAACTTGAACACTGGTTGCACAGTTTTGGTGGTGTATTGCAGTTTAACCGCATTAAATGGGACTTTGCTAAGGGAATATAGCGGGAATAGTTCTTGCAAAAGCGACCGTTTACTAACTGAAATATACTACTTTTAGGGTCATCGGTTGTCTGATAATTTTTGGCTGCTCTTGTCAGCGATGTTTGTGTTTTTAATGCAAGCAGGATTTTTGTGTCTAGAAAGCGGCAGAACGCGCAGCAAAAATAGTATAAATGTCGCTGCAAAAAATATTGGTGACTTCATTGTATCCGCTAGTATTTTTTGGTTGTTTGGCTTTGGTATTATGTTTGGTCCAAGTCTAGGGGGATGGGCTGGAACTGGCGACTTTGCTTTTGGCGAGGGGAATACTTCTTTTCAAATCACCTTCTTCTTATTTCAAATGATGTTCTGTAGCACCGCAGCGACTTTAACTTCTGGTGCTATTGCTGAGCGCGCTCGGTTTTCCAGCTATATGTATATCACGTTGATTTTAAGCGGGCTAATTTACCCTTTTGTAGGGCATTGGGCTTGGGCTGGTGTATACAATCCTGATAATCGAGGCTGGCTTGAATCTTTGGGATTTGTGGATTTTGCTGGCTCAACGGTGGTGCATTCGGTAGGTGGGTGGGTCGCTTTGGCCAGCGTCTTAATTGTTGGGCCAAGAATCGACAGGTTTAAAGCAAATAGCAAATTTCCTTCAGGTAGCAATTTACCTTTGGCTGCCATGGGAACCTTACTTATTTGGTTTGGATGGTTTGGGTTCAATGGCGGCAGTACTTTGAAATTTGATGAGCAAGTTCCTTATATCATTCTGAACACCTGTCTTGCTGCTATGTGGGGTGGGTTAACAGCCACATTTATTCATTTGCGAACCAAAAAATATGTGGATATGGGGGCGAGCTTAAATGGCATTATTGCCGGTTTAGTCGCGATAACGGCGAGTTGTCATGCGGTAGCACCTGTGGACGCCGCAATAATAGGTGTTGTAGCAGGTATAGTCGTGCATTACGGTTCTAAATTAATGGACTTGCTTAAAGTTGATGATGCCTTAAACGTTATTCCTACTCACCTATTTGCCGGCATTTGGGGAACTCTGGCGGTCGCCTTTTTTGGCGAACAAGCTAAGTTAGGTACTGGCTTATCATTTATGTCGCAGCTCACAATTCAACTTTTGGGGGTAGTGGTGATTGGCTTATTTAGTTTTTTAAGCTGTTATTTCATACTCTTAATTTTGAATAAAATATCGCCATTAAGAGTAACCAGAGAACATGAACTTAGTGGCCTGAATATCAGTGAACATAAAGCTTCCACTGAATTAATAGACTTGCTGGATGATATGCAAAATCATCAAAATAAAGGCGATTTCACCCTTCAAGTAAAAGAAGAGCCATTTACTGAAGTAGGTCAAATAGCGCGCAAATATAACGAAGTCATCAGTAAAGTGTCAAAAGAGATGACCCAGCGTGAAAAGGCAATAAATCAGTTTAAAATAAGTGAAAGGCGTAAGAGTGCCATTCTAGATTCATCAATGGATTGTATTGTCTCTATTGACTGGCAGGGAAACATTATTGAGTTTAACCCTGCAGCAGAGAGAACATTTGGCTGCTTGAAAGCCGAAGTCATGGGGCAAAGTTTTATTAATAGTTTTGCGCTAGATAAAGATATAGTGGAGTTTAGTGAGAGCTTAAAACTGCAGTTTGTCTCAGCGAATGGCTTAGTACTTAACCGGCGCAGTGAAATAGAGTTAAAGCGTGCCGCAGGGCAAACGTTTCCCGCTGAAGTGACTATTACAAGTAGTAAATTAAATAATAGTCTTATTAATGAATTTACTCTGCATATAAGAGACGTCACCAAACAACAAAAAATTCAAGCTAGATTAAATTTTTTGGCATATCACGACCCGTTAACCCATTTATCTAATCGCACCCATTTGATCACTGAATTAAATTACCAAGTGGCAAAAGCGAAAAAACACATGGGGGTTATTGCGCTATTCTTTTTAGATTTGGATAAATTTAAAAAGATTAACGATACCTTGGGGCACAAAGCCGGTGACTACCTATTGTGTCAGGTGGCCAATCGCTTAAAAGAAATTTGTCGTGAGGAAGATATTATTGCGCGCCTTGGTGGTGACGAATTTATCGTGGTTATGACCGGGGAGCTGAATCAACAATTAATCACTGAAAAAGCGCAGCGAATTCTGTCTATCATGCGAGAACCCATTACCTTGAATGGTAAAAACTATCAAATTGCCACTAGTGTTGGTGTTGCAGTATCTACCAACGGCGAACTGGGCACAGAGGAATTAATCCAAAGAGCGGATATTGCCATGTACAACGCAAAATTTTATGGCCGTGATAATTTCAAGTTGTACACTGAAAAAATGGGACAAAAAGCACAACAAGAGATGAGCTTTGAAAGAAAAATTGGACAAGCCATCGAACAAGATGAATTCAGTGTTGTTTATCAGCCGAAAGTTAAAGCAGATGGTGAGATATTATCATTAGAAGCCTTGATTCGATGGCAGCAAAAAGGTTCGGATGAAATATCCCCGAACGAATTTATCCCGATTGCCGAACAAAGTAATTTGATTGTGCAAATTGGTGAAATTATGATGACTAAAGTCCTTGAACAACTACGTTATTGGCTCGACCATAATTCGAATGTGGTGCCTGTTGCTATCAATATCTCAGGTCGCCAATTAGTTGCTGAGGATTTTATTCGTCACATTAAACAACTGCTAAAGCAGTTTTCAATACCCGGTGAACTGCTCGAATTTGAAATTACTGAAGGTATCTTGATTCAAGATATACAGAGTTGCATCGCCATTTTGCAGGAATTAAAAGGCCTTCACATTAAAGTCTCCATTGACGATTTTGGCACAGGATATTCTTCCCTAAGCTACCTCAAAAAATTGCCGCTAGATATTCTGAAAATAGACCGCTCTTTTGTCCATGAGTGTGACTCTAAAACCGAAGACGCAGAGATTTGCGCTACCATTATTAATTTAGCCAAAAGCCTAAATTTGATGACGGTTGCCGAAGGGGTAGAAACGCATTCTCAATTTAACACTTTGCAAAATATGGGCTGCGATCTATACCAAGGGTATCTATTCCATCAACCTCAAGGGGCAGATGCTGTATTTGAATTATTAAATTCCCAGTTGAACTGACCTTGATTAACATCTATAGAACTTAAACATAGAATAATTACTCACCCTTAACATTCATTTAGTAACGTTGAAATTCAAAGGACGCTAATGGACTCTTACCAACCGAAACCGCTATTTAAGGGAATACCTTTTCACGCACAACAGTTTAGTCGTGAACAAATAGCCAATGCAGGCTGGAATATTCTGCAAGAAGATTTGCCTCTGCCTTGTGCAATAATTAAAAAACATGCGTTGCTACAAAATAGTCTGCGGATGAATCAATGGCTTGAGCGCAACGATTTGTTGCTTGCTCCACATATCAAAACGACCATGAGTCCTGAGTTGATTTTTGAGCAGTTAGCCGATGGTGTATGGGGTTTAACGGTGGCAAACGTGACCAATTCAAGGTTAGCTGCACAGATGGGGGCCAAACATATAATATTTGCCAATCAGTTAGTTGGCCGAGCAAATATCAAAGAGGTTGAGTTACTACTGGCAGAATACCCTGATTTAATTATGTACCTTTTTATCGATTCTTTAGATGCTTTCGAATTGTTAAAAGCGGCGAATATAAAAAACCGTGGTCGGCTAAAATTACTAATCGAATTAGGGGCTTATGGTGGACGGTGCGGCGTACGAGAAGCCGCTACGGCTAAAACGTTAATCGAGGCCATTTACACTAATCAATGGGAAATTGCCGGCTTCAGCGCGTATGAAGCCGTTTTTGAGGGCTCTGATGAGCAAAAACAAAGTAGCGTTCAGGACTTTTTGAGCTTACTTGATAGCACCATCTGTGCATTTATAGAACAGCAAACCATAGTGCCTGCGCAGTCGTTGATTATCAGTATTGGTGGTTCTGAATACTACGATATGTGTGCGCTAACATTTGCCCGTTTGCAACACGAGTATGACGCAAAAATTGTGCTTAGAAGTGGGTGTTACTTATTCAGTGACTCTGGCGTCTACGAAAAGGCCTCCATGGCTATTGATGACAGGTTAGGCAGCGCGCAACTGACTTTGCCTGCTTCTGAGTCGGCAATTGAAGTTTGGTGTTATGTGTTGTCTCAACCAGAACCCGGAGTCGTTATTTTAGGTGCAGGCAAACGAGATTTTTCCTATGACAAAGGATTGCCAAAACCCTTGTATGCCAAATCGAAATTGACTGCGAAGATAACCCCTATTGATCACACAAATTACCAAATAACCCGAATTAATGATCAACATTGTTTTTTAAAGGTACCTATTGATGACAGTTTAGCGCCCGGAGATATGGTTGCTGTTGGCATTTCTCACCCATGTACCACCTTCGATAAATGGCGAAAAATGTTAATAGTTGATGGGCAGTATAACGTTATTGATGCCATCCAAGCTTGGTTCTAAAAAATAGAATCTAGACTTCGTTTTTATCAAATGTACTAATTTTCACCGAGTTTTTATCCTAGCACTCTATTGGGGCTTCCCATGTTGTAGATAAATAGGATGTAAAATGAAAATGAAAAAATTAATAACCCTATCAAGTTTGATCTTGTTATCGGTTAGCGCGTTTGCTGAAACAACCATGACAAGACAAAACGGTGCGCCTATCGGTGACAACCAAAACTCTCAAACAGCTGGACCTTGGGGCGGCGTATTACTCCAAGACAGTCACCTAATTGAAAAATTAGCAGCCTTTGATAGAGAGCGTGTTCCTGAAAGAGTAGTGCATGCACGTGGTACTGGTATTCATGGTTACTACGAAAATTACGCCGATTTATCCGATTTAACCATGGCGGCCCCATTTCAAGAAAAAGGTAAAAATACTGAAGTATTTACGCGTTTTTCGGCGGTAATTCATGGTCATCAATCTCCTGAAACATTGCGTGATCCTCGTGGGTTCGCTGTGAAGTTTTACACAGAACAAGGTAACTGGGATTTAGTCGGTAACAACTTCCCGATCTTCTTTATTCGCGATGCCATTAAGTTTCCAGATATGGTTCACAGTTTAAAGCCATCGCCCTATGACAATGTGCAAAAAGCATCAAGAGTGTTCGATTTCTTTTCTCATGTACCAGAATCAACCCAAATGCTCACCATGTTGTTTTCTGACTACGGCACACCAAAGAGTTACCTAAATATGGACGGATCTAGTGTTCATGCGTATAAATTTGTGAATGCTAAAGGTGAAATGAACTATGTGAAATTTACTTGGAGAACCAACCAAGGTGTAAAGAACTTCACTTACAAAGAAGCTTCGACCGTACAAGGTCAAGATATGCAGCCTCATACCACAGATGTTTATACACGTATTGGTGAAAAAGGTGAAACGGCTACTTGGGACCTATATATTCAAGTATTGTCGCCAAAAGATGTCAACAACTTTGACTTTAACCCTCTTGATGCCACTAAAATTTGGCCTGAAGACAAATTGCCGCTGCGTAAAGTTGGCAGAATGGTGCTAAATAGAGTGCCTGACAACTTTTTTGAAGAAACTGAGCAAGCTGCTTTTGCGCCAAGTAATGTGATTCCAGGTATCGAGCCATCAGAAGATAGATTATTACAAGGTAGAGTGTTTGCTTACGCAGATACCCAACGTTATCGTTTAGGTGTTAATTCATATCGAATTCCGATTAACGCACCTAAAAATGTGGCTATAAACAACCACATGCAACACGGTAAATTACGTCCTACCAATACCCAGCGTGAGGTTAATTATCAGCCAAGTGAGTACCTTGATTTAGCAGAAGATACAAAATACAAGTATTCAACCATGCCTTTGTTAGGAAGCTATCAACAAATACCTTTCTACAAGCAATTAAACTTTAGACAAGCTGGTGATTTGTATCGTTCATTTACTACAGACGAACAAGCTAGACTTATTGAAGTGTTAGGTGGCGCATTAGCAACATCTGATAAAGAGCTAGTTCGAATCAATATCAGTGCATTTATGTACAACGCAGATAAAGATTACGGCACCGCTATCGCGAAACGTTCAGGTACTAACTTGAGTAAAGTGAAAGCCAGAGCTAAAGCGCTAATGGCCGAGCAACAAGCCTTGGCTGCTGAAGGTGAGAAGATAGCCCTTAAATTAAGCAAGTTGTTTTAATTGATTCGCTGCATAAAACCCGCCACTGCCTGTTAAACCAGGCAGTGGCTTTTGAAGGAAAGAGTTATGAAAACCTTGATTCATGTCTGTTTGATTATGCTTGTTGTATTCGGGTCTAATCCATCATTCGCCCATAAAAGTGAACGAAGCAGTCAACTTAAAAAGCTTTATTTTGATGCTGCTAGAAACGGTGATATTGAATTACTATCGACCTTTTACAATGCCGGTCTATCAGTCAATATCGCTAACGAAAAAGGTTATACTGCATTGATTTTATCTGCCTACAATGGCCAAACTGAAACCGTTAACTATTTACTCAGTGTAGAGGATATCAATCCATGCCAAGAAGACATTAAAGGAAATACTGCGTTAATGGGCGCTATATTCAAGGGCAATTTTCGCATTGCTAAATCTTTGATGGGGCTGGACTGTGAAGTTGATCAAGCCAATCAAAATGGTCAAACAGCATTGATGTTTGCTACCTTATTCGATCGACAAGAGATTATTGAAGAACTCATAGCACAAGGTGCTAATGTGGACTTAAAGGATAGCAATAGTCGTAGTTTAAGCGACATTGCTGCAAGTCAAGGCAATCAAACTTTAGCTGACAAATTCAAACCATCTAAACCATAAATGCAAGAGTAGTTCACTAAGTTTAATAATATCCCTGACATAAAATTTACCAAAAATGTTGACGAGAATGCTGACGAGAAAAGCTAAATTAAAGCCAGCCAATATGGATTAAAAAGGTTATGTCGACTGCGATTTGACCTCGTTTCTAAATAAGTATTTAATCGGTTTACTCTTTTCAGCAGTGTAGAACGATGGCAATAGTAAATACCTTTGGTTTGGCTTATTTCGGTAATGATTACGGAAGCCCGAGTTTTGATCTACTTGTTGATGGTAACTCTTATTTAGAAACCATCACTGACTTTGAAAAACCTTTTGCTGGGCGCATTGCTGGTACTTATCAACCGGGGCTGGGAATCAATCATTTAGATTCCGCCGATAGTGCGGTGCCTTATGTCTGTACATGTGGAGAACCTATGTGCTGGTTCTTAACCGTTGATATTTTTTGTCAGCAGGACGTTGGTCAGGAATATGTTATCTGGCATCGCTGGGTGAATCCCTATCGAGATGATAAAAGTAAATCCGACCAAGGGGGATACTGGAACTACTCTGACTTAGCACCTTTGATCTTCGAAAAACATCAATACCTACGTGAAATCGAGCGCAATCGTCGCATGTATTGTTAAAGGTGTGTCTATCTACTTATTATTAAAAGGCTGAGCGCTTTGTAACTTCATGCTCTGAACACATTGCTTAATCTACAGGCTTGGTTGCTCACAATTTACACCTCTGACTAAGCCGATTCCATGCATTGCCTTCTAAAACCTTCTACATCGTTTATTGATATATTTGCTTGGCCATCTATTTTCAAAAATAAACGTGTAAAACAATGGCGTGATTTTCTCGGAATATTCAGCTAATTCGATTTGGACGCTAACAAACTGTTTCAACTGTTCTGACCGCGCAGTTCTTAGCGCTCACGAGCTATAGGGAGGTGGGTAGGCACCTTGGAGAAAATGCCTACCCGTGTGGTAGCGTTAAGCCAGGACCAGTGAAACTTAACGATTCCAGGCAGAACCACAATATATCAAATGAAAATCATTATCAATAGCATTTGGGCTTTTTTAGTTTTCTAATTTACTGATTAATTCGCTTATGTATCAAAACATCCTTTTGCAGGTTGAATTGACCATACCGTTTAACAAGGTTGACAAGTACTCATAGCATAATGATAATGGGAATTATTATCATTTGGGTTGTTACATTGAAATTTCATTGTTTAGGGGGCTCTGTGAATCAAACATTAGCATTCGGATCGCTTGAGTTAACCATTCGCCATGGTTTACAACCGAATAACCCTCATGCACTTTATCAATATTTAGATATGGCCAACCAGCGTTTAGAAGATGAACAAAATGATACAATAAAGAGAGCTATTTTAAATCGGGTTCTTCGCACCTTATTAGATACAATTTGTGATACTAATATAAGTTTTCAATGGCGTTATTTGTGTTTAGATAATATTTATCAACCACTGAATAAAGTGGAGCGATATGATCATAATGAACAACAAAAAGCGCAAACGCGACACTTCAAGTATGAACTGTCTTTGTTAGGAACGTATTTTTTATAGAAGTAGGGGATTAAGATGACTAAGTTTCGAATCGAAAAAGATAGCATGGGCGAGCTTGAAGTTCCTCAAAATGCCCTGTACGGCGCGCAAACTCAAAGAGCGGTTAATAACTTTAAGATAAGTCACACTCCTATGCCTGAAGCATTTATCCGCTCACTTATCCAAATAAAATCAGCTGCAGCAACTGCAAACGCGAATCTTAACGGTATCGAGCAGGAGACTGCGGATGCAATTAAGCAAGCATGCGCTAACTTATTAAAAGACAACAATCTTATGCTGCATTTTCCTGTTGATGTGTATCAAACTGGATCAGGCACCAGCACTAACATGAATGCCAATGAAGTTATTGCCAACCTAGCGTCGAAGCAATCTGACCTGCGGATTCATCCCAATGATCACGTTAACTTTGGTCAAAGCAGCAATGATGTGATCCCTACTTGTATCCATGTCAGCGCTTCTTTGGCGATTCACAAAAAGTTAAAACCTTCTTTAATTCATTTAGCTAAAAGCATAGATGAAAAGTCGGCAACATTAAGCGGTTATTGTAAAACAGGCCGTACCCATTTGATGGATGCGATGCCAATTCGAATGGACCAGAGCATGTCTGCTTGGTCAGCGCAGATTAGGCAACAAATTAGCCATTTAAATAGTCTACAAAATGCTATTCAATCCCTTGTGCTAGGTGGCACTGCGGTTGGTACTGGAATCAATTCCCATTCCGGTTTCGCCGACGAATTTTCGAAAATTTTAAGCCAAGATACGGGAATTTCCTTTGTTAAAACAGACAATTTTTTTGCTGGTATAGCTGCTCAAGATACCGCCGTGAGTTTGTCGGGTTTAAGCAAATCTATAGCCGTTACTTTTATGAAAATTGCTAACGATTTACGCTGGATGAACTCCGGACCTTTAGCTGGGCTTGGCGAGATTGCGTTACCTGCATTGCAACCTGGCTCTTCAATTATGCCAGGTAAAGTCAATCCGGTTATACCTGAAGCTGTTGCCATGGTATCTGCACAGGTAATAGGCAATGACGCAGCAATAACGGTTGGAGGTCAATCAGGGAATTTTGAATTGAATGTAATGTTGCCTATGATTGCGCTAAATCTGTTGTCTAGCATAGAGTTATTATCCAATGCGGCAATGTCTCTGGCCGATAATGCGATTCGTGATTTCGAAGTGAATCACGAGAACCTAGAAAAGCCATTACACAAAAACCCGATTTTAGTCACAGCTTTAAACCCTATTATCGGCTACTCAAAAGCCGCTGAAATAGCGAAGCAAGCATACAAAGAAAAACGGCCGATCATTGATGTAGCAGCGGAAAATACCGATATTCCAAGAGCCAAATTAAGCGAATTACTTGATCCTATGAAACTTACCAAAAATGAATCATAGTAAAAAGCCAGCACGACAAGAAAAGTCTAGTGCTGGTGGTTACTTGTATTGTCTTGCGATCCCATGAAAGTAAAAATAACAAGGCTTATTTTTCAATAAACGCTTGCTCAATAACATAATGACCTTGCTTGCGGGACGTGGCTTTTGTAAAACCTTGTTGATTTAACATCTGCATTAAGTCCTGCAACATAGCATCATTACCGCACATCATGAATCGATCATTGTCTGGGTTGACGTTAGGCATATTTAGGTTTTGGGTGAGTTCATTGGTCGCTAATAAATGGGTAATTCTGCCCTGATGTGGTTTGAGCCCATCTTCAGTTTTCAAACTGTTGTATTGGTACTTTTCGCGGGTAACAGTAGGGTAGTAAAGTAACTTTTGCTTCACTAAATCACCAAAATACGGGTTGTTAGGTAAGTCATATTCAATTTCAGTTTGATAGGCCAACTCGGAAACTTCGCGCACACCATGGACCAAAATGATTTTATCAAATTGTTCGTAAATGTCTGGATCTCGAATAATACTCATAAAAGGCGCTAATCCTGTGCCTGTACAGAGCAAATAAAGGTGTTTGCCAGGCATCAAATAACCACTGACTAAGGTGCCTGTGGGTCTTGTACTTAACATTACTTCGTCACCAGTTTGTATCATTTGCAGTTTAGATGTCAGTGCACCGTCAGGTACTTTAATACTGAAAAACTCTAACTCATCTTCATAATTTGCACTGGCAATACTATATGCACGCATCAAGGGTTTACCTTCTACCTCTAAGCCAATCATGATGAATTGTCCGTTTTCAAAGGTTAAGGATTTCTGACGGGTTGTTTTAAACGTAAATAAACTGTCGTTCCAATGATGAACGTGGGTCACTTGCTCTTTAACCAGATTTCGCAAAGATAATTCTCCTATTACATACCATGACTCGAGTATCCCATTGTTTGTAAAAAGATGCAAATGCTATTGCGAATCATTATCATTTGTATATAATAAATTTCATCGACTTAATTTACTCTTTGTGATGTTGGAAATTCAATGAAATACCTTTTATGCGTGGCCTGTTTATTTTTGTATTTGTTAAGTTTGCAGGCTGCTGGACATACCCCTTACTTTAAACCCCATTCTTTCGAACCTGTGAGAGGCGACCTAATTACTCTTGATGCTGCTTTTGCCGAAAAATTTTTTGTACCAGAAGTGGCATTTGCCAACAGTATTTATCTCGTTACGGCTCCAGATGGAAAGACTTCTACCCCAGATTCGTTAGCTCAATTCAAATCGCGAGTAGTGGTAGAGCATGCATTAAAGCAAGATGGAACCTACAGATTTAGCACTGGCCGTCGATTAGGGCGCCTATTTAAATTTTACGAACTTGATGGTAAGCGCAAAGCAATGAAGGACCCAACTCAAGCGATTCCTGAAGGCGCAAAGTTGCTTTCATTTTTTCAGTCTTTAACCTTAGCAGAAACCTATGTTAGTAAAGGTGGGCCTAACAACGCCGCTCTGCAACCCCATGGCGAAGGCTTAGAATTTGTGGCTACCTCACACCCTAATGAGTTGTTTGTTGGTGAACCCTTAGCCTTGTTAAGCTTATTTAATGGTCAACCCCTAGCAGATTTGAAAGTAGATGTATTTCTAGCCAAAGACCAATTTACGCAAGAAAAGGCCACTGTTGAACTGCATTCAGACGCAAACGGAAAGTTTATCTTCACTCCTGAGACTGCCGGTACTTATCTGCTACTAGCGCGACATCGCAGTGAGGCGCCCGTTTCATCCCAAGCCAAGCAGATAAGTAACACTTATACCCTAGTTGTTGAAGCTTTTGAATAAACCTAATCATTTACTTATTTAAGGAAATAATCTCGTGAACAAATTAATAATATCAATAGCGCTTTCGTTAATGCTTTTTCATCCATTCAGTAGCGCGGCTTCGCATCATAAAATGGTGTTTGTTCAGCAGTATGATTTAGACGGCAACTGGCAGCTATTTAAAGGTGAATTTAATGAAGCAAGACTGTTGAGATTTGATAAGACCGATGAAAATAAAGATAAATTTGTTAGTGAAGATGAGTACGTATTTGAATATCAAAATAAACTGGATAAGCAGCTTGAAGATGACCGGAAATCTCAAATTCGGCAAACAAAAGTACGCTTTAAAGCGTTAGATAAAAATCAAAACGAGCGTTTGGAGTGGGACGAATATAAAGCATCTGGCGAGCGTAATTTTAGTCGTTACGATAGCAACAACGACAATCGAATAAATGAGCAAGATCCTGAATATAAAAGTACTTGGAAGAATAAACAAAAAGAGGTGTTAACCGAAGCTGAAAAAGAGCAAAAAAGAGAAAGCCAATTGCGTTTTGCTCAACGCATATTAAAAATGCCTACCACTCATGATAAAGAAGGGATGCTCGCTAAATACGATAGCAATCAAGACGGAACAGTCACCTTACAGGAGCACAATCAACAGCGCCAAGCTACCTATAATCTCACCGACGAAAATGCAGACGGGTGGATCAGCGAAGACGAGTATCTTTTTGAATATCAAAACCGCTTAGATACGCAAATAGCCAAAACTAGAACTGCAGCTATTAAACAGACCCATGTGCGTTTCAAAGTATTAGATATAAACGAAGATGGCAAAATGACGATCGCAGAATATCAAGCCTCAGGTCATCGCAGCTTTGCTCGCTGGGATACAAATCAAGATGATATTGTAAGTATGGAGGAGGCAATGCCTGAGCCTCGCCAGCGGGGTGACGAGACAAACAAAAATAACTTAACAGTTGCTTCAGCTCGTGATTAGTCGGTTGAAAAATGCGCTATGCAGCGTTAGAACTCCGTTGCTTCTGAGTTTAGGGTTAAGCAGCTTTGCTAGTTTAGCCAACCATCAATATCACTTTGAAAATGTATTGGGCACTTCAATGGATATCACTATTTATGGTGCTGAAGATGAGCAAATTGATACCGCCGTAGGTGTACTGTCAAATAAGATTCAGGTCCTAGAGGGAACATTGTCGACGTGGCAATTAGATAGCACTATCAACCAGTTAAATCAAAACTTGGTTATTCCGAATCAGTCAAAAGAGCTCACCGAAGTTTTGCACTTATGTGAGAATTGGCATAAACAGTCTGGTGGTAAATTCAGTTGTCGAATGGGGCTGATTCGACAACGTTGGCTTGAGGCTGAGAATACCCAAACGCTGCCCGATAGGATTGAAATGCGTCATTTTGCTAGAGACATTCAAAAACGGGAAAATCCTATTTCATTAACGGCTGAAGAATTGCATTTAGCTAAAAACATACAAATGGATCCGGCAGGATTAGCTAAAGGTTACATTATCGATATTGGCATGCGCACTTTACGTGAGTTATTACCTTCGGCTACAGGTATCAAGTTGGATATTGGTGGAGACATTTCTTTTTGGGGGATACCTGAGAACAAAACCCATTGGAAAGTTGGGTTAGGCAATTATATTGATTCGACTGACAGTCACTCAAATAGTTATATTGAAATTTCAAATCATGCGGTTGCGGCAAGCGGTCATCTGAGTCGCTTTTATCAAATAGAGCGCAGAAAATTCAGTCATATCCTTGACCCCAATGAAGGTTGGCCAATGGATAGTGCCCCTAGTGCAATAGTTATCGCCAACGATGCCACGACTGCAGATGCTGTTGCCACGGCGCTCAGTACGCAAAAGGCCAGCAAAGGTATTGAATGGGTGAATAGTTTACCTGGTGTAGAAGCCTTAGTGCGAAGCTCTGGTATCGCAGTGATGTCAGATGGATGGCATCGTTTTGTACCTAGCTCCTCGCAGCAGGATTATCAGCATGAGGAAAATGTATATATTGAGTATCAAATTCCCAGTATAGATACTGCTAAATATCATCGACCTTATTTAGCTCTGTGGATTTCAGATCTAAATAACAATACTGTTCGCCAACTATTGTTATTAGGTGAAAGTGAACGTTGGGCGAAAGAAAATAATCGCTGGTGGCGAAGAGTAGGCCGTAAACTCCCAGGTTTACTCGATGCGGTGGCCAGACCTACCCGTTTACCAGGAAAATACCATCTTAGCTGGGACGGGTTAGATGATCAGGGCAAATCGGTTAAGTCTGGTGAATATATTCTGCATATTGAAGCCGCACGAGAAGGTGGTGGACATGATTATCAAAAGGTACGCTTTGATACCCGTAACATGGAGCATGTAATACAGTTACGGCCAAAAGGTGAGTTAGGTCAAATAACCATAAGTCAAAGCGCCGGAAACCTATTATCCGCGAATTTATAATATTAGTAAGACCTCAAATTACAATTATCTAAAATTAAACAATTACAAAATAACAATAACCGAGTAGAAAAATAGCCAATAAATGAAATAAAAATCATTTGCATTAGTATTTAAATATGGAGAGAAGATGAAAGTTACCCCTAAGTTAGTTGCCGTTGCCGTCACTCTGGCTTTATCACCGACCTTATTTGCGCAAGAGACACTTGATACCACTAAGGTTGGGAATGAATCTGAAGCGCAACAAGATGCGTCTGTAAAGGTTATTGATGCTCAGCAAATCGATGCAGAAATGATTCAGGATGTATATGACACTGTAAGATATATTCCCGGTGTAAATGTGAATAACACCGGTAATCGCTTTGGCGACAATGGCTTTAATATTCGGGGTATGGAAGGCGATGCTGTTGCTATCACAATTGATGGTTTATCCCAAGGCGAGAGTCTCAATCCAACCACTTTTAGCCGTTACGGTATGTTTAGTTCTACTCGCAATGCGATTGAGCCTGAAAGTGTTAAAAGTATTGAAATCATCAAGGGGGCAAATTCAGTTTTGGCTGGAAGCGGGGCGCTAGGTGGTGCTGTAATGTACACCACTAAAGATGCCGATGACTTTCTAAAATCCAGTGGCGATGATTTCGCGGGGAGTTTCAAATTAGGTTTTGATGGTCGTAGCAATGAAACATTATCTAGCCTAGCGTTAGCCAAACGCATTGGTGATTTCGAAGGGTTGTTAATTGTCACTAAACGAGATGGCAGTGAAACCAAAACTCATGAAAATGGTGACGATGTGGAGGGATCAGCCAGGGGGCAGGCAGATCCGATGGATTCTGACAAAACTAACCTATTGGCAAAGTTCGGTTATCAAATAAATCAAAATCACCAAATTGGTTTAGTTTTTGAAAACTTTGAAAGTGCACGTTCAGGTACGCCACTATCTCGTGAGTCTGCCAGCTATTATAGCTTTTCTACATTTGATGAATCTAATCGAACAAGATTAGGCATGTTCTATGATTATCAAGGAAACACTTTCTTATTTGATACTGCAGCACTAAAAATTAATCATCAAGAAGTTGATACTCATGGCTCAACTAAGTTCTTGTACAGTGGATATTTACGGAATGAAGATCGTTATTATGATCAGGAAATGGAAAGTTTTACTCTAGATTTCAGTAAAGATGCGTTTGTATCTCAGACCAACCATTTTATCGCCTATGGCATCGCAATAGAAACAAAGGAAGTTGATAACCAACTATTCGATAAACGTTATATTGGCGAAACTGAAGATAGTGGGTTTCGTGATGGTTACCCTATAGTCGATCCCTCATGGGTTCCTAATACAGAAAGTGATATTTGGTCGCTTTATGTCACTGACAAAGTTGAATTGAATGAGCAACTCACTTTGCAAGGTGGAATTCGCTATGACAACGTTCGCTATACTCCTAAAACCGATGATGACTTTATTGATCAAACCGGCAATAGCGTCGCTAACGCAGAATTTAGCGCGCTTACTTGGGCTTTAAACTTAGGTTACGAGTTTAATCCAAATCACAGTATAACCGCCAGTATAGGTACAGGCTTTAAAGCGCCAACTACTCAGCAGTTGTATCTGAATACCAATGCCACCAGTGTGTTTGAAGACAGTGAACGTGTCGTAGACGAAAACGGAAGCGTAAGTTATGTGAGTAATGGCCGTACGGAAACTGACTTAGATACTGTTACCAATCCTAATCTCGATGCAGAAACCGCCACCAATTACGAATTAGCTTATCAATGGCAAGGTGATAATGGCTACCTAAACTTTTCAGTATTTCGTGCAGATTATGATGATTTTATTATCAATTTAAATCAATCACGTAGTTTCGATGAACCCATTACTCAAGCTAGTTCTAATTGGTGGTTGGCGCAATGTGCTGAAGCTGTAGTCGACGACTCATGCTGGACAGTTTCTCAGATTACCGAAGACACTTGGGGAGTGCCAACTAATGTTGGCAAAGTAAAAGTGACGGGTTATGAACTTGATGTTGGTTATCAACTTTCCCAAGGTCTGTTAGTGACTTTATCCCACTCCCACACAAGTGGGGAATACAGAAACTCGGTGGAAGGTTCTAGTGAAAGCAACGTAGACGCTTCGTTTTCAAAGGGCGATGAACTAGAAAGTATTGCGCCAGATACAACTGTGTTAGGACTGAATTATCGCTTACCAGCAGGAAATTGGGGTGGGTCAGTATTTGCTAGGTTCATTGATGGTAAAGATGAACAAGAATATTTTTCCGCTACTTTTTACAGTGAAAGTGCAATCGTCTTAGATTTGAGTGGCTTTTACGAAATAACCGACAACCTAGTAATACGCGCAAATGTTACTAATTTATTCAATGAAGAATACACAACTTGGCAGCGGGTGAGATTAGTCCGTGAAGGCACTGGTGGCTTCTTTGGCGGTGTGTCAGACAATGGAATTCAACGCTTTAATGAACCAGGTAGGGAATTTGCCGTTAAC
Source organism: Aliiglaciecola sp. NS0011-25 (assembly GCF_040370605.1). Classification (NCBI taxonomy): domain Bacteria; kingdom Pseudomonadati; phylum Pseudomonadota; class Gammaproteobacteria; order Alteromonadales; family Alteromonadaceae; genus Aliiglaciecola; species Aliiglaciecola sp. NS0011-25. The sequence continues at coordinate 108,561 of NZ_BAABWR010000013.1, forward strand.
CTGAGTTATGCATTCTAAGTTTAAGTTAAGGTTGCACCATTTATAACGACAGAGAAATGGAAGCTAGTGGGCAAGGAAGCCTAAACTCAATATTGGGATGTGACAAAAATGCCAGTAAAAACCGAATCTAATCGAGCTAACCAGTCTTTGTTAAAGAAAGTTGGGTTAAAGATCACTAACCAACGCTTGGTGATACTAGAAGTGTTTCAAAAACATAAAGACTCCCACTTGTCTGCAGAACAAATATTTCGCTATCTTGTTAGACACGATAACTCAATTAGCTTGGCGTCAGTACATAGAATTTTGGCGCAATTTTGTGATAGTGGCCTAGCAATTAAACATCATTTTGATGACAGTTCATTAATTTATGAGTTAACGGATCAAGGTACTCATGGTCACATAATCGATTCGGAAACAGGCGATATCATCGAGTTCAATCATCCACAGTGGAAACACCTAAAGTTAGAAATCGAAAGGGACTACGATTGTCATATTGTGCAGGATGCTTTGGTTTTATATGTGCGCAAAAATAAATAGAATAATTGTAAATCTAAATAGTAATCGTTATCATTAACATGTAGTATATTCCTATCTAAATATCTTAATTTCATAATGACAAATGGGGCGGTATGCGAGTCTTTATATTTGTAGGCTGTTGGTTTGTTTGTTGCGCTGTTGTCGCAACCCCCACAGATCTGGATAAACTGGTACAGCAATGGGTACAGTTAGAACAACAGATCAATAATGTTAAGGCTAGTTGGCGAGAACGCAAACCATTGTTAAATCAACAGTTACAGTTATTAAAAGCAGAGAATCAATCCCTCAGTGCTTTTTTAGTTGAAGATACTGCAGATACAGATGAGCTTGATAAGCGGCGTTTAGCTTTACTCAGGCAACAAACAGAACTGGAGCAAACCCAAAATACAATTTCCAGCCAATTGCAAAAAGTTGAGCAAATACTTTTGCGTATTCACCCTCAACTTCCGCCACCACTCAAGCAACAATGGGATACGGAATTGGCTTTGTTAACGTCAATGACAGATAACAGCGAGCGGGTTGGAAAACAGCTTTATCTGCTTGATAGCATGCAAAAGTACAATCATAGAATCGTAACCCATCAAACGAGTATGACATTTGCCAACCAAGTTGAAGTGCAAGTAGAGCAGGTGTTCTTAGGCACATCTAAGGGTTGGTATGTTAGTCAGGATGGACAATATTGGGGTAGTGGACACAGCAGTCCAGGCGGTTGGCAATGGCAACATCAAGAGAAAGATTTGTCTCCTTCTATTTTACTCGACTTAGTCAAAGCAATTAAAAATGTCAGTCAAGCACAGCTTATTCGTTTGCCACTAACAACAGGTATTAGACAAAATGAAAATTAGATTTTGTAGTTGTTTGTTGTTGCTTTCAGTTTTGTTGGGGCAGGCCGTGGTTGCACAAGAATCTGTTGCAAACAGTTTAATAAAAGATATCCAGAACGCACAACAACGACTCTCGGTATTAGAGTCGAATATCGCCAGAGAATCACAAGCTTTGGCTGCAGAAATTCAAAAACAGCAAAAGCAGGTATTAACGCTAAGGCGACAAACTGCGGCAAAACGCAGAGTACTAGACGATCAGACATTAGCAATGTCGAAAATCGAGTCTCGGCTAGATGAGTGGCAACGACAAGAAAATTATCAACATAACATGTTGATGGATGTGGCGCAGAGAAACGGCCTAGCTGCAGAACAATTGACTTCAATGAGTTCAGGTTTAGCGAATTCTCAAGGCTACTTACTCACTTTAGCACAACAACAGGCTGACTCACTCAATTTGCATTGGTTAGAGCAGCAAATTCTACTACCCAGTGGACAATATCGTAGCGCCAATGTGTTGCAAGCCGGTCCAGTAAAATGGTTCTTAATAAAAGACACTCAACAAGCGGGTTTGCTAGACGAAGAAAATAAAGTGCAGCTGTATTTTGAAGCAGACAATGCCGCACAGATATTGGCACTTCATGAGTCGCAAAGTGGCATTGTTACCTTCGATCCGACGCTCGGTTCTGTGGTTAAAAAACAACTGCAACAAGAAACTCCCAGTCAGCACTTAATGCGTGGGGGGATATGGGTGATACCGATTGTTGGGTTCGGCTTATTTGCGCTAATTATTGGTATTTTCAAAAGTGTTCAATTGTATCGTTTACCAAAATTGCAGCCTATGTTGGCGGAGCGAATAGAGTTACTGCAAGCATCTAATGAGCCCTCTGCACAATTGACAAACTTATCCGCAGAATTACAAGGTGCTCAAAAGCAATTAGTGAAGATCGCATTATCTTGCCCCTCCGGTGAAGAACGTGACAACAAGTTACTAGCATTTTTACTGGAATATCGACAAAAACTACAGTCAAACTTAGGCGCAGTTGCAATCACCGCAGCAGTTGCTCCACTGATTGGTTTGCTCGGAACTGTGTCAGGAATGATTGAAACCTTTAAAATGATGAGCTTATTTGGTACCGGTGACCCCGCCATTGTTTCCGGTGGTATCTCCAAAGCTTTGATTACAACAGAATTAGGTTTGGTTGTTGCAATACCCGCATTGGTTATTCATGCATTACTCAGTCGCTTTATACGTAATCACAATACCCAACTGGATACGACGGCTATCCGACTTGGCAAATTATCAATGGGTAAAAGCAATGCAACTGAGTTTACAGAACAAGCCGCTTGATATGGACAGGAGCCGAACATGAATGCCACACAACAGGTTTTAAGCAACCCGGTAATTTGGCTGATTCTAGGGTTAGCATTGGTGTGTTACAGCATTTTGATGCAATTAATCATCGCTAAGGGCACAACACCCGATTGGTTATCTAAAACAGCGAGCTGGTTGCACACATTACCAGCAATGTTGAGCGCTTTGCCGCTGCTTGGTTTGCTTGGGACTATCATCGGATTGCTGCAAACATTTGCACAAATGGCAACTGGCGACATGGATATTCAACAGTTGCTGAGTGGCTCTATAGCAGATGCCATGCTGACAACTGAAGTGGGTCTGTTAATGGTTATTCCTGGATGGATAATGTTATCTGCTTTGCAACGTAAACAACAGCAAATGGAATTGCATAATGCGCAGTAAGTTAGAACAACAATTAGCTCAGCCGCAGCAAAGTATCGATCTATCACCGCTTTTAGATGTGGTGTTTATATTGTTGATCTTTTTTATTGTCACAACAGTTTTCGTCCGTGAAACCGGAGTTGAAGTAGATAAACCGCAAGCTGTTTCCAGCCAACAGCTTAAACAAAATGTGATCTTAATTGCGATTACCGACAATAGTGAGGTGATGTATGACAATGCAAATATTGGCGTGACCGGGGTAAGAGCAACGGTTTCTCAATTACTCCAAAAAAAGCAAAAGTCGGTGGTTATTCAGGCTGATAAAAGGGTAACTACTGAACTGCTAGTTAAGGTTATCGATCAGGCTAAGTTAGCTGGTGCAACACAGGTCAATATAGCGACCCAGGGAGATTGAAATGATTATGAAAAGTTTGTTTAAACGCTTTTTGATAGCGCCATTGTTAGCTTCTTTATTAATCGCGAGTTTAGTTAGTCTTGCGTTAAGTGTGTTGCAACAAGATACCGCCCAGCAAACAGAGTTAACCATTCGAAAAATTAATTTAGCTGTTTTGCCGCCACCACCACCCCCTAAGCATCAACAGCTAAAATCCTATGTTAATAGTGCCCCCAACATACAACTAAAGGTTGATGGGGGAGGGGCAAATATGGAATTTCAGTACACAGATATGTTGCAAGATTTACAGGTTTCTGAATTACCAGAGGTCGAGATTCAAAATAGTCAAAGTAACCTTTTGGATATGCTCAGCTTTGATTGGCAAGCCTTTGGATTGTCAGATTTGGATGAAATGCCAAGGTTATTAACTGACCTTAAAATAAAATTTCCCGATAGTTTAAAGCGCAAAGGGGTTACCAGCGCCGCAGTTAAATTAGCCGTTCTCATTGATGAACGTGGTAGTGTGTTACTCAAAAATATAACGCAAAATCAATATCCTGAGCTTGATATTGCAATTAGGAAATTAGTCAAGCAAGCGCGTTTTAGTATTCCTAAAAAGGATGGGGTAGCAGTGCGCGCGAGTTTCAATTGGCCTCTGGAGTTTGCTGATTCATGAAATTACTGCAGCGCTATTTAGTATTGTTGACGAGTTGGGGAATCTTTCATAATAACCTTCATGCCCAACCGATTGATGTTAGTCAAATACCTGTTGTACTGCCTTCTATCAATCTCCCCTTTTTGCAACGCGAAGCAAAAATAACGGCACAAGAGTACCCATTAGCACAAAGCCTTAAAACCTTCCTACAAAATGAAGACTATCGGGCTGCGCTAAGATTGTTAGAACAATATCAAGAGGCAAAGAGTCCAGCTTTGTTATTGTTAGAGGCACAGTTGAGGATGCAACAAAGTCAATTTCACGAAGCTGAAGGGCTATTAAAAACGGTGTTGCAACAAATGCCGGATTTAATACGTGGGCACCTTGCCTTAGCGACAGTTTATCAATCAATACATAAATCTAAAGAAGCTCAAAAATCTCTCAGCCAAGCTATTAGTTTAGGGGCTTCAGGGGCAACTCACTTTGCCCAACTAGGTTATTTAAATATGCAGAACAACGACCCGCAAAGTGCGATCGCTGCTTATCAACAAGCGCTTATGTTAGCGCCTGAAAACGACGATATCCGTCAAGGACTATTATTTGCCTTGGTACAAAGTGACCAACATGGGGCGGCTCGAAATTTACTCTCAGGGATGCTAGATAAACAGCCTGAAAATCGTCAGTTTTGGTTGCATAGAGCGAATCTCGCAATGCACTCCGGTGATAAAAACATAGCACTTAGTAGTGTAGAAGTCGCCTTGAGGTTAGGAGATAACAGCAAGCAAGCCCGTCAGATGGCAATGCAATTAAATATAAAGTCGAAGAATTATAAACGTGCGCTCGATCTGAGCCTTATTATGTTGCAAGAACAACAATTAAATTTTGATGAAACTGATAAATTACTTAATTGGTTAGCTTCTCAACATGAATGGGACAACCTTGATATTTTGCTTCATGGCGTATCTGAACTTGTTAAAAACCCAGCAAATACCCAGCGCAGCCGATTGCTTTATTATCAAGGACTCATTGCTCAGAAAAATCAAAAAACATCGATTGCGAAACAGGTTTGGATAAACGCAATTAAATCCGATCCAGGAAATGGTGACGCGCTTTTAGCGTTGGCAAAGTTAACTGCTGCTAACGCGTCTTTTGTAGAGGCGGATCTCTATTATCAGCGAGCGGAAACATTAAATACTGTAGCGCTGCCAGCGAAATTAGGCAGAGCACAGTTATATATCGATCAGCTAGACTATGACGCCGCTTTAGATATATTGCAGCGCACCCATGCAGAATACCCTCATCGTCACGATTTACTTAAAAATATTCGAATATTAACCAACTTAGTCAATAGTCAAAATAATATCTGATGTAAATCTTAGACAAAGATTCCGTAATCAGAGACATCATCGAAAAAGAGAAAACTCATGAAAAATAGTCAAACCTCATCTTTTATCCATAAATTCGCGTTGCTGTTTGTTTTTATAATGTTGGCTTTTAAGGCTAATGCAGATTCTGGTAAAGATGATAAAAATACCAATTGTGACCTACAGAGCCAGTTTACTTTTAGTTGGTCATTTAATGAAAATTGTGATTTTAAACCTCGAGGTGGTTCCAGCAAAGGTGTACCTATAATGCTTGATCCTGAACCTCATCCTGGTTGGTTATCTTTGCAACAAGAAGGTATCAGTGAATATGAAAAAGATCGTCGAGCTATTTTAGCGATGGCTGGGCCTTATCGAGTCAGTTTTGACTTTCTTGAAACTGTTGGCTTTACTCCTGACTATTCACCTAGTCGTCCATATCAATCATGGGGGACCGAATATGTATATGTGGCCGAAGACAAAGGGGATTTCATTAGTTTGCAACACGTCATGGTGATGTACTTTATCCAAGATGATGGTTCTATTTCTGAGCCTATGGTAATGAAACATTGGCGGCAAGATTGGCAATTCCAAAAGCGTGATTTATTTGTCTATGCGGGTAATCATAAATGGCAACACAAAAAATATAATCGCAAAACTGTAAAGGGGACATGGTCACAATCGGTATTTCAGGTCGATGACTCACCTCGATACGAATCATTTGGTAAATGGCAACATAACGATAATTTTTCCACTTGGTTGAGTGCTAAAACGTGGCGTCCATTACCTCGTCGTGAAAGCAGTGTAAGAAATGATTATCAGGTATTAGAAGGAACAAACCGACATACGATTTTACCCAGCGGTTGGGTACAAGAGGAGGAAAACGTTAAACTTGTATTAGATTCCGATGGCAAGGCTGCAGCGCAAACGCCATATTTAGCTAAAGAGTTAGGGTTGGCTCGTTACGAACGAATAATTGACCACGATTTTAGCGAGGGCGACAAATATTGGCAAAAGTCAGAGCCGTTTTGGTCGGACGTAAGAGAAGTCTGGCGCAAAACCATAGATGAAAATGACAGTTTAATTATCCATAAAACAGTGGATGACAATTATATGTTCATGCCGTTTTTTAATGAGGCGCAAAACATCGTTGATGGACAAACCTACCAAACCAATACTGGAAAGGCGCAAATTAAAAAGATGCTGTCCCCTTTTATTGAAGTAGAATAGTTCCTATCTACTTGGATTATTAGCTTCACTATTAGGTCTCATGACAAACAAAGATTTTAACGAAATTAACGGGTTGGGTGATGAAAACGCGGATGTTAACGTGTACATTCAGAATCGCCCAACCTTTGGTTTTGAACATAATCAGCGAGCAGTTTATCCCCTTAAAAAAGGCGAGATTTATGCCCTGGGTCAAGCCTGTGGTAACGGTTGGCGCAAGGTGTTTAACGTGTATGCTAAGTTGCTATACGCTTTGCCTAATAAATGTTTTGAATTCAATGATGCTTATGCTAGCTGGCAGCAATATCGTGATCAGGAACTGTTGCAGTCCCGCAGCAAAACCGCACTCTGGTTTTCACCTCCTGAATTTCAACAAACCAATAAGTTACACATTGTAATGGGTCGGACTTACGCTAAATCGTTGAGCCTACCCAACACCCTTGAATGGATTAATCCAGAATTTGCAATTGATCTGCACAGACGCTTAATTGTGTGCCCGTATTTTGATTACCGCCAGCTCTCAAACAGCAAAATCATCTTTCTTGTTGACTTGATTGCTGAAAATTTCACAAAAAAATAAAAACCAGTTGCACCTTTATATGGCAGGAATAACGTTTTTTAGGCTATAATTCTGACCTCAAATTTGTGTCCTGCAACGGGATCCATTTTCTACTTTTAGTATTCTGGAACGCACATCATGTTCGATATGTTTGAAATCACCATTATCGGTTTGGCTATTTTGGCTTTACTGACCATCGTTTTTGAAGAAATTACCCACATCAATAAAGCAAAAACCACTCTGTTTTTAGGATGTTTAGTGTGGTGCTTGTTGTTCATTCGAGGCCATGGTTCAGGCCAAGCTGAAATAGAAAGTGCATTAAATGAGAATTTATTAGAGATCGCAAAATTGTGGCTGTTTTTAATGGCTACCATGACCTTTGTTGCGTATTTAAATGCCAGGGGCCTGATTGGTGCTATGGTTAATCGACTATTGCCAGGTGAATTGTCATTAAGAAAGCTGACCTTATTAGTGGCACTTTTTGCATTGGTTTTATCCATGCTGTGCGACAACATCACCGCTACCTTAGTGTCGATTAGCATTATTCTGGCGTTTAAGTTGGAAGTGCCAGAAAAAGTAAAACTCTGTGTGTTAATTATATTTGCGGTGAATTCTGGTGGAGTGGTACTGATTACCGGAGATGTCACAACTCTGATGATATTCAGTGAAAAACACGTATCTATTGTCGAACTATTAGGTTTGATTTTACCTGCTATATCAGGTGTGGTTGTGCTTGCATTACTGATGAGTTTTGGTAAAAACCGCCGAGTTGAAGCAACTATCGGCAGTGAAAAATTTAAGTCGCTAGACTTTGTTATTGCCGGATTATTTTTTGGCACTATATGTTGCACCATGCTATTTAATTTACTGTTTGCGATACCCCCTGTTTTGACCTTTTTATTAGGCTTATCGGTGATGTTTATGATCGGCGGTATGGTGAATAAATTTAAGTACGAAATTCATTTATTGGACTACGTGCGCAAAATTCAGTTTGATACTTTAATGTTCTTTCTAGGAATATTATTGATAGTAGGATCGCTCAAAGAAATTGGCGTGTTAGTCTGGATGACAAATATCTACTTTATGTTGGACCCTGATTATTCGAATTATTTGGTTGGAATTTTATCAGCCTTTTTAGATAACGTGCCCTTGACCGCAGCCTTACTTAAAGCCCAGCCTGAATTAACCAATATTCAATGGTTATCGCTTACTTATGCCGTAGGTGTGGGAGGATCAATGTTGGTGATTGGTTCCGCCGCAGGGATAGTAGCCATGAGTCGAGTAAAAGAGCTAACGTTCGTCAGCTACAGTAAATATATCGTACATTTATTGGTTGCTTATAGTGTTGGCTACGCTTTGTGTCTGGTGAATGTATAAATATCTTGAGTTAAGACAGGGAAGGGAACTTCATAATAAATTATGACCTCGTTGTATGAGTGAGGTTCCCCCTTCTAACTGCGCCGCGCTATACATCCCCACCTCCAAGCAATTAAGTACTTCTGATAGGGAGTGACTTATTTGCTATTATACAAAAGTCTAATACACTTTAGTTGCAGACAGGGTTTTAATGCTTTATTCGATTCAACACGGTTTTATCCCATTATTATAAAAACTAACGAATCTACATGCCTTTAGAATCTCAAGAAAATTCGCTTGAACACATTCGCGAGAAACTAACAAATACTGTGTTGGTGGCTACTATTGGTTTCGCTGGCGTTGCCTTGGCCGGTTCCTTATCTCGCATTCCCACAATTGGTTTTCTCCCCGCTATGTGGGTTCATATTGTCAGCACCTGTGTGTTAGTGGCTTTTTATCTGTTTCGTCATCGCTTCTCAAACACTATTAAAGCTGGTTTGATTACGTCCCTGTTTTTTATTATGGGGGTGGTAGGGATCCATACATTTGGTTTGTCAGGCAACGGCATATATCTTATTTTTGCCGCTGCTATTTTTAGTAGTTTGATGTTAAGTATGGGGGTCGCTGTCGCAATCGCAATTTCTGGCGGCTTGGTGTTATTTTATTATATGGAACTGGTTTGGCTAAATGCTTTTGAGTTTAGTGTAGAACAAAGCGTTTACGGTTTAAGTGTTTCTGCGTGGGTTACATCATTACTGACTTATGCATTTATTATTAGTATTGCGTTGTTTTTGATCCAACACTTTTTACATTATTTACAGTCTTTGCTGCTAGATAAGCAGATCACTATTGATTCTCAAAGTAGTAAAATTGAACGTTCAGAGGCTATCTTTCAAACCGTCATAAATCACCTACCTTACGGCATATCATGGAAGGATAAACAACTAAGATATCTAGGAGCAAATCAAGCGTTTTTGGAAGACTCAAAGATTGAACATATTAATCAATTGAAAGGAAAAACAGACTTTGATATCGCAGATGAAAAACAAGCCAAAAAGCTCGTAAATTTAGATAGACGAATTATCTATGATAATGAAAAAAGTATCCAGTACCAAGAAAAAGAAGTCAGTAGAGGTAATAAATTCAAGTTTAAAGAAGTGACTCATTTAGCGCTTCAGTCTAAAAAACAAGACCTAATTGGGGTACTCACTTCCTACCATGATATTACGGAAAGTAAAAATTTAGAGCTTAAAGCTGAACGGGCCAGGGAAATCGCTGAGAAGGCAAGCAAAACTAAGTCGCAATTTTTAGCTAATATGTCACACGAAATTCGCACCCCAATCAATGGTGTTTTAGGGTTGTTGGATTTGTGTTTACATACGGATTTGAACAAACAACAAACGGAATATTTATCCCGAGCAAATTTTTCTGCAAAACTGTTGTTACAAATCGTTAATGACGTACTTGATTTATCTAAAATTGAAGCTGGCCACTTTAAATTAGAAAATCATCACTTTTGTTTTGAAGACATTCTATTGCAAGTCGAAAACTTATTTTCGAGTCAGGCAACATCAAAAAATATCAAGTTTAATACACAAATATTAGGCAAACAGAATGTTACCCTTATGGGCGATCCTACTCGTGTCATGCAGATATTAATGAACCTGAGTTCTAATGCTGTGAAGTTCACACATATTGGTAAAGTTGATGTATTAGTCAAGATAGTAACCAGTGACGATCAAGCTAAAGTGAAAATATTAGTAACTGATACTGGTGTTGGAATTGAAACCAAGTCTATTCCCAAGTTGTTTAATAAGTTTACACAAGTGGATGAGAGCATTACAAGGAAATACGGTGGTACAGGACTAGGGCTTTCCATTGTTAAACAATTAGTTGAAGCCATGGGATCTAGCATCATCGTAAGAAGTGAGATAGGTAAGGGGACCGAATTCAGTTTTATGTTGCAGTTGCCTTTAGCAAAAGAACGACGGGCCGATATAGCTAGACCCAACTTCAAACAAAATCTGGCCAACAAACGCATCTTATTGGTGGAAGACAATGCGATTAATCAAGAAGTTGCTAAAAGTATTCTAGAGCAAAGTGAGGCTCAGGTGACAGTAGCAAACAACGGTCAAGAATCACTAGACATATTGCTTGAAGAAGATTTTGATTTAGTTTTAATGGATGTGCAGATGCCGGTTTTAGACGGCTGTAGCGCGCTCAAAATTTTGCGTCAAAATGAAAAGTGGCTTGATTTACCAGTTATTGCTTTAACTGCTAATGTGTTTGCTGAAGAAGTGGCTTATTATAAAGAAATTGGTTTTACCGCCCATCTTGGAAAACCCTTTTCTCGACAGGCATTGTTAGAAATTGTTCAACTATATATGCAACCCAGTATGCTCAGCGAACAGGTATAATACAATCCTTCCATTTAGTTGATTAATCAGCATACCCACTGCCAATGGCGTTAAATGGCATGGTCAGTTCCAATTCAGGTACTTGCAAAGCAACCCATGCAGGAAAGGTGTTACTATTTGGACCTGGAAAAACCGTGTATTCATTTGCCCAAGGATAGCGGCTAACAGCAGCAGAAACTTGGGGGATCAAGGCACTGGCCTTTTCACCTTGAATTGACAGTAACTTTTCCGGTTTTGCTCCATACCAAAATCGATCTGGGGTAGGCGTTTGGTATTCTCGTAATGCAGGAAGCCCACTTTTGACACGCCATCCCACCACTTCATAAACCGTATAATCTGCTGCATTTTCTGGTTTAATGGCAATCCAAGTATGTACCGCAAACCAGCCTCTCCAGCTATATGCGTCTGCTGCGTAAACTTCTATTACGGCATTCTTATTGAGCTGTGGGTTCGGAGCAATTCCAGCAGACTCTCTGCTTGCAGTGCGCCAACTATTATTTGAACAGGCGTTTATCAACACACAAATAAATACCACTAATATGACTTGTTTCATTTAATACCTTTTGCGATTTAAGCATGCCGCATATGTTTTAATTAGCCACGCGTATTTTCAAATCAATAGCGTTTTATGGTTTTTTTACTCAAGTACTATCTCGGTTTCGTTTGATAGTTATTATCCTGATACTTGGAAGACGTAACCAACACCAATAGACACAGCCATGGCTAACGAGCCCCAGATTAATACCCGTAGTGAACCTTTTAATATGGAAGCTCCACCAATATTAGCTGACAAACTGCCTAACAATACCAAAGACAATAACGACACAATCACTATCGAAGGGATTAACAAAGGACCACTCACCAGTAGCACTGTCACTAGTGGTAAAAGCGCTCCGGCAGTAAAAGACAATGCCGAGAACAAAGCGGCTTGAAAAGGGTTACCTTGAGACTGTTCGGTAATCCCTAGCTCATCTCTAACATGACTACCGATGGCGTCTTTAGCCATGAGTTGCTTGGCAACTTGCATGGCCAAATCACTTTCTAAGCCACGTTCTATATAGATATTCGCCAATTCTTGTTCTTCAGCTTCCCAGTTTCTGTCAATGTGTTTTTGCTCTAAAGAAATTTCTGCATGTTCAATATCCGTTTGTGAACTCACAGATACAAATTCGCCTGCAGCCATAGACATTGCCCCCGCCACTAGCGCTGCCAAGCCGACAATAAACAAATGCTCTGGTGCAACTTGCGAAGCTGCTATGCCGACGATCAAACTTGCGGTGGAGACTATGCCATCATTTGCGCCTAAAACAACAGCCCTAATCCAACCAATTCGGTCTGCTTTATGTTCATGGTTATAGTCCATAAGAAATTTATCTCTACATCTGGTCGGTAATTCGAAAGCGAATTGTAAAAGTATTGCAGACAATGATATTGCAATTAGAAGGTCGCGCCAACAACCGATAACTTGTTATCGTCATTTATTCTCAGGCTGGGAATGTCGTTAGACATCGTATATTGGTTATTTAGATAAATAGTGCACAGAGCAATTCTTTAACATTGAAATTAAATAGATGCTGAAGATTGCCGTGGCTATATTGTAAACTAAGGCATTATATCAATTGGATCTTAGAATCACTGTACAACTCACGGTTGATCAGTATGATCTTTTTACAATTTTTATTAGCAGGTATTTTACTTTTTTGAAAAAGCTTCCGGTAACCACTGTCGCCCTTATTGTTGTATGTCTCGGTTCTTTTATTGGTCCATTAGGAATGGCATCTGTGAATGTCGCTATCCCCAATTTAGCCGCCGATTTGCACGCAAACGCTAAGATGGTGAGTTGGTTGCCAACCCTATTCCTACTCAGCAGCGTGGTTTTTATGCTGCCGTTTGGCAAGTTGGCAGATAATTACGGTAGGAAGCGAATTTATACCATTGGCTTAGCATTGAATGCCTTTACTTCGCTAATGTGCGCCCTGGGGCAACAAATTGAATGGGTGTTATTTTGGCGCTTTGCTCAAGGTGCTGCTTCGGCGATGATTTTTGGCACTGGGGTCGCGATTCTCACCTCTGTTACCCCTTCTCATAAACGCGGAGCGGCCCTTGGTTTGGCTGCTGCCTGTGTTTATATTGGCCTAACCCTAGCACCAGCTATTGGCGGCTTGCTTACCGAGATTTGGAGTTGGCGGGCGGTATTTTTATTTCAAGTTCCGTTAATCCTGTTTTTGTTGTTGTTAATTAAGTGGGGCTTGAAAGGAGAGTGGAAAAATGACGAAGTCGCTTCATTTGATTGGCGCGGAAGTTTCATTTTTGCGGTGTCTTCAGCTTCTTTAGTTTTCGGCTTTAGCTCTGTTCCAAAACTGTATGGCTTTTTATTGTTGATTTTGTCGGTCATCACTATGATCTTTTTTGTTTATCACCAGAGTCGACACCATACACCGTTAATTCGCGTTCAAATGTTTCGAGAGAGCAGGGTTTTCTCAATGTCGCTGACGACGTCATTATTGATGTACGGCAGTAATTTTCCATTGGCGTTTTTGCTGAGCCTGTATTTACAAGTCGTGCAAGGCTACGGTCCAGCAGAAGCCGGTCAAATATTGTTATTACAAGCATTCGCAATGGCTATATTAGCGCCAATGTCTGGTCGACTGTCCGACAAAATCCAACCTCGATTCTTAGCGACTATAGGATGTGCAATAGTCGCTTGTGGTTTTTTGGTGCTTTCACAAATGACAACGGCTACGGGGACAACTTATATTGGTGGTTCTTTATTATTAATTGGCATTGGTTTCGGTTTGTTTTCCTCCCCCAACAACAATGCCATTATGGGCGCTGTGCAAGATAGAGAGTTAGGCGTTGCCTCCGCATCTTTGAATCTTGCTCGAACAATAGGTAACCTTTTGGGAATGAGTTCGGTTAATTTGTTAGTTCACTATTATCTCGGGGATAATAAAATTGTTGCTGAGCAAACACCTGCCTTAATGAACACTTTATCGACTGCTTTTTACATTTCCTTGGTCAGTGTGATTATCGCTACCTTTCTATCTGGCTTTCGTGGGAAGGCAGAACGGCAGACTAATTCATCGGCATCTGGTTAATCTAAATTATGCCCAGAATTAGTTTGCTTGAACTCGCAAATTAACCTCTTAATGTTAAGCGTAAAATTCTTTCCCATCGTCATTTTATACTGTCTTAAATTCTTATATCTTTGTCTTATAAGGAAAATAAGTTAAATCATCTTTTTATCATTAAATATTATTTTCCTTAAAATTAAAGCTTGTTCGACTTTTCAACTACCGCTAGTATTAAATTCGGAACCCAATATTCATTGCTTAAAAATGCAGCATTTTTCGTATGTTTACTAGTGACACTGTCATAAGTGTGGGTCGTTGCGCGCAAACAAATGACGTTCATATTAATGATCCCAGTGTTTCTCGTAACCACTTACAACTAAGAATCAATAGTCTAGACTTTATTGAAGTCAGAGATTGTGGCTCATCATATGGATCATTTTATTGGGAAGGGAGTCAATGGCTTCAATTTGACGTAGTGACGTTAAGCGCCAACGATTATATCGTGGTTGGTGAGACGAAACTTCGCATAATGGAAATCATGATCGCATATCAAATTAAGAGCAGGAGCCGTGGTATATGACCAGTTTGGAGAAAGAAGAATCTTACTATCGTCTGGTTGTGTTACTGGCAATGTCTTTCATTGCTTTAGTAATCATTATTATCGGCTTTGTACTGACCGATAAGCAGCCGGAAATCAGCACAGAAATGCGCTTAGCTGATATTCTTTTTGACCGCAGCGGTCCTTCTTATCCCTTTACTATTCAGAATGTAATGTGGGTGTTTTTCTTTGTTTGTGCTGGCGAGATTTGGGTACGCTGGCAAAGGGCAACCCAAGAAATAAATCAAATAAACCGCGGTTTAATCAGTGATGATGAAGATGCTCTTTATCGGCCCAAAGACTTAGGTCCAATATATCAAGCTATTAAAGCTGATAACCTTGGCAGTCGTTTTTACCTGCAACGCTTAATTAAACGAATTATTTTACAGTTTCAACTTTCCCGCAGCACTGAACAAGCTAACAATCTTATGAATTCCTCTTTGGAGTTAATGCAACACGAAGTCGATTTAAAGTACACCATGGTGCGTTACTTAGTTTGGCTTATTCCTACATTAGGCTTTATTGGCACAGTGATAGGTATCGCAATGGCATTGTCCAGTGCGGGTGATATGCCACCATTATCCGATTCTGATGCGATCAAAGGGTGGGTTGCCGTCATCACTATTAAGCTTGGCGTTGCTTTCAATACAACATTATTAGCGCTAATTATGTCTGCGGCGTTAGTATTTTTTATGCATCTGGCCCAAGGACGAGAAGAAAAAGCGTTAAATCTGGTTGGCCAGTATTGTTTAGACAGATTAGTAAACCGCTTAATCGCGGCA
The DNA here is from genome assembly GCF_040370605.1 of Aliiglaciecola sp. NS0011-25. Classification (NCBI taxonomy): domain Bacteria; kingdom Pseudomonadati; phylum Pseudomonadota; class Gammaproteobacteria; order Alteromonadales; family Alteromonadaceae; genus Aliiglaciecola; species Aliiglaciecola sp. NS0011-25. The sequence continues at coordinate 124,080 of NZ_BAABWR010000013.1, forward strand.
GATTAAAATTAAGGAGTGAAAACCATGAGCTTTAGACGTGGTCCAGATGGGAAACCAATCGAAATCGAATCAAGCTTTGTTAAAAATGATAATAAACCAACCCAATCGGGACCTGATGGCGGCACTAAACCGCCGCAAGGTCAGTTTGGTGGCCAAGCCAGTAAGCCAAAAGAAGGGGCGACACAACCGCCCAATGTCGATTTATTTAATCATATGAAATCCTCTGGTCCTGCGATGCGTCCAGGCGGAGTGGCGGTTCCACCTGAACCGCCTACACGACCACCTAATATGCCAGGGGAAGATAACGCCGCTGGAAATTCGCCGGAAAACGCTATTCCGCCAGGCGGACAACAAGCGGCTTCTAGACCTGTGGTAGAGGAACCTAAAACCTCAATTAACTTTGGGGGAGCCAGCGCAGGGGCAAGTGTCGGTGGCAATGCTTCGCAGGCCAGTGCTGAATCTTTTGTATGCGGCTGGTTGGTAGTGGTTGATGGTCCAGGTAAAGGTAAAAGTGTGGTCGTAGGCCCAGGCCAAAGTGCCATATCTCGCTCACCCACTGAGCGCATTACTTTAAACTTTGGCGACACTTCTATTACTTCTAAACAGCAGTTATTAGTTATATATGACGATGAAAATCGCGAGTTTATAGTGGCTCCCGGTAATGGCTCGAGCTTGAATCGAGTGAATGGACAAATTGTCGCAGGCCAGACTGTATTGCAGACAGGAAGCCTATTAAAAGTCGGCGCCACGACCTTAAGGTTTGTAGCGTTTTGCGACCAAAATTTTAATTGGGAATAATGATGCTACAAATCTCCGTAGGATGGGCTCAAACCGTCGGAAAGCGAGACTATCAGCAAGATGGTGTTACCAAATTGGTTTGGCCCAACGGGTTTGCATTAACTGTTTTATCTGATGGTATGGGCGGTGCGGTTCATGGTGAAGTTGCCAGTCAGGAAATTTTACGAGCCTTTAATGACGCTTTTTGCAGTAGTGAAGAAGAGCACATGGACGCGCGTTTGCAACTAAGTTTAAACGCCACAAATCAACATTTAGCTGAATATATCATCGAAAATCCTGAATGCAACGGCATGGGCGGGACGCTAATCGCGGCGGCATTTACAGGCGAACATTTGGATTATTTGAGTGTTGGAGATAGCCCTTTATGGCTGTGTCGAGGCAATTCCCTACAACGCATAAATCAAGACCATTCAAAAAAATCTGAATTAATGCAGTTGGTTGAAGAAGGCGTGATGACTGCCGAAGACGTTGCCGTTCATCCCCAGCGCAATCAATTAACTTCTGCGGTGATGGGTTATGACGTCGACATGGTTGACATCAATAGCATTGAACTGCAAGTCGGCGACATTGTGCTTTTAGCCAGTGATGGGATAGAGAGTATTCCTGAACAGGATATTGCCACTATGTGTCATCGATTTAATCAATCTGATCCGCAAATATTGGCGGAACATATTGTGGGATATGTGGATAGTCTTGATCAAGATTATCAAGATAATGCAACGGTAATGGTATTAAAAGTTTCTCAGGAAACTGACTCGGAAGAATTAACAGAATAATAGACGTAAGGAAATCGGCATGTTTTTGTCACCTAGATTGATAGCACTACTGGCACTGGTTTTTAGTTCGACGATATTTTCCGCCACGGCGGAAACGTACGCTTATCAAGTTCAAATTGAGCGTAAAAACGGTAAAACCCAAACGGCGATAGCGACTAAAGTGAATGATAACCAGTTTGTCACTGATGCAGAGGTGATAGATGGTGCTAAATCACTTTTTATTGTCGATAACTCAGTGACACCAGCAGCTAAAATACTGGCTACAGTGATAGTCCAAGACGAAGACAAGCGCCTTGCGGTTTTGTCCGCAAGCAATGTAACTGGTGACCCTGTTTTGTTAGCAAAAGAGGCACAAACTGTCGGTGAGCAATTGATCTTAAAAACCGACTCTGAAGAAACCCCTTCCATCGTTCAGCGATTAGAGCCTGTAAAAGATCTCTCCGAAGGCGATATTTATGTTCACACTGCGCTCTACCAAGAAGGACAGTGGGCAGCGCCTTTACTGAATAACTGTAAACAATTGGTAGGTGTAAGTGTTTTTGAAACGGCCATTTTTGCGGGTATGAAAGCGCCAGAAAACATCGCTTATGCATTATCTACACAAACACTAAAGTCTTTTCTAAGTGAAAATAATATTACCTTTAGCGTTGCTGATGAAGTCTGTCTTTCGGATGTAGAGCAAGCAAAAGCCAAAGCAGAACAAGCCGCAAAAGACGCTGAAGAGGCAAGCAAACTTACTGAACTTGCTAAAAAGGCCAAAGAAGATGCAGATTTGGCTGCGAAAACCAAATTAGAAGAAGCTCAAAAGAAAGCCCAAGAAGCCAAAGAAGAAGCTGACAGGTTGTTGCAAGAAGCGAAAGATGAAGCCGCTAAAATTGCTGCAGAAAATTTAGAAAAACAAAAGAAAACCGAAGACGCTATCAAAAAAGCCGAAGAGGAACGTTTAGCGCTCGAAGAAGCTAAGGCCAAAGCAGAGCAAGCCGCCGAATTAGAAGCGCAAAAGCAGGCTAAGTCTGAACAGCAAAAAACCTACATTTTATTAGGTGGTGGCGTTTTGCTATTGGTTATGTTGTTGCTGTTCGTCATTCTTATGCGTAAGCGAAAAGAAGCGATGCAAGCGCAAACAGACGAACTTCAAAATAAAGTTAAAGAAGCCAGTGGCCTTGCTCAGGAAAAAGATAATCTAGCAGGTAAAATCGCAGCAATGGAGAAGTCCTTCAACGATATCTTATTAGATGGTTCGACTACCAAAGGTGACACCGTAAGAATTAAAATAAATGGTAAAGCATTAGCGCAAAGTGAAGGTCAAATCATAGGTCGTGAAAGTGCTCAAGTAGATTATGTTTTGGGAGAGAGCGAGATTTCCAGAAAGCATCTAATGATTCGATTGCACGAAAATAAAATCTATGTGGAAGATATGGGAAGTCAAAACGGCAGTTGGTTAAATGAAGTCCAGCTTATCCCAGGTCAACCGATGGAATTGAGCAATGATATGGTTCTTCGCTTAAGCACGATATCGTTTAAAGTCACAGTGCTTTAAATTTGCCTAACCGGCAATGTTAGTCATTGCCGGTGATGTAATCAAAAGGGAAATCGACAGATGAAGCTCAAAAGTAGGGAAATCAATATCTTTAGCATGTCAGCTTTAGATTTGTTTGCTTCAGGAATGGGCGCGTTTATTTTACTCGCTGTCATTTCACTTCCTTTTTTTGGCAATGTATCGAAAATTCCCGCACCTGCGCCGCAAACGTGTCCAGAAGTGAAGGTGTGTCCACCGCCTAGTGTGCCAAAACCTGATCCAGTTCCAGTGCCTAAACCCACGCCATCGGGGTTCCAAAAAATGCAAACCCTTGATTTAGTGGTGGTATTAGATGTGACTGGCAGTATGGGGCAAGAAATCAATGGTTTACGTGCTGAAATTGGCAATATTGCACGGATTATCGAAATGTTATCTGACTCAGCGGCCATGCGCATCGTTACCTTTGGAGATAAAAACTTTGATCGGCCTGTGTCTGAATTCCCTCTTACCCTCACCAAAGATATCGCTGTTTTAAAATCTTATTTAGAACAAGTCAATCTTAACTTGGGTATTGGTAGAGGATTCAACCCTGGTGATAATGGTGAATCGGTTTACGCAGGATTTGAAGCTGCGCTGGACACCAAATGGCGTTCTGAGGCGCAACGTAGAGTGATTTTTATCATTACTGATGATGAAGCGCACTCTGGTGAAGCTCGACCATTAATGACCAAAGTTCAACGCTTCGCCAATGAAAAATACAGCGTATCTGTGCGTTACTCTGGCGATGAAAAACACGAAAAAGAATTTTATCAAGGGTTGGCAAAAGCTGGCTTGGGTAATTATTTAGATATTTCCAACGGGTCGTTAACCGCAGCGTTGTTAATTGCGCTCATGCCCAAGTAAGTTAAGAACAGTATTGTGGAACGAGAACTTCAACCCGGCGATCGAATACATCGATATGTTATTGAAAAGGTGCTGGGTAGCGGCGGCTTCGGTGTTGTTTATCTTGCCCAACATGCTTCCCTTGAATATCGAGTGGTTATTAAAGAGTATTTGCCGAATCAAATTGCTCACCGTGTTGACGGCATGGTCAAGCCCTTCATGGCGGATTTGACCCAAGTTTATGAAACAGCATTGCAGCAGTTCAAAAATGAATGTGAAACTTTACTCACCTTAGATCACGATAACATTGTTTATGTATACGATTGTTTTTACGAAGCGGGTACTGCCTATATGGTTATGCATCAAGAGATTGGTAATACCTTATGGGAAAGTTATGTGCAACAAGTTGAAATTCATAACCAGCCGTTTTCGTGGCAACAAATTAGTGCAGTATTACCTGGCGTATTAGCAGGGCTGGATTATTTACACCAACAAAACTTGGTACACAGAGACGTTAAAGCCAGTAACGTGTTTTTACGTTCAGGTGCAGTGCTGCATCCTATTTTAATCGATTTTGGGGCGGTAAAAGTAGCGGGTGGCTACGTGAGTCAACAAGCCCAAAATACTCAGTCGTATGCTGCATTGGAACAAGAATATAATGTTTTCCCTATAGGTCCTTGGACTGATATCCACGCTTTAGGGGTGATGATAATTGAACTTTTAACAGGGCAACGGCCGATTAAAGCGTTTGACCGATATACGCAATCAAACAGCGATGGCAGCGACCCTATTTTAATGTTGTTGGAACAAGTGTCTCATAGCTGCGGCGATACTGTTGCTAATGCATTATTTTATGCCACTCAACTGCAACCTGAACACAGGTATCAGGATATCAGTGAATTTAAAGCAGCGTTGCCATTATAAGAGCGCGTGGAAGGGAATTATAAATGTCTAATAACCGTATTATTTTTGAAAAATCTGAACAAGCGGGCAGAGATTACAATCAAGACCGATATGCTTATCATTTGAGTGACCAGAATAACGATATATTCATCGTTGTAGCGGACGGCGTGGGAGGCACTAAGCAAGGCGAGTTGGCAGCTGAAATTATCGCTAATAAAAGTGGCGAGTTCTGGCAAACTCGCGATAATTTTATGCATGCTGAAGATTTTCTAAATGCTTTTGCACAGCAGTGTAATGCAGCGATTAAACAAACTTGTGAGCAAGGTATTTCAACCGCTGCTACGCTAACAGCATTATTGCAATTCAATGGCGAATTAGTCACTGCCCATGCTGGTGATTCTCGAATTTACCAATTTGATCAAAATGGCAAAGTAAAACAAACCAAAGATCATTCCCTTGCTTATGCAAAGTTCTTGATGGGTGAAATACGCGAAGATGAATTAGCCACACACCCAAGCCAGACCCAACTTTTGAACTGTCTTGATGGTAGTGACAGTGCCCATTGTGAAATCACTCACTGGCAGCTAAATGACGGTGAGTACTTTGTATTGTGTACTGACGGTTTCTGGGAAATCTTCGACAATGATGAAATCTTAGAGTTAGTCAAAAATGACAATAGAGATTACATATTCGCTAACCGCATGGATGACACATTGCAAGTTAAGCCCAGTCAAGATAATACCACCGTTGTATTGTGTGAATTGGATAAAAGCACCGCTGTGCTGACATCTGAAAACAAGACTGAGGCAGCGACAGCAGCACAGATACAACAACAAACTTCAGTTTCCAGCACCGCTCCGACGTCAGTGACGAATAAGACAGTCACGCCTAGTGAAAACGAGATAAAGACAGTCGTTAATTGGAAAGTGATCGCTTTGGCGCTTGTGGCCTTAATGTTGTTAGTGTTGCTTTACTTTACCTACCGTACCTCCATCGAACCATGTTGCACCGATGAGCCGCAAATATTAACCGAAGATGAGTTTGAGCCTTCGCCTAATGATGCACAAGTGCATGAAGATATGCTCAAGGAAGTAGGCACTGATAGTGATGCTAAGATTGCGAGCGACTTAGAAACAGAGGAAATTGAAAACCAAGCTGAACAAGTGCTTGAGGATGTTGAAAAATCCCTTGATCAAGTTGGTTCACAGGTCGCCAATGAGGTAACTGACTCCATTGATGATGCGAAACAAGCTGTTGAAGAGTCGGTGAGTGAGGTTGACAAAAGTGTTGATTCGATGGAGCAATCACCACCATCTTCGGCTGTAAAAAATTATGTGAAAAATGTTGATGTAGAGGTAGTGGCTAGTTCTGATGAGCAAGGCAATGTATCTGGGCCTGCAGATTTGAACGCCAATTTAGATTCAGCGCCAAGTTTAGAATTAGACATTGCTGCTGGTGAAGATCCCATTGCTAAACTTGAAGATCGTTTAACCCAAGATGGTAGTTTGTCAAAGGGCAGTAAATTAAGCAAAACGGATGTGATGAAAGATCAATATACTGAAATTATCACAGTTCAATTAAAGGTCAAAGATACACCAGTGTATGGCGCTTTACTGCGTTATCAAAAAACCAGTTCAGGGATTGAGGTGATTTCTGGCAAAGTCAGTAATTTATCGCAAGTGCCAGACTCTCCAAGCCATGATTTTGCAACCTGTTTTAAGCAATATCAAAGTGCTCAAAGTCAACAAGCAAAAACAATTGAAAAAGGTAAATCTGACGCCGTACTTTATATTGACCCTGCCAGTTCAGGCTATTTTTGGTTAACCGACATTATCGTGCAAGAAACTGGGCAAGCGTTTGATTTATTTTTGCTTGATGCTAGCTGTGAATCACTGCGCCTAGTACCTAAACATGTTAGTCGTTAAGGATCATAAGTGGTGAAATACTTTGCCTTAATCGCTGTTTTCATTAGCTTCACTAATATTGCGGCTCAGCAGTTTGAAGAAACTGGGAGGGGAAGTGCCACAGCGCTGCAAGCCCCTCGTCTAGAAACCTCATTTGAGCCTGTTGATACGCCTATTCAGTCAGAGCAAGATCTGAATGGCTGGGTGAGTGAGAATAAAGCGCTTTTAGGGATGTCTGATGCTGCGCAAATACAAATACTGCAAAGTACCCAAGAAGATAACGGCTACAGCATCTATCGGATTCAACAGAAACTAAATAATATTGATGTATTTACCCATCAGTCAGTATTGGTTTTGTCACAAGGGCAACCTGTTAGTGCTCACTTAATGACGACTGATTTGCCTGCACCCGCTGCGCCAAGTATGGCGAGTTTACAACAAACGGTAACGGCCACTTTAGCTGAGTTAAAAATTGAATACCAAGACCAACCTGAGGTTAAACCTGTATATTTCAAAGTTGCCAAAGAACTGCTCGCAGCAGCCGTAGTGCGTGGCAAATTCAAAAAAAATCAATTGGACTATTTATATACTTTGGTTATTTCTAGTAACGGTTCTGTACTTAAAGAAATCCCCAATCGCCTTGATTTTAGTTATGGTTTGATTGATGTCGATGAAATGTGCGCTGTGGTTGGTTATAACCGTCCAACGACCATAGTCGAATTATTGATAATGGCTGATAGCGGCTACATTCAGGCTTATCCGCCAGCTGAATCCCAGTCTATGGCAAGTTCTACCAGTGAGCGAAAATTAGCCGCTATGCTAGATGATGCTAATTCCTATTTAACAACTCTGTTTGGCCATTCTGGCATCGATAGACATGACAATGTGCAAGTTTTGGCTTTTGTTGGTAATAAATTTTATGAAGAAAGTCTGAGTTGTGCTGGTAACAATACCACTAACGCATTTTGGACTGAACTGAGTGACTCACTTGGTTTAATGCAGATACATGCTCCCTTATTACAAAATCCTGAAGTTATCATGCACGAACTCACCCACGGTATTGTGGCTTATGGGGCAGGGCTGATTTATCAGCAAGAGTCGGGCGCATTAAACGAAGCTATTGGTGACGCTATTGGCGTAGGTTTCGTCAGTTGGCAGAACAAGCGGTTAAACTCACCAGCCTCTTCTGATTGGAAGTTAAGGCTAGGTAACCAAGTAATACGTGATTTCAGCTACCCAACCCGAATTCAAGATATGCCTGATCATTTCAGTGAACGCTACACTGGCAGCAAGGATTACGGTGGCGTTCATATTAATTCATCTATTATTAACCATGCTTTTTATTTGCTCGCCGAAGGGGGAGCTCATCGGCGTTTGGGGGGCGACAACGTTCCTAAAATCGGGATGAAAAAAGCGTTGTTAATTTGGCAGTATGGTGCCACAAAAATCTTAACGCAAACCTCGGATTTTCAAGATGCTCGTTATGCCTTTGCTAAATCGGCTGAAATTATTTTTGGCGAATACAGTGAAGAAAGAACAGCAGTGCACATGGCATTTGACGCCATTGGTGTAAAAGGTCGTTGGACTAAAAACGAGCCACCGCCTAAACTAGATCCTAAACCTGATCCCAAGCCAGATCCTAAACCTGACCCTAAGCCAGATCCTAAACCCGATCCAATTCCAAAACCGGATACAAAGCCAGAGTCTACTGCCGAAATAAGTAACCAAGTGCTGTTGTTAACTGTCCTTTGCTTATTTTTATTGTTCGTTGTTTTGTTTTTTATGCTCAAAAAATCTCGCCCAGGTAAAGCGGACAATTCGGAATTCGCTCCCTATAATCTAAATTTAGACACTAACGGCGATAAAGGTCAGTCTGGAAAAGCTGGCAAATTGAATGCTGAGCTAACCGGTAATTATGGGTTTTTATTGGTTGATGACAAATATTACTCGTTGTCGAATGCAGCCTTGTGCGGTAAAGGAATCACCGTTGGCCGTTCTGATTCGGCAACTATTTCTATTCAGTATCCTTCTGTTTCTAGTTTTCATATACGTTTGTTTTTGCACGACAAGTTCTTGTATGTAGAGGATTTAGGCTCAACTTACGGGACCTTCGTAAACGCTGAAAAAGTGACTAAACATCAAGCGGTACGGCTAAATATAGGTGATGAAATTCTGCTTGCTGATTTGCCGTGTCATATTACTGATAGCAAACAATCGGCGGCCAAAAACGCTAAACAAACTGCGAATATCTCGTCCACTTTAACCTTGCAAACCGACAAAGGGCGGTTTCAAATTCACAGTGAAAAAATGTCAGATGAGGGAGTTACAATTGGCCGAGATACCGCTTGCCAGCTGGTTATTCCCCATGACTCGGTTTCTGGGACTCATGGCAAATTTACCTTTAAAAATGATACATGGTGTTTTCAAGATTTAGATTCTTCTTACGGATCATTTTTGAAAAACAACAACCAAGCTGAACAGCTGGAAAAGTTTTCAGAGCAAGAACTTGTAAATGGTGCAGTGTTGTATTTAGCTGATTTCAAAATTGAAGTGGGTGTTGAGCAGGATGACGGCAAAATTAGGCTCTAGTCATTTTTTAAATTATCGATAAGTTAAGGCATTAGGGGGGAAACATAGTGGATGAAAATATATTAGCATTGCCGCAAGGTACAAAGCTAAATCATTACATTATTGAATCTGTTTTAGGCCAAGGCGGTTTTGGTGTGGTGTACAAAACGCATCATGCTCACCTAGATGATGAAGCGGTAATTAAAGAGTTTTTACCGGTCGAGTTAGCGAGTCGTCAAGGTCAAACTGTGTCTCCCCATAGTTCTTCTAAATATGACCTGTATGCTGATTGCTTAAATCGTTTTATGCGAGAAGGCGCCACCTTAGTTCGACTTAAGCATAAAAATGTTGTCCGTTGTAGAGATCTTTTCACCGCCAACGGTACGGCTTACTTGGTGATGGATTTCGAAGATGGTTTAGCCTTAGATGAACTTATTAGTAGCCTAGAGTCCCAAGGACAGCATTATTCCGAACAACAGTTGATGCATTTTTTAATACCTCTAGCTGATGGATTAGCATACATCCACAGCCAAGGAGTATTACATCGTGATATTAAGCCCGCTAATATTTTCATTCGTCGCAGCACAGGTTTACCTGTACTTATTGACTTTGGCGCAGCGAAACAGAATTTCGCTTTAGCATCTCAATCACAGGCTCCTTATACTGAGTTTTATGCGCCAATGGAACAAATTGAAGGTGGTGGAGAAGCCAAAGCAACCATTGATATTTATGCGTTTGGTGCACTTATGTATCGTATCGTAACCGGCACTGTTGGGGTTAAGGCCGAGAGTCGTGCGCTGGCCATGGTGATAGGCAAAGATGATCCTCTTGCCCCAGCCGCGAGTTTGGCCAAAGCGGATTATTCTGAATCTTTTCTAACTCTGATTGATGATTGTTTAAAGTTTAAGGCCGAAGATCGGCCTCAGACAATGGCTGAGGTAAAACAAAGGTTACAGCTTATTGCTGAGCCATTTATTGAGGTTATCTCGGATCCTGCTCCTCAGCCGTTTCATTTACTCAATGATTTAATCGATATGGCCGGTAGTGATGGCATTATCTCGGAAAGTGCAATGCGATTAATTCTGAGTAAAGCTAAAACACTGAATATTGATGCCGAAGCAGCTAAAGGTTATATATTAACCAAAGCCGCAGCAAATCATTGGAAAATAGACGGTAGCACGACTAATGCTCCTGAGAAGGACAGCAGACCGTCAACAAGCAGCGCTGATAAGCCAGAGCCTCCGTTCAAGAAAAAGCCTGAAAAAACCAACAAAGTTGCTCTTCAAGAGGAGCAGAATAAAGCTAAAAAAACATCCTCTTTTAAAGCCAAGCTTCTAGCGAGTCTTGTATTTGTAGGCATTTTAGTAGCTCTGCCAGCGATTGTGGATTATCAACAGGAACAAGAACGAAATCGATTAGCAGCGTCCTACCAACAACAAAAAGAAAGCCTTGCATTAAAGCTTAAGGCAGAAGATGAAAATGCTTGGGCCAAAGCGAAATCAAGCAACACCGCAGCGGCTTATCAGGTCTATCTTGATACCCAGCAATTTGGTCAATATCGCAATGCCGCAAATAGCGCCATTGCCGAATTGAAAATCATACAGGAACAGCAGCAAGCTCGAATCAAAAGCGATGAAGCTGACTGGGCGATAGCGAAAAAAGGCAACTCTGCATTACATTATCAAGGTTATTTAGATAAAGGGTCCATTCGAATCCATCGACAAGAAGCATTAGATGCCTTAGCTGAATTAACCAAGCAAGGATTGAACCCTACTGATTCTAATGAACAATTTATCCTAGGTTATAACTTTGATTACGGTAAAGATGGTCGCCAACAGTCTTACGAACAAGCATTATACTGGTATAAAAAAGCTGCGGATCAGGGCGAAACTGGGGCGATGAATAATGCTGGGCTTCTGTATAAGTTAGGCCAAGGTGTTGAGCAGTCTTATTCTGAAGCAGTAAAGTTTTTCCGTAAAAGTGCTGAGCTTGGGAATGCCTATGCGGCAAATAATTTAGGGGCAATGTATAGAGATGGTATTGGGGTAACTCAGTCACATCAAGAAGCTAACAAATGGTTCAAAAAAGCGGTCGAAAAAGAATTAGCTTCTGCATACGTTAGCTATGGTTACCAATATTACAAAGGCCATGGTGTAACCCAATCTTATTCTGAAGCGTTAAAATATTATCGATTGGCAGCGGATCAAAATAACAGAGTCGGGCAGTACAATGTGGCGATCATGTATGAAAATGGTGATGCTGTCCCTCAATCCGAATCTGAAGCGATAAAATGGTATCGATTATCGGCCAAACAAGGGTATGAAAAAGCCCAAAAAGAGTTAGAAAACAGAAATCTAACTTGGTAACGCGGCAGAAATAATTAGTTGTGAATGCAATAATAATTAGAAAAAGAGTGTTGAAATGGAAAATATACTAGCGCTACCTATCGGAACTGAAATTAATCACTACGTTATTGAATCAGTGCTTGGTCAAGGTGGATTTGGTGTGGTGTATAAAGCTCACCACGCCCATTTAAACGAGCAAGTTGTGATTAAAGAATTTCTGCCTGTTGAGCTAGCTAGTCGCCAAGGGGAAACTGTGACGCCCCATGGCACTTCGAAACAAGATGTATATGGAGATTGCTTAAGACGTTTCATGGAAGAGGGGCGTACTTTGGTAAAACTGCGCCATCCTAATGTTGTACGTTGCCGTGATTTGTTTACGGCCAATGGTACAGCTTATCTCGTTATGGACTTTGAAGATGGTTTAGCGCTAGATGAACTTATTAGTAGCTTAGAGTCCCAAGGTCAGCATTATTCGCAAGAACAATTGATGCATTTTTTGCTGCCGTTGGCTGATGGGCTGGCTTATATCCATAGTCAAGGTGTGCTGCATCGCGATATTAAGCCTGCTAACATTTTTATCCGTCGTAGTGACGGTTCACCAGTTCTTATCGATTTCGGTGCAGCCAAACAAAACTTTGCTTTAGCTTCGCAATCGCAAGCCCCATACACAGAATTTTATGCGCCTATGGAGCAAATTGAAGGCGGTGGTGAAGCCAAACCTACTATCGACATCCATGCGTTTGGCGCCTTGATTTATCGTATTGTAACAGGTGAAAAGGGAACTAAAGCAGAAAGTCGAACTTTAGCGTTTGCCATGGGAAAACCCGATCCTTTAATTCCGGCGATTGAGCTGCAAAAAGGCGAGTTTAGTCAATCATTGCTCAAACTTGTAGATGATTGTCTGCAGTTTAGGGCAAATGATCGTCCGCAAACTATGCAAGAAGTGAAAGACCGATTACTGAAAAGCGCTAATAACAGCGAAGACGATAGCGCCCAGCCTTTGAATTTGCTTGCAAAATTAGATGATTTAATTGCGCTTGCAGGTAGCGATGGTGAGATCAGTGAAGCGGAAATGAAACTGATCTTGGATAAGGCTGTTATGTTGACCCTTGATCCTGTCGAGGCGCAACAATATGTAGTCTCTAAAGCGACGCAACACGGTTGGCGATTTGCCAATGGGCTTGAGCAAACAGCAACGGAACAACCGTCTGCTACTCCAATTCCCACGCCGTCGCCAACACCTCCGCCGCCTGCACCCGCTCCCCCTCCCCCTAAGCCGACTCCAACAGCAGATCCTGTTTGGCCAGCCAACGAAAAAGTGGAATCTTCCGGAGGATTAAAATGGTTGGCTTTGATTATTGTACTAGCTCTGGTTTCAGGTGGCAGTTTCTATGGTTATTCACTCTATGAAGAAAAGCAGCAAGAATTAGCTAAACAAGAGCGTTATTTAAAGCAAAAACAACGTGAGCTCGATAATCAAAGACAGCAGCAAGCTGAAATATTAGCAAAACAACAAGCCGAACAGCAGAAAAAGGAAGAGGACGATCAAGCATGGTCGGCAGCGGTAAAACTAAACTCCCGTTCCTCCTATCAACATTATCTTGATGTGCAAACTGAAGGACGCTACCGCACATCTGCTCAAAATCGTATTGACCAATTTGAAAGAGTGGCGAAACAACGTCAAAGCGAATCGGCCGATAAAACCGCTTGGAACAAGGCTAAAGAAGCTAATACAGCGATGGATTATGATGGATATCTAAACACATACCCATCTGGAATTTATCGTTCTTTGGCTGAAGCAGCTCTACGGAAATTGACAAATGAAGGATTGAACCCCTCAGATGCTGAGAAGCAATTTGAATTAGGTAACAATTATCGCACCGGTAATGACTCTGATATTCCTGTTTCGTACGAGCAATCTGTGTATTGGTATCAACGATCGGCCGACCAAGATCACGCAAATTCTGCGAATAACCTAGGTTATATGTATGAAAACGGCTATGGCGTTGCTAAGTCTTTAACTGAGGCTGCAAAATGGTACGCAAAAGCCGCTGATTTAGGCAGCAAATACGGACAGAATAACCTTGGAATATTATACAGAGATGGGGATGGAGTGAAGCAATCTTACTCCAATGCACTCTATTGGTTTCGTAAATCAGCGGATCAAGATCATGCAAGTGCACAGCATAACCTAGGTAATCTGTATCGAGATGGAGAAGGGGTAACACAGTCCCATACTGAGGCGATTAAATGGTATCGAAAAGCAGCAGACCTAGGGTATTCCAGCGCACAAGTTAGTTTAGGTTTGCAATATGAGCGGGGGCATGGCGTCTCTGTTTCAAAAACCGATGCTGTTTATTGGTATCGCAAGGCAGCTGAACAAGGCAATCAATGGGGACAGTACGATTTAGGTCTTTGTTATGAGTTTGGTCGCGGTGTGGATACCTCGTTATCAACAGCTATCGAATGGTATAAAAAAGCAGCCAAGCAAGGCCACGAGGATTCCCAAAAAAGGTTAACCGACAAGGGATATACTTGGTAAAGCCATTATGTTGAATATTAAAAATAGTAAGAATTTCAAGGGCTGTTTATAGCTAAATGACTGATCATGTATTTGCTTTACCTACAGGCACAGAGCTTAATCATTATGTGCTTGAATCTGTGTTGGGACAGGGTGGTTTTGGCGCTGTGTACAAAGCACAGCATGTTTTGCTGCGCCAAATGGTGGTGATTAAAGAGTCCTTGCCTTTTGCATGTTCCAGTAAAATGAGTGCTAGCTACAATAAAGCCGTGGAATGGCATAAAAAAGCGGCGCGAGCTGGAAATTCCTCCGTAAAAAATGCTTTAAGCGGCAGAGGGATTTTATCGAGAGTACGATTGCGCGAACAGGAATATATAATGAAAAACGGGAACGTTAAGGTGTAATAATTGATGGATGAGAATATTTTAGCGCTGCCTCAAGGCACCCCGTTAAATCACTATGTTATTGAGTCGGTACTTGGCCAAGGTGGGTTTGGCGTGGTGTATAAAGCTCATCATGCCCATTTAAATGAAGAAGTGGTTATTAAAGAGTTTTTACCGGTAGAACTTGCAAGTCGGCAGGGCACAACAGTGGTGCCCCATGGGACTTCGAAACAAGATGTCTACAGTGATTGTTTGCGTCGATTTATGGAAGAGGGTCGCACATTAGTGAAGCTGCGGCACCAAAATGTTGTGCGTTGTCGAGATCTGTTTACCGCCAATGGGACTGCTTATTTGGTGATGGATTTTGAAGACGGGTTAGCGCTAGATGAATTGATCACCAGTTTGGAAGCCCAAGGTCAACGGTATTCACAAGAGCAATTGCTGCATTTTTTATTACCTATGGCCGATGGTTTAGCGTACGTGCATCAGCAAGGTGTATTACATCGCGACATTAAACCTGCGAATGTGTTTATCCGTCGTTCCGATGGTTCACCTGTGTTAATTGATTTTGGCGCGGCCAAACAGAATTTTGCGTTGGCATCTCAGTCGCAAGCTCCTTACTCAGACTTTTATGCTCCTATGGAGCAGATTGAAGGCACTGGTGAAGCTAAGCCCACAGTGGATATTCATGCTTTTGGTGCACTAATGTATCGTATCGTTTCGGGTACCGCAGGTATCAAAGCTGAAAGTCGCATATTGGCCATAGTGAGTGGCCGAGAAGATCCGTTGAAATCTGCAACCAGTTTTACCGATTTAGGCTATTCAACTCAGTTGTTAACCCTAATTGATGACTGTTTGAAATTTAAGCCCTTAGAACGTCCACAAACAATGTTAGAAGTTAAGGCGCGTTTGTTAGCCAGTGTTGAAATTGATGGAAGTGAAGCGGCACAGCAGCAAAACCCGCT
Source organism: Aliiglaciecola sp. NS0011-25 (assembly GCF_040370605.1). Lineage (NCBI taxonomy): Bacteria > Pseudomonadati > Pseudomonadota > Gammaproteobacteria > Alteromonadales > Alteromonadaceae > Aliiglaciecola > Aliiglaciecola sp. NS0011-25. Next base: position 139,644 of record NZ_BAABWR010000013.1, read on the forward strand.
TTCATTATTGGATGATATGCTTGAATTAGCTGGTTCTGATGGTGTGGTTAGTGAGACAGAAATGGCGATGCTGGTTAGTAAAGGCATCAGCTTAGGCGCCGACGAATCGGCCGTGCGTAAATACGTAGTGGCAGAGGCGACGCGTAATGGCTGGAAGCTTGAAATCGCTGGTCAGGACGACCCAAAACGACGTTCAACTAAGCACACAGCTCAAGGTGATGAAGGTGCCGGCGATCTTGCTGGCAAAGATATTAATCATACTTTAGCGTACACGTTGGAAGATTCCGTTCAGGAAAATACCGTAGATATCAATTTCAGTAAAATCGTATCTTGCCAAACCTGTGTTGCCAAAGGAGCTGTTAACTCCTCTTGTTCGGTCTGTAAAGGAAAAGGCTTAGTCGCCCAGAATCAAGCATTGCGAGTCAAAATTCCGCAAGGCGTGATGACCGCCGATCGCATTCGTTTAAAGGGTGAAGGCAATGTGACCAGCTTTGCTGGAACCGCTGGTGATTTATATATCGTAATAGCGATCCAGCCTCACTCGGTATTTACTATTCAAGGGCAAGATTTGCATGCCTCTATTAGGGTGTCTGAGGATCAACTCATCGCCGGCAATCAAATACCTTTTACCGCCCTTGATCGACAGTTTAAATTAAAAGTCCCCGAGGGGTATAAAAACGGACAAGCTATTCGCTTAAATGGAATCGGACTGCCATTCGGCGCGGAAACGCGGCTGCGTGGTAGCCTCTTCCTCAGCTTAGAGCCATCAGACACGGGAACTACCGAAACGACAGTTACCGAAGATGGTGCAGTTGTTATCGTACTAGAAAAGAATAGTCCAGCGATTAGTAACGGGATCGCCCAACAAAATATTGGTATAGAAACCTTGGGAAGCACCTTGACTCCTCTGGTAACTAAAGGCACTAATTTAGCTAATCCTGTATCGCAGACTTTTTCTACCTCAGAAGATAATCAGCAGCTTATTTCTCTTAATCTATACCGGGGAAATAGCAGCAAACTGAGTAAATCTGTGTTCTTAGGCACCTTTGATATCAGCGATATTTCGCCAGCCACAAAGGGGATTCCCAAAATTGAAGTGTCTGTGTATTGCCAAGGTAGCGACATTTTGATGAAGGTGAAAAGCTTAGACGGGAAACCACTGCGTTTGAGCAGCGAAAATCATGTAAATTTACAAACCATCCAGTCTCAAAGTACAAAATCAGCAAATAGTCACACAACCGAACAAGTCGCTGAAAAGTCAACAGACAACAAAACATACACTAAGGCTGGCATTTTTTGGCGAATCTTAGCTTGGGTACTGTTTGTATTGAGTGTGAAAACCCTAATTTCTGTGATGATGAATTAGCATTTCACTGAGTTAAGACAAAAGCTCAATGACGTGACCCCCCAATCATTGAGCTATTCAATAATTGGGGGGATAACCTTAACTAACTGAACGTTGATATTTGTTTGTTAGTTAACAGTTAGTTTTTTAGGATAGGCTGCGGTGCCCCACAAAGGCACCGTAGACAAACTGTGTTTATAACTGCCAGAGGTTTCTTTAGTTGAATATGAAAGATACATCAGGGTTTGTGATTTTGGGTCAAAAATCCGTCTCACTTTCATATTTTTGAAAAAGATGCTTTTCGATTTTTTAAACACCACTTCACCGGAATCAGACTTATCAATTTGATTAATCATCTGCGCGGTAATCTCTCCGGTTTGACGGCAAGCAATTGAACTATCGGAGGGATCCGATAAATCCAAATTAGCTTCGATACTTGAAATATGACAAGTCACTCCGGTTACGATGGGATCTTGTAAGGCATCTAATTTAATGTCTTTTGTGGTAAATACACCTAAAGATACATCGCCCACTTCATTGTCACTACATGCGGATATACTCACTGTTGCGAGTAGCACGATAATCAATTTTTTCATTCTGTTAGTCCTTATAGGTACTTGAATTTGCATCGTTATAAAAATGTGCAGATCTCTGATAACGCTTTTTTGCTCTGTGCATGTTTAGGCACAGTGGCATTGGTGTCTGGGTAACCTGCTATTAATAACATGTAAGGTCGCTCATCGTCTGGTCGGTTGCAAATTTTTGATAAAAATGACATGGGTTTAGGTGTATGGGTTAAGGTAACTAAGCCTGCATGATGCAAAGCGGTAATTAACATACCTGTCGCGATACCTACAGATTCATGAACATAATAATTAGTGTGTTTTTCTCCTGTCACCACACCGCCTTTTTTCTGACTAAATACGGCGATTAACCAAGGAGCGTGCTCTAAATAGGGTTTTTGCGCATCCGTTCCCAAAGGTTTAAGAGCATCAAGCCATTCTTCACCTGCACGTCCAGCATAAAATCCTTGCTCATGCTGCTCGGCTTGCTCTCTAACTTGTTTTTTTACTTCGGATGAATGTATTGCCACAAAATGCCAAGGTTGATGATTGGCACCACTTGGTGCTGTGCCTGCTGCTTTTATGCAATTTTCTATAATCGATTGCGGTACGCTACGATTACTAAATTGGCGAACACTATGACGGCGTTTGATATTTTCGTAGAAGTCTTGCGCGCGTTTTTGCATCTCGTCGACAGAGTATTCAATATAATCAGTTAATGGTGTTGCATCATGTTGTTTCATCGATATCCAGTTTTGCTTAAACTTAATAGGTCCTTTCTTCAAGCAATGAGTATATCTAGATATCAATTAAGACAGCAAATTTACTCAGTGTTGCAGTAAGTGAAATAGTACCAAAGTTATACTCTCTAATATGACAATGATCATTGATCTCTGCATAATATTGCTCTAGTTTGCTTCTACAATTTTGAAGGCAAATAATTGGCAGACATCAAAAGTCTTGTTCTCAGGACGTTTTGAGCTGCTAATTCAGCATAAGAGGTTATAAAAATGAGTAATGATTCTATTGTTATTGTATCTGCTAAACGCACCGCGATGGGCGGCTTTATGGGTAGTTTATCAGCCGTAGATGCAACCGAATTAGGTGCCACAGCGGTTAAAGCTGTTTTGGGTGATGTAGATAAAAATATCATCGACGAAGTCATCATGGGTTGTGTACTACCAGCTGGTTTAGGTCAAGCGCCTGCTCGACAAGCGACATTAAAAGCTGGATTACCATTAAGCACTGGAGCGTTGACGATCAATAAAGTCTGTGGCTCTGGCATGAAAGCGGTTATGTTGGCAAATGATCTTGTCACTGCCGGATCTGCGCAAGTGGTTATTGCCGGCGGTATGGAAAGCATGAGTAATGCACCTTACATTTTGCCTAAAGCCCGCGGCGGTTATCGAATGGGACACGGCCAAGTCATCGATCACATGATGATGGATGGTCTCGAAAATGCGTATGATGGAAAGGCAATGGGGTGTTTCGCTCAAGATACTGCTGACGCAGAGTCTATCACCCGTGAACAAATGGATGACTTTGCTCTGTCTTCTCTAACCAAAGCGTCGAATGCAATAGAAAGTGGCGCGTTTAAAAATGAAATTACTCCACTAACGATTAAAACTCGTAAAGGAGAAGTGGTTGTAGACACAGATGAAGGACCAGGTAATGCAATGCCGGATAAAATTCCTAAACTGCGTCCTGCATTTAAAAAAGACGGCACTGTAACTGCAGCTAATTCTAGCTCGATCTCTGATGGTGCTGCTGCATTATTGATTATGAAAGAAGCTAAAGCACAAGAACTTGGATTAACGCCTTTAGCTAAAATTGTAGGTCACTCAACCAACTCCATTAAACCTGAAGACTTTACGGTCGCCCCAGTTGGTGCAATGGAAAAATTGTTTGCTAAAACTGGTTGGGACAAAGAGGATGTTGATTTGTTTGAAATCAACGAAGCTTTTGCCATGGTGACCATGTTAGCCATTACTAAACTGGGTTTAGACAGCAACAAAGTAAATATTAACGGCGGCGCTTGTGCTTTAGGCCATCCAATTGGCGCGTCTGGTGCTCGACTTATCGTTACCCTCCTACATGCTTTACAAAACAAAGGTCTAAAAAAAGGTGTTGCCTCGCTATGTATTGGTGGTGGTGAAGCTACCGCTATCGCGGTTGAAATGTGTTAGTCCTGTAGGCGGGCGCTTTAGGCCCGCTTAGATAGGCCAGCTAAATTCCACGGGCTAAATCCACGGGCTAATTCCATGGCCTAAAGGCCATGCTACAGGGTTGGGTTGTAGGCGGGCGCTTTAGCCCCGCTTAGATAGGCCAGCTAAATTCATTGGCTAAATCCACGGGCTAATTCCATGGCCTAAAGGCCATGCTACAGGGATGGGTTGTAGGTGGGTGCTTTAGCTCCGCTTAGATAGGTCAGCTAATTCCACGGGCTAAATCCACGGGCTAATTCCATGGCCTAAAGGCCATGCTACAGGGTTGGATTGTAGGTGGGTGCTTTAGCCCCGCTTAGATAGGTCAGCTAATTCCACGGGCTAAATCCACGGGCTAATTCCATGGCCTAAAGGCCATGCTACAGGGTTGGGTTGTAGGTGGGTGCTTTAGCCCCGCTTAGATAGGTCAGCTAATTCCACGGGCTAAATCCACGGGCTAATTCCATGGCCTAAAGGCCATGCTACAGGGTTGGATTGTAGGTGGGTGCTTTAGCCCCGCTTAGATAGGCCAGCTAATTCCATGGGCTAATTCCATGGCCTAAATCCATGGCCTAAATCCATGGCCTAAATCCATGGCCTAAAGGCCATGCTACAGGGTTGGGTTGTAGGTGGGTGCTTTAGGCCCGCTTAGATAGGCCAGCTAAATTCATGGGTTATCTCCGTGACCTAATTCCATGGCCTAAAGGCCATGCTACAGGGTTGGGTTGTAGGTGGGTGCTTTCGGCCCGCTTAGATAGGCCAGCTAAATTCATGGGTTATTTCCGTGGGCTAATTCCATGGCCTAAAGGCCATGCTACAGGGGTGGGTTGTAGGTGGGCGCTTTAGGCTAATTATTCTCAAAATACGCATATTTCTTTAGGGAATTTTATTTCTAATATTTCAATTTTTATCGATTCTATTATATTCTAAGTCATTCACTTCATTGACTAAAACAGTGTTTCGTTTATTGACAACTGCAGGGATTTTGCGAATGGGTAGATGTATGGTCGTTAGTTTAATAACTATGTCTTTATTAACCTATTCAAGTTTAAGTATAGGTCAGCAAAATAGTTTATCTTCTCATCAAAACAATAAAGTTGAATTAACCACAGGATCTAATTACTACCCATATGTTGACCCTAAAGCAATCGATGACGGTTGGTCAGTATCAATAATAAAAGCAGTATTTGAGCAAATGGGGAAACAGGTCGATATTGAGATTCTGCCTTGGCAGCGGGGTTATAAATGGACCGCTGAAGGGCAATATGAAGGGACTTTTCCGTATGTTTTTACCGAACAAAGAGCAAAGACTTTTATCTATTCCAAACCTATTAACTTGATTCCTGTCAGAATATATACAAATAAAAATAAGCATGTAATGTCGTTAGCGGAATTAAAAAAAGCCCGTTTATGTTTGCCCCATGGTTACAGTCTGAGCCGCGAACAAGTTGCATTAATTGACAAGCATCAACTGATAATCCAAAACGCATCGACGGCTGGTGGATGCGTGATGCAAGTGGCAAAAGGTTGGAGTGATTTGGGGTTTATCAATGGTTATCTACAAAGTGAAAATAACGCTACACTTTTTACAAAACTTTCTAACGTCAATGTGCTGCAAATCCCTGTGGCTAATGTTCCACTTTTTTATATTGTCTCTCGTCAGTTCAAAGATGCACAGCAACATATTGATCGTTTTAACGAAGCTTTGGCATTTATTGAGAAATCCGGTAAGAGACGCGAAATAGATCAACAATTTGAATCCTTTCTTAACGTATCTGAATCCCCCATTAGTTTGAAGTACTGAGTGTGGCATTTTTTGTTAATTTTCATTTTTAGCGCAAACTCTGTAAGCCATAGTGATTATAACTATTCTCAAGTAGAATCGAGTTCTATTCAAATCGTTGCGTTGTAGGAACCTGATGTGCGCAAAGCTGTAAAGTCTCGTCTCGCTTTTTTGATTATCGCTGTTATTTGCTATAGCGCTGGTTTTTACTTTCTTCCTGAACAACTTAATAGCGAAACTGACACAATTTTAAGTGCTGGTTTTGCAATAGTTTATTTTCTACTTCTACCCATTCTGTATTGGTTATTAATCATCAAGGCAGGCAATCAAAAGCCTTGGAAGATGATCTTAATTTTTTCACTAAGTGCAGGTATCGCACGTTTTAGTTTTGCTGCACAGATCGCTGATTATTTTGAATTTGTTATGTGGTTACGAATTCCGATTATTGGTATTTTGCTGGCCATCGAATTTTTCTTAATCGCCCACGTGATCAAATCGCTCTGGCAGGCACGAAAACTCAAAGGTGATCCAAGAGTGCATATGATCAACAGCATTAACAGTGATGATGATGAGAAAAAGCAACAACTCTCCATCACGCTCTCCTATGAGCCCGCTAGTTGGTATTACTGCCTACCATTTTTGTCTCGCAATCATCCGCGCCCAGTGACGCATTTGAAATTATTATCCCGTTATCCTTTGCATTTTATTTGTATGTTATGCGGTTTAACGCTAGTTGCTGGTCTTGCCTATATGCTAATTGCCACTATCAGTGAATTGGTTGCACTAATTGTGGCTTCTTTTATTAGCTATTCAATTATTTCTATCTGTGCAAACTATCGAATAAGTCGTTACCACTCGGTGTATTTTTTAGACAACAATTTAGTATTGAATTCATCGTTTTTGTCTATCATGGTTATTCCGTTATTAACCTTAAAAACCGTCGATACTGGGTGTTGGAATAAACAAGAATTGACCGAATCGCTAATTTTAGGGCGAGGTAAAACCGCTAATATATTACTCACTTTTAATCATGAAATAAGTTATTTTTCGATGATGGGCATGCTCAATGAGCCTTTTAATAAAGTGTATCTTTCGGTAGAAGACCCCGCTGCGCTAAAACAACAAATACAAGATAAAATAAACTTGGGATAGCCAGCATAAATAAAAAACAACTCTTTGTGGTTAGGTGAAGTAATCAACAAAAATACACTCCACTGTTTTTAAGGTGCATTGAGCTGAATTATCATTACAAGTAAGGTAAGTTTAAGTAGGATAAACAAAACCTATTTGCAATGAGTACACATGTCGTCCGAAAAAATTCAAACCCGTCAGTTAATCAGTTGGATTTTTAGTCAACTCAAACCTTATCGCCGTAGAGTTGTGTTAGCTATTCTAGCGTTAATTGTGGGCGCAGTGTCTTGGTTGATGCTTGGTCAAGGTGTCAAAGTCGTCGTTGATGAAGGCTTTTTGGCCAATAACAGTGACAAACTAAATCAAATGGTGTTTGTGGTTTTGGGGATTGCTTTGCTTGGTAGTTTAGCAGCGTTTTTTCGGTTTTATTTAATGATATGGCTAGGCGAACGGGTCAGTGCCGATATTCGAAAACAAGTATATTTCCATCTTTTGAATCTCTCCCCAGGCTTTTTTGAATCAACCCGAACCGGTGAAGTGATTTCGCGGTTCACCGCAGATACAACAGTGTTGCAAACTGTGGTGGGTATGGGCCTATCCATGGCATTGCGAGCGTCAATCACCTTTATTGGCTCGATGTTGTTGATGTTTATTACCAGTCCTTTACTTACTTTATACGTTTTGATTGCTGTGCCCTTAGTGCTCCTACCGATTAAGTTCTTAGGCGCAAGAGTACGTATTTACGCTCGAAATAGTCAGGATCGTGTTGCCGATATGGGCGCATATGTGGATGAAAGTTTGCACGAAATTCAAACTGTACAAGCCTATACCCATGAAGGTATCGACCGTCGTTTATTTGCTGACCGTATTGAGGCAGTGATGTTGGCTGCTAGTCATCGAATAAAATATCGCGCGCTAATGATTTCATTGGTAATGGGGATCAGTATTACTGCAATTACCATTGTTGCTTGGTTAGGCGCTAAAGAGGTGCTAAGTGCTGGGGTTAGCGCCGGCGAGCTTACTGCATTTATGTTTTATGCGGTAATGGCCGGCGGGGCTGTGGCTACAATAAGTGAAGTGATTGGTGAAATTCAAAAGGCGGCAGGGGCAAGTGAGCGCTTATTGGAATTACTCAATACTCGACCGCTTATTGAAGCACCGGCGAAACCTCAATTGTTACCTGAGGTTATTTCAGGACGCTTAGATATTCTAGACGTTAATTTCGCTTATCCTAGCGCTGAGCAAGTAGCGGTTCTTAAACATCTTAACTTACAAATAGAACCTGGTGAGCGGATAGCCTTAGTGGGTCCTAGCGGTGCCGGCAAATCGACCTTGTTTCAACTGCTATTAAGGTTTTACGATATCACTAGTGGCAGTATTCAAATTGATGGTTTTCATTGCCACATGTTGTCGCCGGATGATCTGCGTAAACAATTTGCACTAGTACCTCAAGAATCGGTTATTTTCGCAACCAATGCTCTTGAAAATATCCGTTATGGTCGACCAGATGCGACTATGGATGAGGTAATTGAAGCTGCAAAAGCGGCTAGGGCGGATAAATTTATTGGTGAATTACAAGACGGATATTTTACCGATTTAGGTGAAAGAGGTGTTAGATTATCAGGTGGACAGAAACAACGAATTGCGATTGCCAGAGCGATATTGGCTGATCGACCAATTTTATTGCTCGACGAGGCCACAAGTGCGTTGGACGCCACCAACGAACAACTGGTCAAGCAAGCTCTAGATAAATTAATGGATGGAAAAACCACGCTGATTATTGCCCATCGATTATCTACAGTGGTGAATGCCGATAGAATAGTGGTTATGGACAAAGGTGAAGTAGTCGCAATTGGAAGCCATCATGAATTAATGCAAGGCAACAGTGTGTACCGACAGTTCGCCGAATTGCAACTCGTCAGTTGACGAGTAGTTATATTATAAACGGTTAAATCTGCATAATATCATTGTAAAAATACGCCAATTTCTACGTTGATTTAGGGTGACTGGTCTAGTCATCCGCATATTATTAGGAACCCATATCTAAAATGCTACAACTCATTGATATTAAAAAACAGTTTCAAAATGGTGAGGAAATCGTCACTGCCTTAGATGGCGTTACACTCAACATACATGAAAATGAATTTGTTGCGGTAATGGGCAGTTCGGGATCAGGAAAATCGACTTTAATGAATGTGCTGGGGTGTTTAGATACGCCTAATCAAGGTCAGTACTTACTAGCAGGTCAAGACGTCGCCAAATTAGACGATGATACCCTCTCTGGCATCCGCAATACCCATATTGGTTTTATATTTCAAACCTTTCACCTATTACCGAAACTTGATGCATTAGGTAACGTACTTTTGCCCTTGCGCTATGCCGATACCAGCGAAGAGGAAGCGATGCAACGGGCGTTAGGGTTAATAGATAGGGTGGGAATAAGTCACCGAAAACATCATAAGCCTTTTGAAATGTCGGGAGGACAACGGCAGCGTGTGGCGATCGCTCGAGCGCTCATTAACCAACCCAAAGTGATCTTGGCTGATGAGCCTACCGGAAACTTAGACAGCAAAACCTCGGTTGAAATTATGGCATTGCTAACAGAATTGCATCAAGCAGGCCAAACCATCGTAATGGTCACCCATGAAGAAGAAATTGCGACTTATGCGCAACGGGTTATCAGAATGAAAGATGGGAAGATCATTGATGAACATTAATTTGGTTTTTTTCATTGCCGTGCTTGCTGTGAGTATATTTAGTCATCCTGTTCTGGCAAAAGGTGAATCATTACTGCTGACAGGTAAAATCAGTTCAGCCAAAAAACAAGTTGTCACCGCGCCGCGGGGACGCAGTTGGAACATTCAGATTCAATGGTTAGAAGAAGAAGGCAAAATGGTGGAAGCCGGTGACTTAATTGCTGTTTTCGATGGTTCATTAATCCAAAGCCAGTTAGAAGCCAATGAAGAGACCTTAGAGACTGAGCAGCTCGAATTAACCCAAATAACAATGGACTTGGAACAAGAGTATCTAGAAGCGCAAGGTGCGTTGACTATTGCTCAAATGCGGGTGGAACAAGCCAAAATTGAGGCTAACGTGCCTGAATCCCAAGTTAGTCAGTTAGATAAAGGTAAATTTGAGCTGACCTTACAACGTACGCAAATGGAGCTGATTAAAGCGGAAGAAAACCTAAAGTTAGCCGAACAAGCCTTGCTTACGGGCGTTGAAAAGCAACGAATTCAGATACGATTAATTGAAGATGAAATTCGTTATCAACGCAGTCAAATGGAAAAAATGAGTGTTACTGCCAATTTTAAAGGTCCTATTAGTTACGCTATTCATCCTTGGTCGGGTGAAAAAATGGCGGCTGGAATTAACGTGCGTGCGGCATGGAATATTATCGATGTTCAAGCCACTGATAATTTCCAAATTGAAAGCTGGGTGCATGAAATTGATGTGGAACGTTTAAAAGCGAACAAAAATGTTGAGTTAGTGTTGGATGCTTATCCGAGCAAAAAATTCAAAGGTAAACTGACCTTCTTGTCTACACAAACAGAAAAGAAAGTACAGTGGAGCAATAGTGTTTACTACCCGGTGATTTTTCAATTTGTTGATACCCCTGAATTAACCTTATTGCCAGGTATGAGTGTGCGTGTGGATGTTCCACCGCTAACCCGCGGAGATAATTAGCATGCAAATTCAGTATTCTTTATTGTTTTTAATCTTGTTCGCCGTTGTCACTGTGACAAGCTGTTCAAAAGTCAGCGTTGCAATAAGCGAAAAAGAGCGAGTAAACGAACCCATAGTAGCGCCTGCTGAATTGGTTTCGCTGCACGACGCACCTATAGGGCCACCGAGTGTTAGTCGGATGTGGCAGTTCAAAATTGAATATTTAGCGCCAGAAAACACCTTGCTCAAAAAAGGTGACTTAGTGGTTAAATTTGATGGCGATAAACTCATGGAGGATCTCGTTAGTAAACAAAGTGATTTAGACGCCGCAATTAAGGAGTCTGAGAAACGTAAACTCAAAGAACAAGCGACCGAGAAAGACCTTGAATTAGCCATGGCTGAAGCAAAAATGAATATGGAAATCTCTGAGCGTAAAGTCGCAATTACCGATGCATCACGTTCTGAAGTTGAGCGCTTAAAGCAAGTCTCAGAATATGAAATAAATAAAGTTTTATATCAACAGGCCATACAAAAACTAGCACAAAACAAAGAGCGCATGATCATTAATGGAGAAGTACAAAATGGGCGAATTAAAAAATTAGCGCTAAGAGTCAAAAATATACAAGACAGTCTAGACAAACTCGTCGTAAAGGCACCCAAAGATGGGTTAGTGGTTTATCAAGTCGATAACGATGACAATAAACCTGCTGTTGGTGATACCGTCTCTATGGGACGTCCTTTGGTAACGTTACCGTCGTTGGATAAATTGGCCGTGAAAGTCGAATTTGATGAATCGGATTCATCTGTCGTGAAAGTAGGACAGCAGGTCAAAGTGGTGTTAGATGCCCACCCTGAAAAGCCCTACGCCGGCACCATCACCTCGCTTGGTCAAGCCTATCGAAACCGTTCTCAGCATAACCTCAAGGTAGTCTTTGATGCTTGGGTGAAGCTCGATAAGCTAGATCTAGATAAAATGCGACCGGGCATGAAAGCCAATGTGCAATTACTTAGTGAGGAACGCACATGAACAGACTGTCATACTATTTTATCGCCCTCTCAATGCTTATTTTAACCGGCTGTGAAGAGGAGGTGACAAAGATTCCCACCTTCGAAGTAAACGCCAGACCCTTTGATATAACCCTCAATGGTTTTGGTGAAATCGAAGCTGTGCATGCCCAAAAAATTGTTTCTCCAGGCAGACGTCCAATGGTGTTGTCTTGGCTTGCTGATGAAAACACTAAAGTGAAAAAAGGCGATATTATTGCCCGTTTTGACGCAGAGCAACTGCTGGTGGATAGCAAAGAAGAAGAATTACGCATGGCGTTATTCAGTCAGGATATCATTCAAAGCGAAGCCGAACGTTTTCAACAACAAAATGACATCCTCTCCGAGCAAGAATTCGTAGACTATGAGTTTGAATTCGCAGATAAATTTGCGATAGATGATTTACGTGTTTATTCCAAATTAGAAATTATTGATTCCTTCCAAAATCGTGATTTTTTAGGTGCTAAAGATAACTTTTTGGATTGGAAAAAGGACAGTGTCGACGAGCAAAATAAGAGTAATGTTGGGGTGTTGGAAATAAAACGAAAAGGCCATGAAATCAAATATCTACGCCATCAACAAGCGTTATCGCAATTGCAAGTTTTTGCCCCTAATGATGGACTACTTACCTACGAAAAAGACCGTATGGGGGAAAAACCTTCTGTTGGTCAAACGGTGTTTCCGGGGCGTCCGATTGCCAAAATTCCTAATTTAGATAACATGCAAGCCCGTGTGTATGTATTAGCCAAAGACGCCATCAGTTTAAAATCTGGCATTGACGTTGAAGTGTCTTTAGATGCGTTCCCTGAACGAACCTTTGATGGCAAAGTGGCCAGTGTATCTGGTTATCCTCGCTCCATTGAAAGAGGAAATCCTGTCACCTATTACGAATTAGTAGTTGAACTAACACAACAAGATATTAGCCTAATGCAGCCCGGACGTAAGCTCAAAGCATCAATCTTAGTCCAGCCGGCCAAGCCCTCACTGTTAGTGCCTTTACAAGCTATTCATCATCAACAAGGACGAAATTTTGTGTATCTAAAAACGTCCCAAGGCTTTGAACAGCGTCAGATCACAACCAAACAAAAGAATTTGTATTTTGTAGAAGTTGAGAGCGGTTTAGTTGCGGGGGATGAGATTGCGTTGAGTTTGCCGGAGCTTTCATCATGACTCGATATTGGACCTTGATAGCGGATGCAATAGCCGAATTGTCCGCGCAAAAACTAAGAACCTTTTTAACACTTTTAGGCATGATCTTCGGTGTCGGAGCGGTTATTGCGATGCTGAATATTGGTGAAGGTGCAGAAAACGAAGCGTTAAAACTCATCGATTCCATGGGTGTCAACAATATCATAGTGCAAGGTTTAGAATACAATAAGAACGAACTGGTAGAGATTCGTGAAGAAAGCATGGGATTAACCATGGGTGATGTTCAGGCCGCCATGAATACCTTGCCTTTTGTCGACGATTATAGCGCAAGCAAAAATATCAAAGTTCATGATATTTACAGTGATTATGGAAAATCTGGGGCACAGCTATTGGGCGTATCTAGCAGTTATTATAAACACGCTAACATGCGCTTAACCACAGGTCGCTTCACGGACCAACATGATAACGATAACTTGGCCCAAGTGGCTGTTCTGGGAGTGGATGCCGCTAAAGAACTATTTCCGCAGCAAGAAGCACTGGGGAAATACGTCAAAGTTAACCATATTTGGTTACATGTGGTAGGCGTTTTAGCGCCTCCTCAGGGTAATAAAAATGAATTCCAGGGGGTAAAAATTGGCGGTGATCGCTATCGAATTTTTATCCCCATCGCCACCGCAGAACAAAAGTTAAAAAGTGAAAATTTAGCGAGCGAGTTAGATAGCATAAAACTTAGCATTGCAAAAACGACCGATCCTGTTGTGGCATCAAAAGCCGTGGCTGAGTTGATGAAAATGCGCCACGGTGGCGTACAGGATTATGAACTGGTTATCCCCGCAGCTCTATTAGCGCAGCAAAAACAAACCCAAGAAATATTCAATATTGTTATGGCCTGCGTTGCCGGAATTTCGTTATTGGTAGGTGGAATCGGCATTATGAATATTATGTTAGCCAATGTAATGGAAAGAACCTCTGAAATTGGTTTATTGCGTGCAGTTGGTGCCCGCCAAATTGATATTAAGCAGCAGTTTTTGGCCGAAAGCTTCACTATTTCTGTGTTAGGAGGACTTTTAGGGGTATTTTTCGGTTTAGTGCTATCCGAGATTATCGGCTTTTATTCGGGGTGGGCTGTGAGTTGGTCTTTAACTGCAATTGTTTTATCCTTGTCTATTTGCATGATTGTGGGGGTTGGATTTGGTGTATTTCCGGCGATAAAAGCCTCGAAACTGAATCCAATAGAAGCCCTGCATTCAGACTAACGATTAGGCGTAGTGAATGGAATTTGAAAACAATACAGTAGTAGCCATTGTTGGCTCAAAGAATCCGGTGAAAATTAGCGCATTTAAAGATACATTAGCTAGAATTTTTCCAAAGCAACAGATTGATTGTCGAGGGGTTGATGCGCCTTCGTTGGTCTCTGAGCAACCTATGTCAGAAAAGGAAACTTACCAAGGAGCAGTTAACCGAGTTAAGTTTTGTCAGTCTCATTTTAACGCTGATTTTTACGCTGCGATGGAAGGGGGAGTTGACAATTTTGAATACGGTCCAGCTACTTTTGCTTATGTGGTGATCTCGGCCCAATCTAAATTGCAAGTGGGTAGAAGTGCTAACCTGCCTATACCAGAGTCTGTTTTTAGCCATTTACAACAAGGTGAGGAGCTAGGTCCGTTGATGGATAAGCTTTTTGGTACCAGTAATATCAAACAAAAAGGCGGCGCGATTGGATTGTTAACCAATGGGCTTGAAACCCGTGGTGGCAATTATACACAGGCTCTAACCCTAGCCATGGCGCCTTTTCTGCACGCAGACCGATTCTAATCGCGATTGTTCAAGATTCGATTGTAGGCGGGAGCTTTAGCTCTGCGCAATTAGGTTAATCTGAATGAAATGAATCCATGGCCTAAAGCCCAT